>CAYOEF010000120.1:432-7875 GCA_964402805.1 uncultured Rhodanobacteraceae bacterium | reverse complement strand
GTGGCGATGCGGGTTGTCGTGGCGGTTACCGCTTCCCTGTCGCCGCGCACCACCGGCCGGTCGCGCTCGTTGTGCCGTGGCCGCCCGCGGAGGGCCTGTTATGGAGCAATCCTTGACACAGTTCTTGCCAGTGCTTCTCTCCGGCGCGTGGATCACCGCGAAGATAACGATCATTGCCATCCCATTGGCCACGGCAATAGCGTTCGTTTCCGCGTTGATGCGATTGTCCGACTGTCGACCGGTTCGTTATTGCGGTGTCTCCTACATCGAGTTTTTCCGCGGTTCATCACAGCTGGTGCAAATGTTTTGGCTGTTCTTCGTGCTGCCGTACTTTGGAATCCGCCTGTCCCCGTTCACGGTGGGCTGGCTCGTGATGGGACTCAATATAGGCGCCTATGGCGCCGAGGTTGTGCGTGGCGCCATTCAGGCGGTTCCACCGGGCCAATACGAAGCAGCCACATCCATCAACATGGGGAAATGGCAGGCGATGCGTCGCGTGATCATTCCCCAGGCCATTCCCAACATGATCCCACCCATGGGGAACCTTTACATAGAGCTTCTCAAGGACACTTCGCTGCTTTCGCTCATAACGATCACGGAGTTGTCTTTCCAGGCGCACCAGTTGAATAACCGCACGTTCCAGACAGCCGAGATTTTCGGACTCACCCTCTTGATTTACCTGGCGATGGCATTGGTATTGACCGTATTCATGCGGTTTCTTGAACGGTACGCCGGTCGCGGGCTGATGCGAGGGGGAGCGTGATGCACGAATTGTGGAACTGGGGGTATGCGTGGAGTGTGTTGCCGGACCTGGTCCCGGCCATCGGCATCACCATCAAGGCAACCGTGTTCGGCTTCATACTCGCCATGGTGCTTGGCCTTGCACTTGCGTTGCTGCGTCGTGCACACAGCCGGCTCGTTTCAGTACCGACCGCGGGCTTCATCGAGGCGGTCCGCAGTACGCCACCTCTCATACAGATCTACTTCCTGTTTTTTGCGCTGCCCGCCTATGGCGTGACCATGTCCGCCCTGGTAGCCGGAACCATAGGGCTTGGCGTTCATTATGCAACCTACTGTTCCGAGGTTTACCGGGCCGGACTGGATGGAGTCGAACGCGGTCAGTGGGAAGCGGCAACGTCGCTCAACCTCAGTACGATCCACGTGTACAAGGACATCATTGTTCCGCAGGCACTACCACCCATCGTTCCGGCCTTGGGCAACTATTTGCTCGACATGTTGAAGATGACCCCGATCCTGTCGGCCATCGCCGTTGTCGAGGTGATGCGTGAAGCCTTGAACGTGGGCTCGCACAATTTCCGTTACATCGAGCCGATCACGCTCGTTGGACTGTTCTTCCTGGTGCTCAGCCTGGTGGCGGCCGCCGGAATACGGCGCGCCGAGAACTGGCTGCGGCGAAAAATTCTCGGCTGAGTGATCACTGCCCGTCATTGGGAGCCACAGCACCATGCCTGACAACAACGATGCCATGCCGATGGTCAAGTTTGAGCAGGTGACCAAACGTTACGGCAACCTGACGGTGCTTGATGCGCTTGACTTTCGCGTGGAGCGCAACGAGCGCGTGGCCATCATCGGCCCGTCCGGCTCCGGTAAGTCGACCTTGTTGCGTTTGCTCATGACACTCGAACGGCCCGATTCCGGAGACATTTATGTGGAAGGGGAAATGCTCTACCACATGCAACGCAACGGCCGTCGGGTACCTGCCGACAAGGCCCATATCCGCAAGGTGCGTGGCAAGGTGGGAATGGTATTTCAGCATTTCAACCTGTTTCCGCACATGACGGCGATCGAGAACGTCACCGAGGGTCCCATTCGCGTGCTCGGCGTCAAACGCAAGGAGGCCGTCCGCCGCGCGCGTGAACTGCTCGATATGGTTGGGCTTGCGGACAAGTACGGACACCGGCCGGCGCAGCTTTCCGGCGGGCAGAAACAACGGGTGGCGCTGGCGCGCTCGTGTGCGATGAGTCCGAGCGTCATGCTGCTCGACGAGGTGACGTCTGCGCTTGATCCCGAGCTGGTCGGGGAGGTCCTGAACACCATCCGCAAGATCGGCGAGGACTACCCAGTCACCATGCTGATGGTCACGCATGAAATGGGTTTCGCCAAGGAGTTTGCCGACCGGGTCTGCTTTTTCGATGGCGGAAAGGTTGTCGAACAGGGCCCTGCCCGGGAAGTCATGGCCAACCCGCAAAGCGCACGCATGAAGCAGTTTCTGGACGCGGTACTGGGCTAATCGACGATGCAGGAATATTCATTTCTCAGTCTGGCGCGACACGGGCTTTCGCGGCAACGCCACTGGCCGCGGGCGCTCCCCGATGCGACGCCGGCGCGCCATTACGACGTGATCATCATCGGCGCCGGTGGCCATGGCCTGGCGACGGCCTACTATTTGGCGCGCGTGCACGGTGTGACCAACGTGGCGGTGATCGACAAGGGCTGGCTTGGCGGCGGCAACGTCGCCCGCAATACGACCATCGTGCGCTCCAATTATGAAAACGCGGCCCGTCGCGCGATCACGGAGCGTGCGTTATCGCTGTGGGAAGGCCTGAGCCATGCACTCAATTTCAACGTGATGTTCAGCCAGCGCGGCGTGCTCAACCTGGCGCACGGCGCTGCGCAGTGGGACGCCATGGTGCGCCGGGGCAATGCCATGGCTGTCGACGGCGTGGCGGCGGAACTATTGGATGTCGAGGCGATCCGGCGTCTGGTGCCGGCGCTCGATACGCATCCCGATGCGCGTTACCCGGTCTACGGCGGCATGATCCAGCGCCGTGCGGGTATTGCGCGGCATGATGCCGTGGCCTGGGGCTATGCGCGGGCTGCCGCAAGACTGGGCGTGGACATCGTCCAGCACTGTCCAGTCGAAGCCATCGAGACGGCCGGCGGGCGTGTTACGGGTGTCAGGACAACTCGGGGCGTAATCCATGCCGCGAAGGTGGCGCTTGCCGCAACTGGCGGAACCTCGGACCTGGCGGCAACGGTCGGCATGTTGCTTCCGATCGAAAACCATCTGCTGCAGGCATGTATCACCGAGCCGGTCAAGCCGGTCCTCAACACCGTGGTCACCCATGGGGCCCTGAACTTCTACATCAACCAGACCGACAAGGGCGAGTTGGTGATGGGCGGAGATCTGGACGGCTACGACTCGTGTAGCCGGTTCGGCAATCTGACCTCGATCGAGCGGGTGGTGGAGTGCTGTCTGTCCCTGTTTCCGTCGTTCGCCGGACTGCGTCTCATGCGTACCTGGGGCGGTACGGTCGACATGTCCGCCGACGGCAGCCCGATTCTGTCCAAGACGGAAATCGAGGGACTCTATCTCAACACCGGCTGGTGTTACGGCGGGTTCAAGGCCACCCCCGGCGTCGGTGACGTGTTTGCCCGCATGATTGCTGAGGACGACACCCCGGCGCTTGCACGCCCGTTTTCACTGGACCGGTTTGCCACCGGCCACGTCGTGGCCGAAGAAAGCCACGGCCCCTACCCGTGGATGTACCACTGATGCTCACCATCCCATGCCCTTATTGCGGGAACCGCCCCTATACCGAGTTTTCCTATGGCGGCGACGCCAGCAACCCGCGCCCCAGCGACCCCATGACCAGCAACGACACGGACTGGACAGACTATCTCTATCGCCACCGCAATCCGGCCGGTCCGCATATCGAGTATTGGCAACATGCGAATGGTTGCCGGCGCTGGATGAAGGTGGTGCGCGATACGTCCACCCAGCAGGTCCTGGGTGCCGGCGACCAGGCCCAGGCTATCGAGGAAGCAGCATGACGCAGCGGTGGCGACGTCCCGAGGGCGGACAACTGGTCGACCGTAACCGCGTCCTCGATTTCACCTTCAACAACCGGCGCTATCAGGGGTACGCCGGTGACACGCTGGCCTCGGCGCTGCTGGCCAACGGCGTCAATCTCGTGGGCCGCAGTTTCAAATACCACCGGCCGCGTGGCGTGTTCAGTGCCGGGATCGAGGAACCCAACGCGCTGGTCGAATTGGAGATCGGTGCTGCACGGCGTCCCAACATTCGCGCCACCGAGATTGCCCTGTTCGACGGCCTCGTTGCGCGCAGCCAGAACTGCTGGCCTAGCGTAGCGTTCGACTTCGGCTCGGTCGCGCGTTTTGCCGCGCCGTTTCTGGCCTCCGGGTTCTATTACAAAACCTTCATGGGGCCGGGCAACGGGTGGAAGCATTACGAGCCCTACATCCGTCGTGCAGCAGGGCTCGGGCGTGCGCCGGTGGATGTCGCCGGCGTGCGCCATCACAAACGCAACGCATTTTGTGATGTGCTGGTGGCGGGAGCCGGGCCGGCGGGTCTCATGGCGGCGTTGGCGGCCAGCCGTGCCGGAGCGAGCGTGCTGTTGGTCGACGAACGATTGACCCCGGGCGAGAACTTGCTGGAAGAACCGGTGCAGATCGACGACCAAACGCCGGCGACGTGGATCGCGGGAGTTGTGCGCGAGCTGGAGTCGAATGAGCGCGTCACCGTATTACGCCACGCGACTGTGTTTGGCCACTACCGCGGCGGCCTGTTCGGCGTCGTGGCCACATCGGCGGATCCCGCCAGGCCGGAGCAGTTGCTGTATCGGGTGCAGGCGGGCCGGGCGGTCATGGCGACCGGCGCGATCGAGCGCCCGTTGCTGTTTGCCGACAACGATCGACCCGGCGTCATGTTGGCCGGTGCGGTACGGCATTACGTCGGCGCCTGCGGCGTCGTTCCCGGGCAGTGCGCCGTGGTGGCGACCAACAACGACAGCGCCTACGCGACGGCGCGTGTTTTGCGCGATGCGGGAATCGAGGTTGCGGTCATCGTCGATACGCGCGTCCACCCGCCCGAGTTTGCAGGTGTCGAGGTGCTGGCGGATTCCCGCGTGCTTGGCGTGAAGGGTGCGAAACGTGTGCGTGGCATCGCAGTGCACACCCCGCAAGGTACCCGCAACATCGCCTGCGATCTCGTGTGCGTGTCTGGTGGCTGGACGCCGACGCTGCACCTGCATGCACAGCCGGAAGCCGAGGTGGTGTTCGATAGCCAGTGGGGCGCGTTCGTGCCCGGCCGCCCGGGCGCCGGAGCCAGGCTGCATGCGGCCGGGTTGTGCAATGGCACGCAAGGCCTGGCGCGCATCATGGCGGAGGGCTGGAACGCGGGACGCGTGGCAGCCGGGCTCGATCCCGGCGACGATGCCGCGCTGCCCTCGATCGAGCACATTCTGCCCGAACGCTCGCTGTTCGTGGCGGCTGCCCGTGAGGAAGTGTCCACACGCGGCAAGCAGTTTGTCGACATCCAGGATGACGTGACGACCGCCGACTTGGCGCTTGCACTGCGGGAAGGCTATCGCTCCATCGAGCACGTCAAGCGTTACACCACGCTTGGCATGGGGACCGACCAGGGTCGCACCAGCAACATCAACGGCATGTGCTTCGTGGCCGATCAATTGCACAAGCCGGTCGAAGCGGTTGGTACCACGACCTTTCGACCACCCTTTTCGCCCGTGACGCTGGGTGCGCTGGCCGGCCGCGAAAGCGGCGTTCGCATCCGCCCCGTTCGCTACACGCCGATGCATGACTGGCATGCGCAGGCTGGTGCCGTGTTCGTGCCGTCCGCGTTGTGGATGCGCCCCCAGTACTATCGCGACCATGGTCGGACGCTGGCTGAGGCAGCCTTGGCCGAAGCGACCAATGTACGTCGCAACGTGGGCATTGCCGATGTCTCGACCCTGGGCAAGATTGAGCTCCAGGGGGCAGACGTGGCCACGTTCCTCGAACGCATGTACGTCAACCGATGGAAAAGCCTGAAGATCGGCCGCGTCCGTTATGGCCTCATGTTGCGTGAGGATGGATACGTATTCGATGACGGCACCACCAGCCGGCTCGGCGAGACGCGCTATCTGATGACCACCACCACCGGCAACGCGAACGCGGTGTTGTCGCACATGGAGTTTTATCACCAGATGATCTGGCCCGAACTCGATGTCAGCATGACATCGGTCACCGACCAGTGGGCCGTCGTTGCGCTGGCCGGACCGCGCAGCCGGGACGTCCTCGCCGGCGTCTTCCCCGGCGTGGACGTCGGTGACGCCACCCTGCCGCACATGGGTGTGCTGGAAACGGAACTGTCCGGCGTCGCGGTGCGCATCTCGCGGCTGAGTTTTTCCGGTGAGCGTGCCTACGAGATCGCCACCCCGGCCGACTACGGCACGGCACTGTGGGAAACCCTGCTCGCAGCAGGCGCGGACCACGGCATGATGCCTTACGGCCTCGAGGCCATGGAGTACCTGCGCATCGAGAAGGGCCACGTCGTGGTCGGCGCGGAGGTGGACGGTGCGGTCACGCCGCGTGACCTTGGAATGGAACGCCTGTGCCGCCCGGACCACACGTTCGTGGGCGCTCGCTCACTGCAACTGCCGGTGTTTTCCGAACCCGGCCGCCCGGCCCTGGCTGGCTTCATGCCGGTCGACCGAAGTACGTCCATCCCGGCCAGCGCGCAATTGTTGGGCAAGCCGTACGACGGGACGCGGCAGGATGCTTGCGGCCACATCACGTCGGTCGCGTTCAGCCCGACTCTGGGCTGCCCGATTGCGCTCGGCCTGGTGCGTGGTGACATCCGACCCGGTGCGACCCTCCATGCCGTGTCGCCCTTGACGAACGAACAGGCGCCGGTCGAGGTGACCGCCCCCGTGTTCCACGATCCGCAGGGAGACAAGCTCCGTGGCTGACATCATGTGCAATGCGTTTGCGACACGGCGGTTTCCGGTCGAGGGGCCGGATGTGACCGTCGGCCAGATCCATATCACGGCGCCGCAACCGGCAGCCATCGTGTGGTGTACCAGCCGCGGCCACGCGGACCCGGCCCCAGAGCTGACCATCCCGTCGCTGACGGTATTGCGCGCCAGTGCCGGTCAGTGGCTGCTGGTCTCCGAGCAGGAGCCGGCAGCAGCCGTGCTGGCGCCGTACGCCGTGGTGCAGGCGCAATTTCGACTGACCGACGTCAGTCACGCGCGCAGCCGCCTGCGCATCCGAGGACCGGCCGTGTGCGATGTGTTGCAAGGAGGTATCGCGCTGGACCTGGGGCCGGCTGCGTTTCCCGTTGGGGCCAGCACGGCCACGGCGTTTCGCGACGTCCCCGTCCTCGTGCACGCACGCGACGCGACGGTGTTCGACCTGTATGTGTTCAGGAGTTACGCGAAGACGCTGTCGCAGTGGCTGATTGACAGCCTGGAGACCTAGATACCATCTGGACCCGAGTCCGGCAACGGATACCGTCGCCGGGCCGGGAGCGAAACCTTGTGTTGGCACCTTAGTACCGGTAGTGGTCGGCCTTGTACGGGCCGTCGACCGGTACGCCCAGGTAGTCCGCCTGGGCCTGGGTCAGGTGCGTCAGCTTGACGCCGATCTGGGCCAGGTGCAGGCGCGCGACTTCCTCGTCCA
>CAYOEF010000120.1:0-422 GCA_964402805.1 uncultured Rhodanobacteraceae bacterium | reverse complement strand
TGTTGGACATCACGAACGACGGGTGGCCGTGCGCGCAGCCCAGGTTCACCAGGCGTCCCTCGGCCAGCAATACGATGTCGTGGCCATCGGCGAAGGTGTAGCGGTCGACCTGCGGCTTGATGTTGGTGTGCGCGACGCCGTCGGCCGACTGCAGCCGGTCGACCTGGATCTCGTTGTCGAAGTGGCCGATATTGCACACCAGCGCGTGCGTCTTCATCTTGCGCATGTGTTCCAGGGTGATGATGTCGCGGTTGCCAGTCGTAGTGACGTAGATGTCGGCCGTGCCCAGGGTGTCTTCCACCGTGGTCACCTCAAAGCCTTCCATCGCCGCCTGCAGGGCGCAGATCGGATCGATCTCCGTGACCAGCACGCGCGCGCCGAAACCACGCAGCGAGTGCGCGCAACCCTTGCCGACATCGCCG
>CAYOEF010000119.1:684-7916 GCA_964402805.1 uncultured Rhodanobacteraceae bacterium | reverse complement strand
ACGGCGTCGCCCGGGTCCGGTGCTTCGAAGTTGGGCGATTGATCGTGCTCATACGTCCGCACGATGTCCTTCGTTTCTTCCGTGGCGAAGCCTGTGCGTATGCCCCAGATGTAGGCCACGATGCCCACGGCAAGTTCCACCGCGATGCCCCATGGGAACACGAGGTCCGGTTCGGGCAACGGCCCGTAGACGCCGAAGTAACTCACGAGCATGGATGCGAGCAGCATCCAGATGAGCCACGAGGTCGCATTGACGTGCTGGCGTCCTTCGCGATTGCTGAACGCCCACAACGCGGCGCAGTACGCCACGATAAGCACGCAAATGGAGATGAAATACGTCGGGAATGACCAGTCGCCGGCGACGGCGCCCGGATGGTCGCTGAGCACCCAGCCGCTTGCGGAACACACGTAAATCCACAGCACCAGGAACACGATGCTGAGAACCGTACCCGTCGAGCGGCCCATCCAGCCCTTCTTCCATGCGTAATAGCCGGTAAACAGGGGCAGCCCGACAAAGGTCGCCGCAAACACGTTGGTTATCGTGGAAAAACCTGCCCAGTACAAAATCAGCAGGGCGGCAAGAAACGAAACCGGAGACCAGAACCAGTGGGCCGGCAACCGGAACGGGCGTTTCAGCGATGACGCGGTATGGCGCAGCACCGGCAAACCCACGCCGCCCATGATGTAGGTCAGCACGGCGGCAGAACTGATGAACCCGACCAGTTTGTACCAGCTTGGCGCGGGAAAGAAGAACAGGCAGCCGACAACACCCGAGGCGACCAGCGCCGGCCACGGGATGCCGAACCGATTGTTGCGCGAGAATATTTCCGGAATGGTCCGGTGCACGGACAAACCGTATCCGGTCCGCGTGCCCGTTCCGAGATACACCCAGCCTGTTGCCAGCGGCGAGACGGCCGCGTCGATGATGAGCAGGGTTCCAATGGCACCCAAAGCCGCCAGATTGGCCGAGTCCAGGGCATGAAACAGCGGTGCGTCCGCCCAGCTGCCATGGACCAGCTGGCTCCATTGACCCGGTTGCAAGCCCATGGATTGCCAGTTGAGTGCCCCGATGAAGGCTATTTGCAGCAAGGTGTATATGAGCACGGGAACGACGATGGAGCCAAGTGTCGCCAACGGGACGTCACGTTGCGGGTTGCGTGACTCGCCGCCGTAGTCCAATGCCTGGCGGAAACCGATAAGCGAGAACAGAATGCCGGATGCCGGGATGGCGTGAAAGACGGATGGCCAGCCTTCGGGCATGAATCCATTGGCGCCGACGGTACCGAAATTGCTGCTGTCCAGAATGTAGAAAAGCGCAAGGAAGGTCAGTGTTGGCAGCCCGATTTTCCAGTATGTGACCCACCGGTTTGATTCGGCCAGGAGTTTGCTGCCGAAGAAATTCAAGACGAAGAACAACAGCATGAGGAGAATTCCCACCACGATGCCGGTGGGCCAGCTCAGCATGGAAACGCCATCCACGGTGGTCAGCAGGTGTGTCTGGGGCCATTTGCCACCGATATAGGTCAGCGTGGCAATGGCTTCCAGCGGTGGAATGGTGACGACTGACAACCAGTACGCCCAGCCGATGATCCACCCGGAAAACTGGCCATGCGTCAGGTAGGTGTAACGCACGATTCCGCCTGAACGGGGCAGCATCGAGCCAAGTTCCAGGTACGTCAGGGACACGAGGAATATGAGAACCCCACATATGATCCATGACAGGATTGCCGCGGGCCCGGCCATGCCGGCTGCGGCAAGGACGCCAAAAAGCCAACCGGAACCAATCTGCGCACTAACACCAAGTAATAATAACTGAGTAAATGAAACATTCTTTTTGAGGCCGCTGTCGGCAGCCTCGAATGACCCAAGCGGCTCATATTGCCCCGTTACTGCCTGATTGCTCATGGCATTACTCCCATCCACGGTATTTGAAAGGTGCTTGTTAGATCATTTGCGCTCCATATATCGACCCAAGTCGTCAAGGAAGAAATCACAGATCGGCTGGCCACACGTCGCCGGCGATCATGGTTGTCTTTGCTGCAGGGAGATTTGACGCATTGCGTTCACGCCACCCCGGGCAGCGACACCATGGCGCCTGTTCATACTCCGGACGCGCCACGTGTCATTCCATCATCGTGCACGTGATGGCATCAACTTCCTTTCCGGTTGTGGACGATGCGTCCGACTCTAGCACGCGTGATGCCACTTGTCCGGATGCGTGTGGACTGACACGCCGTCGTTAGGCGGTGGCGGCGAGGTTTTCGCAGTGGTTGGTCAGCCTGGCGCAGACCGTGCGGCACTCGCCACATAAGGGCTCTTTCACCGCTCGTGGCATGGCGAGAATTGGTTGTGGCACCAGCCTCGGATTCAGGCAGTCATGCCGTCCGGATCGCCGGCCTGGCAATTGCCCGGCCCCCGTGATAATGGCCCGTGAATCAGTCTTGCATTATGGCAAATGGCCAACGGATCAGGCTCCTCTTGAAAGGCGACCAGGCAGGCAGTCCCTGATTCGCGGGCACGAACACGACCGCGCCGGCCGGCCGGGGAAGAGGCCCCCGCCGGCGTTCACGCGATGCAATCAGCCTTGCGCCGCTGCGTCGGCCTTGCTTGTCTTCGCCGCCTTCGCCGTCGCCTTGAGAGTGTCCACGCTGGCGTTTCGGAAATCATCGGCGAGCGACGGCGCGATCTTGAACACCCAGGGGAGGTCCGAGCGCGTCAGGTACCAGGTGGACTGTGGATTCTTGTCCTTGGCGGTCTTTTTGCCGGGTTTGCTGGCGAAGTGGTAGGTGAGGGTCTTGTCGCCGGTCTTGACGGTGACCTTGAAGGCCGGGCCGGCCGGCAGGCTGAACTTGCCCTTGTGGCCCGCCACGGATTCGAAGTCGGCATGGGCCAGCCGCTTGACGAGTGTGCCGGTCTTGGTTGCATCGAGTTTGGCGTTGGTGGCGGTGGTGGACTGCCACGCGTCGTTCTTGCGGGCCAGTGCCACCTTCGGGAAGGTGACCTGGTCGATTTTCGACGGATCCAGCGCCAGCAGTTGGTCGTTCTCCCAGCTCGTGACATCGGTGGACACCAGCCAGGACGGCAGGTTCACGGCATAGATGTTGTTGTCGCCCGCCTTGCGGACGTACAGGCGGTTCGCGCCGGCCGAGTCGCCAACGAACAGGGTGAATTTCGATCCGTCGCTGGTCAGGACCAGGCGCGTGGCGAATTTCGACTTGGCCACGTGGAAGCGCTTGGCCGCGTCCGGGGTCACGGCTATCGGCAGGCCGGGTTGCAGGCTTGCCACCTTGGTGAGCAGGTGTTTCACCTTGCCGGCATTGGCCGGAAAGCCACCGTGGTCGCCGGGCAGTTGCCATGTCTTGCCGTCTTTTTTCGCCAGCGTGACGGCGTCCTTGCCGCCCTTTTGTCCGGCGCTCAGCGTGATGCGGGTGACGGCCGTGGGGGTCACCGCCAGGAGCGGCTTGCCGGCGGCCACGCCTTGCTGGCTTGGCCACCACACCAGCACCACGACGACCAGCTGCGCAACGATCAGCACCCAAAGCAGTGAAAGTCGTTTTCTCATGTCACGCTCCCTCCCGTGCCAGCCAGCGTGCAAACCGCGCGCGCCGCCGCGCACGGCGCCACCATGCGATCAGCGCGGCCAGGATCAGCCCGAGCAAGGCCAGGCCGTAGTTGGCGTACTCCCAGAACACCTGCGCGCCGTGGCTGAGGGGTTCGAGCAGGCGCGATGTGGAGGTCTTGTCGCGCAGGTTGAGCATGGCCGGGCTTTGCAGCGACCAGTCGACGATGTTTTGTGCAAACTGGATGGGTTGGTCGTAGCTGCGTCCGAGTCCGGCGCCGATCATGCCCATGGTGCGGTCGGACAGGAAGCTTGGCGAACCGATGACGATCAGGCGCGAGGCCGCCGGCGAGTGCTTGATGATCGAGGTGAAGACCGGCTTCGGCTTTTTCTTGTTCGCATTCTTGTCCGCGGCCTTGGTTCCGGTGGCGGACTTCGGATCAGCCTTGGTCGAATCCGCCGCCGCCAGCAACGGATTGGGGTGGTCACTGAACCAGGACGTGAACCGGCCGCTCACGGCGACCGCCAGCAGGTGCCGCGACTGCTTGCCCTTGGGTTCGAACGGCAACGGCATGCCGGACGCTGATTTGGCCGGCACCACGTCGGTGCTGGTCGACAGCCAACTGTGTGGCGAACTGGTCAACAGGCGCGTCACCTTGTCGTTGCCGAGCTTCTTGTGGTCAAGCTCGATGGGCGAGGCCCAGCTCAGGGTCACCTGGCCGAGCGCGCGCGTGGCGGGAGAGTCCGGATTGAGCCCCGCACCGCTCACGTAGGGAAAATAGGGGTAGGGCATTGCGTAGTACTCACGCAAGGTCAGCCCACCGACATCGTGATACACCGGTACCGGGAAGGTCGCGTTCTGCTTGTCCATGACCAGGCTGGGTTCGATGCTGATGCCCTTGCGCGCCAGCCACTTGGCCAGGCCGGTCTTGTGCTTGTCCACCTGCAGGCCGTCGGGCCCCATTTTCACCTGGTAGGGTGAGGCCGCGATCACCACGCGCCCGCCGGTCATCAGGAACTGGTCGATCGCGAACAGCTGCTTCGGCTTGACGGCATTGGGCGCCAGCACCAGCAGCAGCTGGGTGCCGTCGGGGACGTGGCCGCTGGAAAGATCGGTGTTCTTGACGATCGCGTGGGTGCGCAGGGCCTGGATCAGGTGCGTGTAGCGCGGCCCGGGGCTCCTGCCCATGCGCGCCAGCATCGGGTTGACCTGTGGCGCGAACACGGCCACGGTCTTGCGCATGCCGCTGGCGAACTGGTCCAGGCCCGTGATGATGGCCTGCTTGAGGCTGTCGGCCTTGAGGTCGGCGGGGAATGCCACCGGCACGGCCTGGTCGCCGCGTTGCAGCAGCAGGTAGAAGTAGAACGGCTTGGTGTCGAGCAGGCTGGCCACCATCGGCTGGAAGCCGTAGCGTTTGGCGATGACGTCGGCGAGCTTGCCGCCGTTGGCCTGCGGATCCTGGATTTTCACCTTGAGCTTGCCGCCGGCCTGTTTTTCAAGGTCGGCCAGTTGCCCGGTGAGTTCCTTGCGCAGCTTTGCCAGCGGCTTGGGCAGGTCCTGCGTGGCCGAAATATAGCCGTGCAGCGTGACCGGCTCGCGCAGGCTGGCGAACACGTTGCCCTTGCGCTGGTAGCTCCCGACCACGTGGCGGATGGTGCTGGTCAGGGCATATTCGGGCGCCTTGAGATTGACCTTGAGGTGGCCGGTCGGATCCTCTTGCACCGAGATCAGCTTGCGGTAATCCAGCACCTTGAACTGGTCGCCATATTTGACGAGCACGTCGAAATAGGCATTGACCACCGAGGCTTCATAGCGGCTCTGGTTGCGAAACGGTACCGGCTTGATGCCGTAGCGGCGGGCCAGCTTTGCGGCCGATCCCGGCGATTGCTGCGGATCGACGAAACGTACTTCCACGTGCTTGCCGCCGGCGATGCCGTATTCACGGATCAGGTTCTTCAGGCGCGGCACCAGCGGCGCCAGCAGGGGTTGGGTCTTCTGGCTGAAAATACCCTTGATCAGCAAGGGCTCGGACAGGCTCGCCAGTTCATCATGCGTAGCTGGAGACAGGGTGTAGATGTGGTTGTGGGTGAGGTCGACGCGCGCGCCGGTCAGCGGCGCCAGCCACACATTGGCCAGGAGCACGTTGACGATGACCAGAGCGCCAATCCAGATTTTCCGAGAGTGCCCCTTGTGCGTGGCCACCGTGTGCCCGCCCCAGCGCAGCCGTTCCAGCGAGATGCCGTTCAACACCAAAAAGGCGACCGTCAGCGACAGGTAGTAGTACAGATCGCGCACGTCGAGCACGCCGCGCGTGATGGAATCGAAGCGCGAGCCGGTTCCCACCAGACTCAAGGCGTGCGCGACGGGTGCGGAGAAAAGCGCTGTCACCAGGCGGCTTCCCGGCAGGTAAAGCGCCAGGCACACCAACGACGTCACGATCAGGCTGACGATCTGGTTCTGGGTGCGGGCCGATACGAACAGGCCCACGGCGACGTAGGTACTGGCGAGCAGCAGCGCCGCGACGTAGCCACCGATGACCGGGCCCCAGTCCAGCGGGCCGATCAGCGACACGGTCAGCGGCAGGCCCAGCGTCAGCACCAGCGTGATGAGGATGAGCAGGAAACAGGCCAGGAATTTGCCAATGATGAGCCGCGCGAGGGACACCGGCGTGGTCAGCAGCGACTCAAGCGTCCCGGCGCGGCGCTCCTCGCTCCACATGCGCATGGTGATCGCCGCCGCGAGGAAGATCAGCAGCAGCGGCATCCACTGGAACAGGGCGTGCACGTTGGCCAGGTTGCGCGCGAAGAAGGTGTCCACCCAGAACACCACGAACAGACTGACGGCCAGGAACGCGCCGATGAAGATGTAGGCGATGGACGAATGGAAGAAACCGGCGAGCTCGCGCCGGGTGATGCTCCAGCACTCACGCATGGGCCACCTCCTGGCGTGCCTTTTCGTTGACCTCGCGGAAAATGGCCTCGAGGCTGCGCACCTCGGGCACCAGGCGGTAAAGCGTGAGGCCGTGCTCCTGGACGCGGCGCGCCACGGCGGATGCGACCGCTTGCCAGGCATCGCCGATATCCATGCGCACCGTCCCCGGCTCGACGCCGGTGACCCCGGTCATTCCGTCCACGCCGGCCAGCACCTGCGGCAGGTCGATGTCGGTTTCGGCCACCTCGAGCAGCAGCGAGCGTGCCCGGTTGAGGTCCGCCAGGCGCGCATCCAGCACCAGGCGCCCCTTGCGCATCATCAACACGCGCTCGCACACCGATTCCACCTCGGAAAGGATGTGCGTGGAGACGATCACCGTAGCGTGTTCGGCAAGGCTCTTGATGAGCGCGCGCATGTGTTCGATCTGTTCCGGATCGAGGCCGTTGGTCGGTTCATCCAGGATCACGATGCCGGGCCGGTGGAGGATGGCCTGGGCCACGCCGACACGCTGGCGCAAGCCGCGCGAGAGCGTGCCGATGGCATCCAGCGCGCGGTCCTCCAGTCGCGTGCGCTGGAGGGCGTCGCGAATGGCCCCAGGCTGGTCGGACACCGGCATGCCCATCATGTCCGCGCGAAACGCGAGATAGGCGACGACCGTCATGTCCGGGTAGACCGGGCAGTTTTCCGGCAGGTAGCCGAGCTGGCGCTGGATGACGTGGCGGTCGGTGGCGATGGCATGGCC
>CAYOEF010000119.1:0-674 GCA_964402805.1 uncultured Rhodanobacteraceae bacterium | reverse complement strand
GCATGGCCGTTGATCGTGATGTCGCCCGCATCGGGCTCCAGGTATCCCGTCAGCATTTTCATAATGGTGGTCTTGCCGGCGCCGTTGTGGCCCAGCAGGCCCACGATTTCCCCCCGGTCGATCCGGCAGGTCACGTCGTCCACGGCAAGCACATTGCCATAACGACGGGACAGTGCATGCATTTCAATCATGCGCGTGTTCCTTGGATTGTTGGCGATTTGCCCATGCACCCGTCGGGGGTTGGGCAGGCGCGTCGGCTGCCCCGGCACCGGCGCGGGTTCGACCCGGGCATGCGGCCGGCCGATCGCGGAATGGGAGTGGCCGGCCACGTGAAAGTTCACCCCGACGCACCGACAAAATGTCGCACCCCGGTCGTATCCGGCCGCCGTGGCGCGTGTGTGCGACCCGCGCTACTGCCGCGCAAGCCGCCGGTTGGCCACCTGCCGGTCGGGTCGATTCGAGCGGAACGGGTTGATGTCCAGGCCGCCGCGCCGCGTGTAGCGCGCAAGGACCGACAGGTCCCGCGGCGTGCAACGGTGCGCGATGTCCATGAAGATGCGTTCCACGCACTGCTCGTGGAATTCCGCATGCTCGCGGAACGACACCAGGTAGCGCAGCAGCCCGGCACGGTCGATGGGCCGGCCACGGTAGGCGATGACGATGGTGCCCCAGTC
>CAYOEF010000118.1:0-7944 GCA_964402805.1 uncultured Rhodanobacteraceae bacterium | reverse complement strand
TCGCCGCGCGCGAGTTCAAGAAGCAGGGCCTGGACATCCGCCTGGGCGCCAAGGTGAGCAAGGCCCAGGTCAAGAAAAACAAGGTCGAGCTCGCCTACGAGGACAAGGACGGCGAACACCAGCTCACCGTCGACAAGCTGCTCGTCGCCGTCGGTCGCCGCGCCTATACGGACGGACTGCTGGGCGATGGCACCGGCGTCAAGATCGATGCGCGCGGGCGCATCGAAGTGGACGAGCATTGCTGGACGGGTGTCGATGGCGTGTGGGCCGCCGGCGACTGCGTGCGCGGGGCGATGCTGGCGCACAAGGGATCCGAGGAAGCCGTCATGGTTGCCGAGCTGATCGCCGGCAAGGCCGGCCACTGCAACTACGACACCATCCCCTACGTCATCTACACCGAACCCGAGATTGCCTGGGTCGGCAAGACCGAGCAGGCATGCAAGGACGAAGGGATCCCCTGCAAGACAGGCAGCTTTCCGTTTACGGCCAACGGTCGTGCCGTGGCCATGAACGAAGCCGTTGGCCAGGTCAAGATCGTCGCCCACGCGGAAACCGATCGCATCCTCGGCATGCACCTGGTGGGTCCGGTGGTTTCGGAATTGGTGCACGAGGGCGTTGTTTCCATGGAATTCAAGGGTGCGGCGGAAGATCTCGCCCGCATCGTCCACGCCCACCCCACCCTGTCCGAAGTGGTGCACGAAGCCGCCCTGTCGGTGGACAAGCGCGCCATTCACAAGGCCAATTGAAGCGGGACCGCCGCGTGAGGGCACGGCACGCCGGGTGCCCCAACGGCGGCATATGGTCAACGCGGCAAATCAATCATACAAACGAATTTCGTAGGGGCACGGCGTGCCGTGCCCCCACACAGCGTGCCACCCTTGCCGGGCTATTGGCCAATCTTCGTGCCTACGCCGGAATGACGCCACGGGACAGCGACGGCACCGGCCGCATTTTTTCCGCACTACAATGGGGGCATCGAGGTTTGGCAGCCCATGACACCCGAAACCTTCCGCGCTTTCCGTATCCACAACGACGACGCCGGCTATCGTGCGGGTATCGAGGTCGTCGGCGTGGAGGATCTTTCGGCCGGTGAAGTCGTCATCAAGACGGCATATTCGTCGGTCAACTACAAGGATGCGCTGGCCGGGACCGGCAAAGGCAGGATCCTGCGGCGCTTTCCGCTGGTTGGCGGCATCGACGTGGCTGGCCACGTGGTGGCTTCGACCGATGCCGGTTTCAAGGAAGGCGACGCCGTCCTGTGCACGGGCTGCGGCCTGTCCGAAACACGCGATGGCGGTTATGGCGAGTACGTGCGCCTGCCCGCGCAATGGACCGTCGCCCTGCCCCACGGCCTGACGCTGGAAGAGTCGATGATCCTGGGTACGGCCGGCTTCACGGCGGCGTTGGGCCTGTACCGCATGCTGGAAAACCGGCAGGCGCCGGACAAGGGGCCGATCGCCGTGACCGGCGCAACTGGCGGCGTGGGCATGCTGGCCGTGGACATCTTCACGCGTGCCGGTTTCGAAGTCCATGCGATCAGCGGCAAGGCGGGGCGTTTCGACTTCCTGCACCGACTCGGCGCCCGCGAATGCCTCGGTCGCGAGGCAATCGACGTGACCGGCAGGCCCATGGCGTCGGCCCGTTTTGGCGGCGCCATGGACACCGTGGGTGGCAACATGCTGGCCTCGTTGCTGGCGACCACCGCCGCCTACGGCAACGTGGCAAGCTGCGGCCTGGTGGCCAGCGCCAAGCTGCCGACCACCGTCATGCCTTTCATCATCCGTGGAGTCAGCCTGCTCGGGGTAGCCTCGGCGGGCACCGCGCGCACGATCCGCGACGCGGTCTGGCAGCATCTGGCGTCGGACTGGAAGCCGCAACATCTCGCGGACGTGCATACCGGCACCATCACGCTGGACAGCCTGGCCTCAACATTCGACACCATGCTTGCCGGAAGCTCCTTCGGACGCACGGTGGTTGCTTTCTGACGCCCGGTGCACGCGGTCTAGAACCGCCTCCAGGAACGCCGTTGGCACACTCGCCTCCACCGGCACGCACCACATGTCCGACGTGGCAAAAGCCGCGCACTTGACGGCATCCTTTTCGGTCATCAAGACGGGCAACCCGTCACCAAACGACACGTCGGCGGCCGTATAGGCGTGATGATCGGGATAAGCGTGCTCGATGACCACCAGGCCGCGTGCCTTCAGGCCGTCAAAAAACCGCCTGGGTCGCCCGATGCCGGCCACGGCGTGCACGGTCTGCCCCGCGAAGGCTTCCAGTTCACGGCTCGCAGCCGGGTCGCCCAGGTTGTGCGCCTGTCCGCCTGTCAGGTTCATGGGCACTTCGCCCTGTCCGGCCGCGCCGCCATTGACCACCTGGAAATCGACCCGGCGCAGCCGTGATGGCGGTTCGCGCAATGGACCGCAGGGAAACATCAGGCCGTTGCCGAACCTGCGCACGCCGTCGATGACACAGACTTCGACGTCACGTCGCAGGCGGTAATGCTGCAGCCCGTCGTCGCTGACGATGACATCCACGCCGGCATCGAGCAGCAGCCGGGCGGCTTCCGGCCGTCGACGGCCAATGGCAACAGGTACGCCGGTACGGCGCCTTGCCAGGCTCGGCTCATCGCCAAACCGCGCCGGGTCGGGGCACTCGGGGAGAAGGCACGGGCCATCCTCCGTCCCGCCATAACCACGGCTCACCACGCCAGGCCGCCATCCCTGCTCCTGCAGGTACGCAACCAGGCGCATCACGAGCGGTGTCTTGCCGGTTCCGCCAATGGAAATGTTGCCGACGACGATTACCGGTACCGGCAACGCGATACTGTGCAACCAGCCACGGCGATACAGCCCGGCGCGCCCGGCCACGATGGCGCGATACAGCCACCCCAGCGGACGCCACGGCAACGCACGGTACGCCGGGTCATACCAGCGTTCCAGGGTGCGTTCGGTCAGGGACATGCCGCCTGATCGGCAGGCACGGTGTCGCGCGAACGAAATTGCATCCGGTACAGCAAGGCGTATTGACCCTCATGTGCGAGCAGGTCCGCATGCGTTCCGCGTTCCACGATGCGTCCCTGGTCCAGCACGGCGATCTGGTCGGCATACTCGACCGTGGACAGGCGATGCGCAATGACCAGCGTGGTCCGGTTTTGCATCAATCGCGACAACGCCTGCTGGATCAGTCGTTCCGACGCCGTGTCCAGGGCCGATGTGGCCTCGTCCAGGACCAGGACCGGCGCATCCTTGAGGATCGCGCGGGCGATGGCTATGCGCTGGCGCTGGCCGCCCGACAGCAGGTTGCCCCCCGGGCCGACGCGGGTGTGTATTCCCTCCGGGAGCGCGTCGATGAACTCCATCGCATTGGCCGCCTCGGCCGCCGCGACGATCTGCGCTTCGCTGGCGCCGGCCAGTTCGCCGTAGGCGATGTTGCCGGCCACGGTGTCGTCGAACAACATGACGGACTGCCCGACCCACGCGATCTGGCGCCGCAGATCGGCAAGGCGGTACTCACTCACGGGGTGGCCATCGAGCAGGACCTGCCCCGACGCGGGCACATAGAAGCGCGGGATCAGGTTTGCCATGGTGCTCTTGCCGCTTCCGGAGCGGCCCACCAGGGCCGTCATGGTCCCGACCGGGCAATCCAGCGTCACACCGTGCAACACGTCATGATCGGTCCCCGGATAGCGCATCACCACCGACTCGAAGCGCAGGTCGCCCCGCGCGCGCGCCAGCTCGCGCGTACCGGTGTCGCGCTCTCCCGGCGTATCCAGCACCTCGAACACTTCCTCGGCGGCGGCGACGCCACGCTGGATGTTGGCCTGCACGGTGGCCAGGCGTTTCATGGACGGCAGGATCGCGCCCATGGCCATGATGATGCGCGTGAAATCACCCGGCGTCATGTGTTCGATCACGCCCGGACGGGTCGCCATGAAGACGATCAGCGCCAGCGAGAAGGCCGCCACGGTCTGTATCGCCGATGACGACATGGCGTTGGTCACCGCCACCTTCATGTTCAGCTGCCGGGTGCGGCGGACGATGCTCAGGAAGTGTCCCGATTCGCGCGCCTGGGCGCCGTAAAGCTTGACCTCGCGCTGGCCGTTGACCACTTCCTCAACATGGCCGGTCACCGTGCCCATGGTGCTCTGCACCCGCCGGCTGACACGCCGGTAGCGCCGGCTCACGACCGTCACCACCACCGCCACGACCGGCACCAGCACGAACAGCGCCAGGGTCAGGTAGGCATTGGTGTAGAGCATCAGGCCAACCATGCCGATCACGGTCAGCCCGTCAGTGACCGCGATCTTGAGCGCGTTCGTGGACGCGTGGGCTACCTGTTCCGATGTGTAGGTGATGCGTGCCACCTGGTGCCCGGACGCCTCGCGGCCGAAAAAGACCGAACCCATGCGCAGGTAGGCATCGAACACGTCCTGGCGCATCTGCTGCACCACGTTCAGGCCAACATAGGCCATGCCATAGCGCTCGGCATACGACCCGAGCCCACGCACGACGAAGATACCGATGATCCATATCGGCATCCAGAAAATCGTGTGGGGATCGTGCGTGGCGAAAAGCCCGTCCAGTAGTGGCTTGATGAGTTTGACGAAGGCGGTCATGGCGGCGGCGTTGACCACCATGCCGCACAGGGCCAACAGCATTACCGGCCAGAATGGCCGCGTGTAGCCCAACAGGCGCACGTAGATCGGCCAGCTCGCGTTTTCGCGCCAATGCCGACCCATCCGCTCAGTTCCCCGGTGCCGGGACATGGGTGGTGGCCATGGACAAGTGGCTGAAACCAAGCCGCCCCAGCACGTCCATCACCGTGACCACCGACTGGTGCGACGCACGCGCATCGGCACGCAACGTGACGTCGCGGCTGTGTCCGGGGCCCGCCGCTTTGGCGATCGCACGCTGCAGCACGAGCGCATCGTTGCTGGCGACGGCCTGCCCGTCGACGTAATAGTTGCCCCGACGATCGATCATCACGACCAGCGGCTTGGTGGCCGGCGCCGGCGCGCTCAGGCTGGCCGTCGGCAATTGCACCTGCAGGCGCGCATGCCGCACGAACGTCGTCGTGAGGACGAAGAACATCAGCAGCGTCAGCAACACGTCGATCAACGGAATCACATTGATCTCGAAGTCGCTTTCACGCCGGCCATCACCCAGACGCATTACGGTCTCCCGCGCTTCACGCCGTTGGCGCCCGCGTCGAGCGGCGGCTGGACTGGGCAGGCTTGCTGCGGCTGGCAGCCGCCGCGGTCGCGCCCGCAACCGGACTCGACTGCGTGGCGATAGGGGGCACCGGTTCGCTGGACGGACGCGCCAGCTCATCCAGCAGGCGCGAGGCCTCCTTTTCCATCTCGATGCAGTAGCCGGTCACCCGGGAACGGAAATGGCGATGCAATATGTAGGCCGGAATGGCCACGATCAGCCCGGCCGCCGTGCAGGTCAATGCCTGCCCGATGCCACCGGCCATCTTCATCGGGTCACCCACGCCGCTGACCATGACCGCGAGGAACATGTCGATGAGGCCAATGACGGTCCCCAGCAGCCCCAGCAGCGGTCCGATCAGGGCAATGGTGCCAAGCGCGCTCAGGTACTTTTCCATGCGCTGGACCACATGACGGCCGGCATCCTCGATGCGCTCCTTGATGACGGCATGCGGCCGGTCGCGTACGGCCAAGGCCTCGGCAAACAGTTCCCCCAGGGGCGACCCGGCGGCCAACGTACGCAAGTGCTTTTCTTCCAGCCGCGTCGAACGCGCCCACCGGCGCACCTGTTCGCCCAGACCGGGCGGCAGCACGGTGTCATGGCGCAGCGACCAGAACTTTTCGAGCACGATGGCGAGCATGATCGCCGAACACAACACGATCGGCAGCATCGGCCAGCCGCCCGCCAGCAGAATGTCAAGCACCTTGCCCTCCGTGCGATCAAGGACCGGAAAGGCGAATCATACCAGTGCGTGCACATATCCACGGCAATTAATGGATTGCCGGTGTTGCGATGAACCAGACGGATACAGCCAGGAGATTGTTGGCCGCATGGGCCACGATGGCCGGCCACAGCGAACGGGCGCGCAGGCGAAGCATGGCGAGTACCAGCCCGAGGCCCACCAGGGCGGGAACCGCGTACCAGGCATAGCGGAAGTCGGGCAGGTGCACGCCGCCGAAAACGAGCGCACTGGCAAGAACCGCCAGGCCCGTGGGCAAGCGGCGCATCAAGCCGGACAGCAGCACGCCGCGGAAAACCAGTTCCTCCACCCACGGCACCACGCACACCACCGTCAACGCCAGGCCCACGCGAATCCCCGGCGAGGTGCTGAGCCCCAGCATGGCCACGGCCTGGTACAGCGGGTGACCATCCGCCAGCAGCGTCGTCAGCAGGCCGCCCAGGATTGCAGCACCACCCCCGGCAAGCACGGCGTAAAGGAAATATACGCGGCGGGTGGCCGGCACGCAGCCGAGTCCCGGCGGGTCCGCAACCGGCCAGCACGTGCGCCAGCAAGCGTGCACGATCCAGGACACGACCACCGCGACCACGACGATCACCAGCATGACCACGAGCGCCCGACCGTCCCAGTTGGTGGCAATCGGCGTGGTCGCCGCGCCCACCACGTCCGGATGCCCACCGCGCAGTTCACCACGACCAATCGACCATGCCACGCGCAGGACATACGCCACCACCGCCTGCAGGCCCAGGTACAACGCCACCATGCCAAGACCGCTCCAGACACCCGGCAGGCGTGGCTGATCGGGAAACAATGCACTCATGCGGAAAGTGGAGGGGGCATTCACTCGGCACCCGTGGGGACGGAGGCCAAGGTTACATGCCGCCGCACGGGCTGTCGCCGCACATGCGGCTCATGATCGAGCCGCCGCGCGGATCGCTGGCGTTGACCGACGGAACCCGACCGGCCGACCAGGCGTCGGCAAAGGGCGGGTGTCGACAAGGGCGACGCCGCGTCACCAGCCGTTGATGCGCTCCCATTGGGCCTCGATGGCGCCCGCGTCATCGCTGAGCACGTGGTAGAAACGGTGCTGCGTGGCCGTCGCGCAGGCATGGTTGGGCAGGATGCGAACCTCGCTCCCGACGGGCAGATCGGGCAAGGGCGTCGTGGAACCCTCGCGGATGGCAAGCACGCCATGCTCCTGGGTCGCATCGACCATGACGAGGTCGGGGATGACGTGCCCGTCGCGCGTGGCGACGAGACCGAAGCCCTGGTCCACGCGCTGGCGTGACGTGCCCCGGTCGGCCGACAGCGCCGTCCAGCCGGCATCGGTCATCAGCCAGCCCTTGTCGCGTCGATGCCCGATGACCGTGGCCGCCACCGACAGTGCGATGTCCGCGACCGTACACACCCCGATGCCGGCCATCACCAGGTCGAAGAAGACGAAATTGCCGGCCCGCACTTCGGTCACGCCCGCGAGGTCTCGCGCCGCGAAAGCCGTCGGTGTCGAACCGACGCTGACGACCGGCGCGGTGTAACCGGCCGAGCGCAGGACGTCGGCGCCCTGGACAGCCGCGCGGCGCTCGTTTTCGGCGGCTGCGCTGCGTTCGGCATCGGTGTAGCAGAAGTACGACTCGCCGGCGTGGGTGAGCACGCCGTGCACTTGCGCCCTGCCGAGTCTGGAAGCGACCTCCGGCAACAGGGGATCATCAGGGCGGATGCCGCCACGGTGGCCGTCGCAATCGATCTCGATCAGCGTAGGCATGGTGATGCCGTGGGCGGCAACGAAGGCGGCAACGGCATCGGCCTGCTCCACACTGTCCAGCAGGATGCTGATGTCCACGCCTTGCGCGCGCAACCTGGCGACGTGATCCAGCTTGGCTGGCGCAATCCCCACCGCGTAACAGAGGTCGCGATAACCGGCCGCGGCGAAAAACGCCGCCTCGGCCAGGGTCGACACGGTGATCGGACCAGGGTTCCCGGGAAACAGCATCC
>CAYOEF010000117.1:3185-7966 GCA_964402805.1 uncultured Rhodanobacteraceae bacterium | reverse complement strand
CACGCCAAGGGCACGGCACGCCAAGGGCACGGCACGCCGTGCCCCTACGAAATCCAGGCGGGTATGAGGCCCGTCGTGTTCGCCACGCACGGCGTGTGTCGTGCCCCAATGAAACCTGCGCGAACCGTATTCACCACACAACGTAGGGGCACGGCGTGCCGTGCCCTTGGCGTGTCGCGCCCCCCGCCTCTATCCTTCTTCCTCGTCGTCGCTTTCGTCGGCGGCATGCGCGGCACGCGAACGCACGAGCGTGCGCACCGCGAACACGCCCACCTCGTAGAGGAGACACAGGGGAATGCCGAGCATGAACATCGAGGCCATGTCCGGGGGCGTCACCACCGCCGCCAGCGCGAACGCACCGACGTAGGCGTAACGACGCCACTTGCGCAGCTGGTGGATGTCGACCACGCCGATGCCGGCCAGCGTCACCAGGACCACCGGTACCTCGAAACACAGGCCGAAAGCAAAAAACACCAGCATCACGAAGTGCAGGTAGTGGTTGATGTCGGTCATCATTTCCACACCCTGCGGCGTAACGGCGGTCAGGAACTTGAACGCCGCCGGCAACACCAGGAAATACGCGAACGCGCAGCCAAGATAGAAAAGGCCCATGGCCGAAAACAGGAGCGGCCGCGCCAGGTGCTTCTCGCGCCGATACAGCCCGGGACTGACGAAGGCCCACATCTGGTAGACGATCACCGGCATGGCGATAAAGAGCGCCGTGTACAGCGCCAGCTTCAACGGCGTGATGAACGGGCTGGTGACCTGGGTGGCGATCAGGTGCGCACCCGCCGGCAGGCGCGCCACCAGCGGCGCCGCCAGCTGCGTATAAAGCTTGTTGGCAAAGGGCACCAGGGCCACGAGCACCACGAGTACCGCCAGCGCGCTCTTGAGCAGACGCGCGCGCAACTCGATCAGGTGCGAGAACAGGCCCTGTTCCTCGCCCCCTTCAGGCTTGGTGCTTGCCATCGTGCAACTCGTCGGAATCGCCGGGTTCGGTCACGGCGGAGGCGTCGTCGGTGTCGTCGGACGCCGCGATGGCGGTATCGGCAGGCGTGTCCATGTCATCGGACATGGCCGCCTCGAGATCGGCCTTCTTTTCCTTGGCCATGGCTTCGGTTTCGGCCTGCACCCGGGCCATTTCCTCTTTCATCTTGCGCAGGGTGTCGCTGGCCTCGTTTTGCGCGGCCTCGGCATCGGCCGCGGCCTTGCGCGCAAGCTGGCGCATCTCCTCGATTTCGAGTTCGCGCTCCATCTCTTCGCGCACACTGTCCCAGCCACGCCGCACGCGACGGATCATGGTGCCGACCGTGCGGGCGGCGCCGGGCAGTTTTTCGGGGCCAAGCACAAGCAACGCTATCAGCGCCAACAGGAGCAGCTTGCCCATGCTGAAATCAAACATGCCGGTCTACGCCAGTCGGGTGGAGCCTAGGACTTGGCCTCGTGCTCGGCCTCGGCCTTTTTCCGCTTGGCCTTCGTGGCTGGCGCCGGTTCCGGTTCGTCCGCTTTCAGCGACTCGTTGCTCTGCTGCGTTTCCTTCTTGACGTCATCGTCGTCGTCATCGTCCTTGCGCAGCGCCTTCTTGAACTCACGCATTGCGTTGCCGAGATCCGGGCCGAAGTTGGTCAGCTTCTTGGTACCGAAGATGGCCAGCACGATGACCAGCAGGATCAGCCAATGCCAAATACTGTCAAAACCCATAACTACCTCTGGTGGTATGCGGCGGACATCGCCAACACTAGCACGATATCCGCACTTGCCTGCCGTTGTTGGACACTCCGTGCCAGTTTACATCGGCTGGCCACCAGGGGGTGCGAAAGCTGCCAGGGCGTCAACCTCCGCTGCTGTATTTGGTCAGGCGCTGGCGAAACGTGTCCACTTGGGCAGGTACGTCTTTCACGCCACCTTCGAAAATGCGCCGCGGCGTAATGCCCGCACCGTACACGGCGGCATTGTCCGACTTGTCGATGGTAATGGCGGTGCCGTCAAGCGCCACGCCCGCGAAAAAGCCGCGAGAACGCGAGTAGGAGTAGATTTCCGCCTTCAGTTGCGCATCGGTGGACGCGTGGGCATTGCGTCCGACCGGGCCGGCGGCCACAGCCGCATTGACGCCCAGCGTGAACTTGCCCTTGATGAGCCGGTCCACTCCACCCTCGGTGCGGAATACCAGGATCACATCCGTGGACGAAACCCCGATCTGGAATCCCCAGCTACCCCCGGTCACGTCGATGTACACGGGATAGGACCACGTGCCATCGGCCTTGCGCACGGACACCAGGCCCTCGCCGAAGCGCCCGCCGAAGACGAGGCCGGCCTTGATGACTCCCGGCACTACGGCCACCGCCTTGGCATTGCGCAACAGGTCCTGGGGAATGCCGTGATCGGGCGCCTGCTGGATTTGATCCAACACCGTGACGGCATGTTCGGCACGCTGCAACGCCTTGACCCGGGTCGTGGCCGTGTCGGCCGCCTGGGCGGTCGCCGTCACACCGGTCGCCAGCAGCACGCCGGCCAGCAGCGTCCGGAAAAGGAATTTACGCATGGTGCCACTCTCCTGTTTGGGCAAACGGCCTCAAGGTACACAAAATGTCGCACTGTCTGTCAAAATCAACCGGATTGTCGAGCATTTGCTGATGGCCAAAAACCACCGTTACATCGGTCTTGGCGACTCGGTCCCCGCCAGCCTAACGCGCACAGGTGTACTGCTGGTGAATCTGGGAACGCCCGAGGCGCCCACGGCCGCCGCGCTGCGCCCCTACCTTGCCGAGTTCCTGGGTGATCCGCGCGTCATCGAATACCCACGCTGGCTGTGGTGGCTGATTCTTCACGGCGTCATCCTGCGTACCCGGCCGCAACGCTCGGCGGCGGCCTACCAACGCATCTGGATGCCGGAAGGCTCGCCCCTGCGCGTATACAGCGAGGCGCTCGCCGATGCCGTGCAGGCACGCCATCGTGACCTCGTGGTCGCACTGGCCATGCGCTATGGCCGCCCGGCCATCCTGGAGACCATGGCGGCCATGCAGCGCCAGGGCGTGGGCACGCTCATCGTGCAGCCCCTGTATCCACAGTATTCCGCCACCAGCAGTGGCAGCGTGGTCGATGCCGTCGCCGATGCGCTGAAGGCCCTGCGCTGGGCACCGCAACTGCATCTTCTAGGCGACTACCACGCCGCACCCGCCTATCTGGACGCGCTGGCCGAAAGCGTGCGCGGGCACTGGGCCGCACATGGTCGTGGCGAGCGCCTGCTGATGAGCTTCCATGGCATCCCCAGGCGTTACGCCCGTGCCGGCGACCCCTATGAACGGCAATGCCGGGCGACGACCGAGGGACTGCGCCAGCGGCTCGGACTGGATGCATCCGAGGCGCCCATGGGCTTCCAGTCGCGGGTAGGGCGCGAACCCTGGCTTGCGCCCTATACCGACCACCTGGTGCGCGAGCTGGGCGCTGCGGGCGTACGCCGCATCGACGTCATCTGTCCCGGATTCGCCGTCGACTGCCTGGAGACGCTGGAAGAAATCGCCATGCAGAACCGTGACTTCTTCCGCACGGCCGGGGGCGAGGAGCTCGCCTACATTCCGGCGCTCAATGCGCGGCCGGCGCACGTGGCGCTGCTCGGACGGCGGATTGCCGCCTGCCTCGCGCCACAGGAAAACCCCTGACCATCCGCTCGGCGCCCACCCTTACGGCCCGTTGATGCGTCAAGCGACACTTGGCGTCACTTTGTGACACAAGTCGCAGAAAATTCCCCAGTTCTTGTGCAGCCTGACGCCACGGGCAAGCCGCGCGTGCAAGGCCCGTGCATACGGGTTTTGCGGGCTCGCGGACTGTCGATGCGCAGTTTGGCACGCGAATTGCTTTCCCCTTGATAGTACGGCGGCAGTCGCCGCGACAGAAAAGCGTTGTCGGAGGGATTGCTGCCGTACATCTTCACCACGCGTCATTCCAAAACAGAGGATACAAACCCATGAAAATTTCCAGACTTGCATTGTCCGCCGCACTCGCGGCCGCCGCCTGCGGTGCCTTGGTTGCTCCCGGCGCCATGGCCGCGGACGGCACCATTACTTTCAGCGGCAAGATCATCGGCACCACCTGCAGTGTCGCGGGTGGCAACAACCTCACAGTGACCCTGCCGGTTGTGACGACGGATGCTTTTGGCACGGCCGGTAACATCACGACCGGTACCGCCATAGGTGACACCAACTTCCACATCGGCCTTACGGGTTGCCCCACCTCACCGGTCGTAAAAGTGGCAGCATCCTTCTCCGGCGACCATATCGACGCCAGCAACGGTGGCACTTTGAACGACACCGGCGTCTCTGGTGTCAACGTAGCACTGTACCAAGGGGGCAACCTGATTGACCTTGGCACGGACAACGGCGTAACGAGCGGCAGCTACGTGACCATCGCCAGCAATGGCACCGCGACTCTCAACTACACCGCCAAATATTACGCCACGGCAGCTACGGTCGGTACGGGTGACGTCAAGACCACCGTCGACTACACGCTCGTCTACCAGTAAGTCGACTTCGCCACCCGCCGCGTCGCGTGACGCGTGCGCGGCGGGTGGACGAGGCACGCCACTCCGCCCCCTCGGGAGGGCCATTCCATGAAACATCCTGTTCGCACCGTGTGTGCGGCGTTGGCCGCGTTTGCGTTGAATCTGGGCATCGCCCACGCCAGCGTCGTCATCGGCGGCACCCGCGTGGTGTTCCCCGCGGCGCAGGGCGAAACCACCGTGCGCCTGATGAACCACGGCAAGCGCCCGGCGCTGGTCGAGGCCT
>CAYOEF010000117.1:0-3085 GCA_964402805.1 uncultured Rhodanobacteraceae bacterium | reverse complement strand
GAAACCACCGTGCGCCTGATGAACCACGGCAAGCGCCCGGCGCTGGTCGAGGCCTGGATCGACAAGGGTAATGCCCGGGCTACGCCGAACACGGTACACACCCCATTCCTGATCACGCCACCGCTGTTTCGCATGAACGCGGAGCGCGACCAGAGCCTGCGCATCGTCTACGTGCCGGGCAAGACGCCTCTGCCGACCGATCGCGAGAGCCTGTTCTGGCTGAACGTGCTCGAGATCCCGCCCAAGCCCACGGGCCCCGCGGCCAGCCAGAACTACCTGCAGTTCGCCATCCGCACGCGCCTGAAGCTGTTCTATCGCCCGGCGAACCTGCCCGGCAGTGCCATCAAGGCACCAGGCCGGCTCACCTTCACCAGCGCGCGCGGCCCGCATGGCGCCGTGGTCAAGGTGGACAACCCCACGCCCTACTACATCACCATCAGCCAATTGACGGTAAACGTCGGTGGCAAGGAATACACCGCCGCCTCCGGCATGGTGGCCCCGTTTGCGTCGCTCGTTCTGGACGTCAAGCACCTGGACCGGCCGGCACCTGCTGGCGCGAACGTGGCGTTCACCACCATCAATGACTTTGGTGGCGGTGACGTGCACAAGGCGGTCGTTACGCCATGAACGCACGCGGCGCCATCCACGCAGTTCACAGCGGCCCGTCCGCACGGACCGTGCGGTCGATGGCGTCGCTGGCCGTCGTCGTGGCCATGGCCACGACTGCGCCGGCCTGGGCCGGTTCAAGCAGCGCGATGGAGACTGCCACGAAGGCCGGTCCGGATTCCGTCGCCAAGGTCAGCTTCGACCCGGCCATGCTCGCCGGCGGCGCGGCCAACGGGCTGGACCTGGCGCGCTTCGGCAAGGGCATCACGGTGATGCCGGGCATGTACGACGTGGACGTGTACCTCAACAAATCCTGGGTAGGACGCATGAACGTGCGCCTGGCGGCACCCGATCCGAATGCCAACGCCGTGCCCTGTTTCACGCCCGACATGTTCGAACGCATGCACCTGACCGCCCAGTTGAAGGCGGCCGACAAGGCACGCCTTGCGGCATCCGGCACCTGCGTGCAGCTGCATGACGTCATCCCCGGCGCACATGCCCGCTTCGACCTTTCCAACCTGCGCCTGGACACGACCGTCCCGCAGGCGCTTCTGGGCGACCAGCCGCGCGGATGGGTGGACCCGTCATCCTGGGACGCCGGCATCCCGGCCTTCGCGCTCAACTACCGCTTCAACGCTTATCACACCAGCAACTACGGCGTGGACCAGGACAACGCATTCCTCGGCCTGGACATGGGTGTCAACATCGGCCTGTGGCACCTGCGCCAGGACAGCACCCTGTCGTGGTACGCCGCGCAAAACGGCGCCCCGTCGCAGCGCGAATGGCACAACATCGATGCCTATGCGCGGCGCGACCTGCCCTCCATCCGTTCCACGCTGACCCTGGGCGACAGCTATACCGACGGCGCCGTGTTCGACAGCTACGCCGTGCGCGGCGTGCAACTGGCCAGCAACGACCAGATGCTGCCGCAATCGCGCCGCGGCTACGCGCCGGTAGTGCGCGGCACGGCACAGAGCAATGCCCAGGTGACGGTGCGCCAGAACGGGGTCCTCCTGTACCAGACTACCGTGCCACCCGGCCCGTTCGTGCTGGACGACCTTTACCCGACCGGCTACGGCGGCGACCTTGAAGTCACCGTGACCGAGGCGGACGGCCGCCAGCACAGCTTTTCCGTGCCGTACGCCTCCGTGGCGCAACTGCAGCGCGCCGGCGTCACGCGCTACGACGTCACCGCCGGCCAGTTGCGCAACCTGCCGGGCGACGATCACCCCAACGTCGTGCAGGGAACCGTGCAACATGGCTTCAACAATCTCTTCACCGGCTACACCGGCTTCCAGCTGAGCGACGACTACGCCGCCGTGCTGGTCGGCGGCGCCTTCAACACGAACGCCGGCGCGTTCGCGCTGGACCTGACTCAGGCGCGCAGCACGGTTTCCGGGCAGCATTCGGACGGGCGCAGCGTACGCTTGACCTGGAGCAAGGTGATGACCGACAGCGACACGCGTATCGCGGTGGCCGCCTATCGTCATTCCACGAGCGGGTTCCTGAGCCTGTCCGAGGCCACGCAACTGGCGGCGTGGGAGCACGAGCCCTACACCGCCGCGCAGCAACAACCCTGGTACCAGCGCAACGGCTTCACGCTCACGCTCAGCCAGCCATTGGGCGCCAGCGGTGGACAGCTGTTCGCCAACGTGGCGTACCACGACTACTGGCACGGCCACGGCAGCGATACGAACTACCAGCTTGGTTACAACAACCAGTTCCGCCGTCTGAGCTACGGCCTGTCCGTTGCACGCACGCGCGACGAGTACGGTCGCGACGACACACGCATCACACTCAACTTCAGCATTCCGTTGGGCTCCTCGCCGCACGCGCCCACCTTCATGGCCAACCTGGATCATGACACCGCCGGCGGTATGCAGGAGCAGGCCATGCTGAACGGCAGTGCGGGCCGCTACAACCAGTTCAACTACGGCGCCACCGTCTCGCACGACGATGATGGCGGCACTGCCGCATCGGTCAACGCCGGATACCGCGCGCCCTGGGCGGTGCTCGGCGCCAGCTATGGCACCGGCAACGGCTATTCGCAGGCTTCGTTCAACATGAACGGCGCCGTGGTGGCCCATGCCGGCGGCGTGACCTTCGGCCAGCCCATGGGCGACACCGTGGCGCTGGTGCACGCACCGGGCGCCGCCGGCGCGCACGTCGAGAACGCGCCGGGCGTCACGGTGAACGACGACGGCTACGCCCTGGTGCCGTACCTGACACCCTATCAGATGGACACCATCCGCCTCGATCCGCAGGGCCTGCCGCTGGGCGTGCAACTGGCCTCGACCAGCGCGAACGTGGCGCCCTACGACGGCGCCGTGGTGCAGGTCGATTTCAAGACGCAGTACGGCCGTGCGGTGATCGCCACCATCACCCTGCCGAACGGCAAGCTGGCCCCCTTCGGTACGCAGGTGCTGGACGCCAAGGGCGACACCGTCGGCGTGGTCGGACAGGGTGGGCGGGCGTTGCT
>CAYOEF010000116.1:0-8047 GCA_964402805.1 uncultured Rhodanobacteraceae bacterium | reverse complement strand
CGAGTCATACCAGGAAACCATGTTCTGCTTCACCAACAACATTCCGCAACGGGACGGCGGGACCCATCTGACGGGTTTCCGCACTGCGCTGACCCGTGCATTGCAAAACTACATCGAGAAGGAAGGCCTGGCCCGAAACAGCAAGGTCGCCCCCTCCGGTGACGACATGCGCGAGGGCATGATCGCGGTGCTGTCGGTCAAGGTGCCTGATCCCAAGTTTTCCTCGCAGACCAAGGACAAGCTCGTTTCGAGCGAAGTCAAGGCGATCGTCGACCAGGTCGTATATAGCCGCCTCAGCGAGTTTCTGCTGGAGCATCCCGCGGATGCCAAGGCCATTGCATCCAAGGTGGTCGATGCTGCGCGTGCCAGGGAGGCCGCGCGCAAGGCGCGCGAGATGACGCGCCGCAAGAGCGCTCTGGACATTGCCGGCTTGCCTGGAAAGCTCGCCGATTGCCAGGAAAAGGATCCCGCATTGTCCGAGCTGTTCCTGGTGGAGGGCGACTCCGCGGGAGGTTCTGCGAAACATGGCCGCAACCGCAAGACCCAGGCCGTATTGCCGTTGAAGGGCAAAATCCTCAATGTCGAAAAGGCGCGTTTTGACCGTATGCTGTCCTCGGCCGAGGTTGGCACCCTCATCACCGCGCTCGGCACCGGAATAGGCAAGGACGAATACAACCCGGACAAGCTCCGCTATCACCGCATCATCATCATGACCGACGCCGACGTCGACGGCGCGCACATTCGCACCTTGTTGTTGACGTTCTTCTACCGCCAGATGCCGGAATTGATCAAGCGGGGACATGTGTATATCGGCCTGCCGCCCCTGTACAAGGTGAAGCAGGGCAAGCAGGAGCTGTATCTCAAGGATGATGCCGCCTTGAACGGTTACCTGATCAACAGTGCGGTGGAGCGCGCCAGTCTGGTGGCCAGCGTCGATGCCCCGCCGATCCAGGGAGAAGCACTGGAGAAGCTCTTGCACGATTATCAACGTGCATTGGATCGCATCGAGCATCTCACGCAACGTTGCGACCGGGCGGTATGGATGGCGATGCTCGAACATGCGCCGCTGGAGCCTGCCGTGTGGGAAAGTACGCAGGCGTTGGAAGAATGGCTCGGGCAGCTCGACCGGCGCCTGGTACGAGAAGGCCTCGGGAAACCGCATTTCAGCTTTCAGCCTCGGCCGGCAAGCGGTGGGCAACCGCCCGCCATCGTGGTCATGCGTGCGCAGCACGGCCTGGAGCACACCTGGGTTCTGTCCCAGCCCTTTTTCGAGGGCCCGGACTTTGCGCCAATCCTTGCTGTGTCGCGCGAGCTGCACGGCCTGGTCGAGGATGGGGCAGAGGTGCGTCGCGGCAGTTCCTCGCGTGCCGTAAGCCAGTTTTCCACAGCGCGCCAGTGGCTCATGGATGAAGCGAAGAAAGGCCGCAGCATCCAACGCTTCAAGGGGCTTGGCGAGATGAATCCGGAGCAGCTCTGGGAGACAACCGTCAACCCTGAGACACGGCGCATGCTGCAGGTAGGTATCGAGGATGCGGTCGCTGCCGACCGCATGTTCTCCATGCTCATGGGTGAGGCTGTCGAGCCACGCCGCAACTTCATCGAGTCCAACGCCCTCAAGGTGGCGAACCTCGATATTTGACGCCGGGCGGCCGACAGTGGCCGCGTGATTTCGCGTATCAACGACCGGACCCGGCTCGGCCCGGGCAGTGGCACGTGCCACCCAGCCTGCTTGCGCGTCCCGATGCGAGCGTGGCACGGAACCCCATGCCCGCTGTACTCGACGACGCCGGGTGATCCGCCACACCGGCCTCGCGTTACCCCACCGGATGCCTGCAGCCGCCGTGTGCACCACGACGATGTCGGCGGCGCACGCGTTGGGGCGGCGAGGGCAGGGACGGGTAGTCGCTCGTCGTCCGGGACATACCCAAATAACCACGGAGTACTTTACTCAAACACACGCTGCGAGTATCGTCACCGCCCGTACGGCCGTATATACGCATAGCGGCGCATATTAGACGACGGTGCCGGCTCGGCCTGGTTGTGTGCAGCGATGATCGTTGCACCACACCTCGCGACGCCTGCAGCCAGTTGCCCAGGGGGGCGGGCCGGAACAAAACGTTTCAGCAAGGCACGTTTGCGTGTCCGGATGTGGTTCGCCCACGGCGCAACTGCCTTGCCATGTGCCAAATCTCCCGAAACCCAAGGAAACCTGTCATGGAAAAACAAACCCCGTCCCGTCTGCTTGCGTCGTGTGTCGTGGCTCTTGCGCTTTTGGCGGGCGCTCCGGTGGCTGCAGTCGCGGGAAGCGCCCGCGGCGGCAGTGCACCAATCGTGGTCGCCACCGACACCATTTCCCCGCCGTTCGAATCGCAAAAGAACGGCAAGGTGGTGGGGTTCGACATTGACATGATCAAAGCCATTGCCAAGGCGGAGAATCTGGATATTCGCATCAAGGTGATGCCGTGGAGCGGCATCATTCCCAGCCTGCAAACCGGCGCGGTCGACGCCGCGGTATCCGGGATCACGATCAAGAAGGACCGCATGAAACGCATCAATTTCACGAATGCGTATTACAAGTCGGGCCTGTCGATCCTGGTCAGGAAAGATTCGGACATCAAGAACTACGCGGACCTCAAGGGCCATGTCGTTGCCGTGAAGAAGGCAACCTCATCGGTCGACTACCTTGAGCAGCATGGCTTCGATCTCGCTTCAGTCCGCCAGCTCCAGACCGCCAGCGCGGTTTACCAGGCGCTCGTGTCCGGTGGCGCCGATGCGGTGATTTACGACAACCCTATCAATGTCGCATTTGCATCCAGGCACAAGGGCGTGAAGGTGGTTGGTGGACTGCTTACCGGTGAGTATTACGGCATTGCCGTCAACAAGAAGAAGACGGCGTTGCTCGCCAAACTCAACGCCGGACTGGCCAAGATCAAGAAGAGTGGCGTGTACCATCAACTGTTTGACAAGTGGTTCAACGGAGATACCAGCGGCGCGGTGCCAACCGTCAAGACACCGGCCGCAGTTGCGGTGACGGACTGACGGCCCGAAGCGACCGACTGGCCGTGACGGTTCCTGGCACCGGCCGTTCGGCGGTGCCAGTTTCCTGTGGCCGTGCAATGCTGCGTTGTTTCACCGTCGTACCGGCCGTTGCGACCGCGCCTGTCTTGGGAGTCGCCATACACGCCACGATGACGGCGGCGCGAGCCGTGGCGTGCCTGATGTACCCTTCCGGATACTTCCTCCCATGCGTGCCTGCGGCTGGTTCTTCCGAGCGACGCCCGCGTAAACTGAGTACCCTTCGTGACGTATTCCAGGGACATTGCTTCCGTCGTGCAACGTGGTGATCCGCGGGAGTTCGCTTCGGGCCTCGATCACGCCATGATTCACTTGTGGTGGTTGTCCCGGCGCCGTATCGACGGCCGCGAGCCCCTGCGGCGGGTGCTGGCAGCGTATCTTGGGGTGCACTCGCGATGCGTGAGCCTGCGCGCCGGTACCCATGGACGTCCCGAACTTGCGGGCACATTCGCCGGGCAGCTGGATTTCAACTGGTCGCACAGTGGTGAAAAGGCCGTACTTGCCATCGCACGCAACCTGCCGCGGCTTGGTGTGGACGTCCAGTACGTCGAGGAGCGCCGTTCCTACATGCAGGTGGCACGGCGCTATTTTGGCGCCGATGAGTATGCATGCCTTGCCGCAATGCCCGAACACGCACGGGCGGCGGGATTCGTCCGCCTGTGGACGGCGAAGGAAGCTTTCGTGAAGGCCAATGGGCGCGGCCTCGCCTACGGTCTGGACAAGGTGCGTTTCGCGATCCGGGGCGGGGAACCGCTGTTGCGGTGCGTGGATGGCGGCGAGAGTGATCCCGGAGCATGGCGGATTGCGCACTGGTGTGTGCCCGGTAACGGCTTCACGACCTTGTGCTGGCATGGCGGCATGCGGGCGATACGCCATTTCATGCCCGTTTGGGAAGGCGATACCGCGAACGTGGATCCTTAGTTTTCGGTAGCCGTGTCGAAACAGGTGTGAACTATTTCCACATACGGCTGTCGGATGAGGTGTTGGTTCTCCCCAACTGTGACTTCTCAAGGACGGGATAGCTGTTCCCTTTCATGTGTTTGGCACGTACCTTTGCGGGTACGTGCCTTTTTTCCCTTGGGGGCCTCCAAGTCGCAGGCCAGTGGCGATACTGCTGCCGGCAAGTACACAGACGATCACGCATTCACCCGGAAATTGGTCGAATCCCATGACTGTACTCAGTGTGAACCTGAACAAGATAGCGGTGTTGCGCAACGCGCGCGGGGGCGACATCCCCGATGTGTGCTCCGCCGCGCGGGTTTGCATCGCCGCCGGTTGTGGGGGCATCACCGTTCATCCCCGACCCGACCTTCGCCATATTCGCCCCGACGATGTCCACGCGCTTGCACGCGTCGTACGCGGGCGCTGCGAATACAACATCGAGGGCAATCCGTTTGCCGGGCCGCGCGACGGTTATCCGGGATTCATGCAGCTGGTCGGCGCGGTGAAGCCGACGCAAGTGACGCTCGTTCCCGATGCCGACAACCAGATCACGTCGGACCACGGCTTTGATCTTGCGCGGGACGTGGAGCGCCTCTCGGCAGTCGTCCGGGAGTTGCGCGCCATGGGCTCTCGCGTCAGCGTTTTCGTGGATGCCGGTGCGGATACGTTGGATGGGTTCAAGCTCGCCGCACAGGCCGGTGTGGGTCGCGTGGAGATTTACACTGGACCCTTTGCCGAGGCGTTCGCCGACGGACAAATACACGACGAGTTGGAACGCTGCGCGCGCACCGCCCGCCTGGCTTACCAGGCGGGCTTGGCGGTAAACGCGGGCCACGACCTCAATCAGGCCAATCTGGGCGCATTCCAGCAGGCGATCCCGGGGCTTGCCGAGGTGTCGATCGGACATGCGCTCATCAGTGAAGCCCTGTACGACGGGCTTGCGCACACGGTGGCGAAGTACCTGGACATCCTGTCGTGATGGCGTGGCACCGCTGGTGCGGCATGCCGCCACCCACGCATTGCTGGCTGCACCCCGGCAAGGCACGGCACGTCACAGGATCTTCGCGAGGAAATCCCTGGTACGGTCTTTTTGCGGATTGCTGAAGATCTGCTTCGGGTCGCCTTCCTCGACGATATAGCCGCCATCCATGAAGATGACCCGGTCGCCCACCTCGCGGGCGAAGCCCATCTCGTGGGTGACGACCACCATGGTCATGCCTTCGACGGCCAGGTCTTTCATGACCTGCAGCACCTCGCCGACCATTTCCGGGTCGAGGGCCGAGGTCGGCTCGTCGAAAAGCATGACCGCCGGCCTCATCGCCAGGGCGCGGGCAATGGCGATACGTTGCTGCTGCCCGCCTGACAGCTCGTCAGGATAACTTTTCTCCTTGTCGGGCAATCCGACTTTCGCCAGCAACTCGCGTGCGGTCTTGTTGGCCTGTTCGACCGACTCTTTCTTGACCTTGCGCGGGCCGATCGTGATGTTTTCGAGCACATTCAACTGCTTGAACAGGTTGAACTGCTGAAACACCATCCCGACGTGCTGGCGCAGCTTGTGGATGTTCGTCTTGGGATCGGTGAGGACCATGCCGGCGATCTCGATCTCGCCGCTGGTGGCGGTCTCCAGGCCATTGAGGCAGCGCAGGAACGTGCTTTTGCCGCTGCCCGAAGGTCCGATGACGACCACCACCTCCTGCTCGTCGACATGGTTGTCGATGCCCTTGAGGACTTCGTTGCTACCGAATGACTTGTGGAGGTCCTTAACGTTTATCAAGTTGGAATCTCCTCTCCATATGGGACGCAAACTTCGACACGGAGAAAATGATGATGAAGTACAAAATGGCGACGATTCCCCAAATCTGGAAGGAAGCAAACGTCTGCGCAATGACGACTTCGCCCTGATAGACCAGCTCGATGACACCGACTGGCGCCAGCAGCGACGTATCCTTGATGGTTTGCGCCGCCTGGTTGACCAGCGGCGGAATCATGCGCTTGAATGCCTGTGGCAGGACGATGTAGCGCATGGACTGAAAGCCCGTCATGCCGATGCTGGCGGCCGCTTCCTTCTGGCCCTTGTCGACCCCCAGGATGCCGGCACGGATAATTTCGGTGACGTAGGCGCCTTCATTGAGGCTCAGCGTGAACGCTGCGGCGATGATCGGGTACAGCAACTGCCCGAACCACTGGTTGACCGGCACGATGGCCGGCAACCCCAGCACGATGGTGAACAGTTGCACCAGTAGTGGTGTCGAGCGGAAAACTTCGACGTAGGCGGTGCCGATGCCGCGCAGGATTCGCGATCGCGACAGCCGCATCAGGGCGGCGATCAGGCCAATGATGACCATGAGGATGATGGCTGCGATCGAATATTGCACCGTCAGGCGCAGGCCATCGAGCAGTACGGGAATGTTATTCCAGATCAGGTTCATGAGGCTTGTCTTGTCTCCACAGGTTACCTTGCCTTGGAGTGGCCGGGAAAAGAAAGCGCGCGGTACGGCGAACGTATCGCGCGCTGTGAAGCGGGATCTGGATCTGGGTCCGGATTCGATGCCAGCCAGCTCGTGATCCGGAGCAAACCCGGGGCGGACGATCCACCGCGGGCCGGCTGGTACCGGCGCTTCCCCTCGTCCCGGCAACTTGCCCGGTCGGTTGGTACTGGGCCGGGCAGGTCGTCGTCATGCTTAGTCGGACACCGCGACGTCCGCCGGCTTCTTCACGCCTGATACGGCCGCGCTCGTGTCGCCACCAAACCATTTCACGAACAGTTGCTTGTACTCGCCGTTCTTCTTGATCTTGGCCAGGCCGTCGTTGATCTTGGCCACCAGGTCGGGCTTCTTCTTGGTGATCGCAATACCGTAGTACTCGCCGGTCAACAAACCGCCAACGGTCTTGACCTCGCCCTTGTGCTTGGTCTTGAAATTGACGTTCACCGGATTGTCGAACAGGACCGCATCGGCGCTGCCGGTCATCAGGGCCTGATAAGCGGCGCTGATGTTCTGGTACTGCTTGACATGACCCAGATCGAACCCGTGCTGGGTCAGGTAATCGACGGAAGAGGTAGCCTTTTTGGTGGCAACCACGTGGCCTTTCAGATCATTGAAGCCGTTGATGTCCGAATTGGCCTTGACCAGGATCGACAGCCCCGATTTGTAATAGGCATCGCTGAAGTTGACGTGCTTCATGCGGTCGGTCTTGATGGTGATGCCCGCCACGGCAGCATCGATCTGCCCCGACTGCAGGCTGGGGATGATACCGTTGAACGGCATGGTCTTGATTTGAACGGTCAGGCCTTCTTCCTTGGCAATCTCCTTGATCATGTCGATGTCGAATCCGATGACCTTGCCATCCTTCTCGGTTTCGAACGGCGGGAAGGTGGTATCGGCGCCGACCACGATGGTGTTGCTCGGTGAACTGGCGGCCGTTGCGGTCATGGCGCAAAAGGACAGTGCCACGCCGGCAAGCAAGGGCGCGATCAGGGTGGTGAATGGTTTCTTGTTCTTCATGCTGGAGAATCTCCTTGTGATCGAACGGGTCGAGCGACCCCTGTGAAGTTCGCGGAACGACCCCGAACGGGTATCCGCGAGGTTGCAGCGATTCAGTTTGCGTTCCTGTTGACTTTCAAGTCAAGTTGATCCTCCGCACAAGTACGGGCGGTCGACGCCTCTACGCGGCCACGAACAGGCACAAACACCGCGTGGTGCACGGTCGACAGGGTTGTGTTGCGTGGCGTGTGGAAACGCAGTGGTGGCGGTGGATTCCTCTGGGCTGGAACGGTTTGCGGCAGCGTCCCTCGTCCTGTCACGCGCGACACTGGCACGGTCAATCAATGGCGTGCATTCACGAACTGGTGACTGAGATGACGTGTGGTGCAGGCTGCACCGACATACACCGTAGGCGGGCCCATCGGGTCGTATCCGGGTTACAGGCTTCCATATCGACATGATGGCGGCGTACGACAGGACGTCTTGCACACGCACACCATCAATGCGCCCATGGCGGGCACCGTTTCCATGCTCTGCTTGTGGTCAGC
>CAYOEF010000115.1:0-8080 GCA_964402805.1 uncultured Rhodanobacteraceae bacterium | reverse complement strand
CAGGAGCGTCAGAGGAATGATGAGAATGATCGAAACCGGAATCGACCAGCTCTCGTACAATGCCGCCAGCGCCAGGAACACCACCAGTACGGACAGTAACAGCAACATGGTGGCGGCATTGCCAGACAATTGCTCCTGAAGCGACTGGCCAACCCAATTGAACCCGATGTTTCCGCTCAGGTTCTTCTTGATAATGTGCTCAATCGCCGACATGGCCTGCCCCGCTGCATGCCCGACCGTGGCGGAGCCGTCGACCTCGATGGCGGGGTTGCCGTCATAACTTGCCAGCGACGGCGGTGCAACGGTCCAGTGGCTTCTTATAACGTTCGCAATCGGCACCATCAACGGTTCGCCATCAGGCCCGATCTCCGTGGAACTGGGCGTATAAAATTGGGAGAAGCCCCGCTTGCTCATGCGAAATGGTGCAGCCGCCTCCATCATCACAAACTTCATGCGATTTTCGGCGAAAAACTGGTCGACCTGGACCGGCGCCAGCATCAGGCTGAGCGCATTCGAAATATCCGCGACCGACAACCCCATGGATGCCGCCTGCACACGGTTGATGCTGACCTGCAGTTGCGGTGCGGGAGGCAACTGATTCTCCCTGACGTTGCTCAATATCTTGCTTTGCCGCGCCTTGGCCAGCAACGTATTGAAGCCCTCACGCAATGGCCCACGACCGGTTCCGCTCTTGTTTTGCAGGTACATGCTAAAGCCACCAAACTGACCGAGGCCATGGACGGTTGGCAGATTTACCACAAGTACCCTGGCGCCATGAATGTGTTTATGCAGCTGTACGTTGAAGCGCGGGATCAACTGGGCCGCCGTAAATTTGCGCCTGTTCCAGTTTTTGAGCTGGATGAACGCCAAACCAACATTTTCGCCGGTTCCTTGAAAGCTGAAGCCCGTAACCTGCATGATGTTTTTAAATGCGGGATCCTTTCTCAGGATATCGTATATTTTTCGATTCACCGCATCGGTACGCTGCTTGGTGGCGCCCGGCGGCAACTCAACCATGGCCATGATGTAACCCTGGTCTTCCTGCGGCAAAAAGCTGCCAGGCACCTGCAAGTAGAGAAACCCCGCCAACACCGCAACGATCACGAACCCGATCATCCAGGTTGGCGTGTGGCGAAGGGCGGCGGCCACGACCTGCAGGTACCGGGCATGGGTCCAGGCATAGCCGGCATTGAATCCGCGGGCCAGGACGTTGTGTCGTGAACGTTGCCGTGGTTTCAGAAAATGGGCGCAAAGCGCCGGCGTAAAGGTAAGGGCCAGGAATGCCGAAAAGACAACGGCGATCGAAATCGTTATCGCAAACTGACGGTAAATGATGCCCGTCGAACCGGGTTGTAGTGCCGAGGGGACAAAAACGGCAACCAGAACCAAGGTGATGGCAATGACCGCGCCACTGATCTCCTTCATGCCCTGGCGAGCAGCGTCACGCGGCGACAAGCCCTCTTCGCTCATGATGCGTTCGACGTTTTCGATGACGACGATTGCATCGTCGACCACCAGGCCGATCGCCAGCACCATGCCGAAAAGCGTCAGCTGATTGATAGTGAAGCCCAGGGCGTCCAGACCAACGAAGGCACCGAGCAAGGCGATTGGAATGACGATGGCCGGAATCAGCGTGCTGCGAAAATTCTGAAGAAAAATCAGCATCACGATGAATACGAGCGCCAGCGCCTCGACCAGCGTTATCAACACATCGTCGATCGACACGTGAATGAACGTCGTCGTATCGTACGGGACGAACCAGTGCACACCGTGCGGAAAGCCTGCCTGTAGTTCGGCCATTTTGCGACGTACTTCCCTGGCGACCGTCAGCGCATTGGCACCCGGCAGCAACTGCACGGCGAATGCGCTGATAGGCTTCCCGTCGAACGTGGTATTGAATCCGTAGCTTTGTGGGCCAAATTCAACCTTGGCGACGTCACCGAGCGTTACGACGGTGCCGTCGGGATTGGAGCGCAAGATGATGTTGCGGAACTGTTGTGGCGTGGAGAATAAGCCGGAGCTATTGACGTTGGCCGTCGTGCCCCATCCCTTGACGGCAGGATCCGCACCCAACTTGCCGGCGGCAAACTGGATGTTCTGTGCCTGGATGGCCTGCTCGACCTGCGTTGCCGACAGGTCGTAACCATGGAGCTTGCGTGGGTTGAGCCAGATACGCATGGCATATTCGCTGCCGAACTGGCGTGTCTTGCCTACGCCGCGCAAGCGTCCAATCGGATTGAGCACTTGCGAGGCGACGATGTCGTTGAGCCGGCTGCGGCCGATCGAAGGATTATTCGAACGTAACGCCACGGCCATCACAATGTCGGGGTTCGCCTTGGTGACGACCACGCCCCGTTGCACAACTTCCGTCGGCAATCGAGGCTGCGCTCGCGAAACCTGGTTTTCCGTTTGCACGGCAGCGATATCCGGATTCGTGCCCGGCTTGAAAAAGAGCCGGATCGCGACACGGCCAATGGAGCTGGTCGTCGAGGTGAAGTACATCAGGTTGTCGATGCCAGTCAGCTGTTGCTCGATGACACGCGTCACCGACCCTTCCGTTGTCACCGCACTGGCACCCGGATAATGGGCTACGACGAAAACCTCCGGCGGGGCGATGTCGGGGTAGGATTGCACGCCCATACGAGAGATCGAAACAACGCCGCCAAGGATAATGAGGATCGCGATGACCCAGGCAAAAATCGGCCGATCAATGAAAAAATTGGACATCGAAGTGATCTGTTAATACGTGTTGACACTACGACCGGCAGACGCTGGCCTCGACCGCACGATTGGTTGGGCAGCAGTGGTCCCGACGTCGTGTGACTGCACCGTGACCGGCTGGCCGATGCGAGCACTCTGAATACCATCGACGATGACCTGGTCACCGGCGTCAAGACCATGGGTGACGATCCACTTGTTGCCGTGCATTCCGTCGGTAACGACACGCTTTTGAACCACCTTGCCGCCCTGATTGACGGTCAGGACGTAAGGTCCTTTGATGTCACGCTGCAATGCCACTTGCGGGACCAGCAGCGCGTCATGGCGCTTGCCCATACGCACCTTGAGGGTGACGAAGGTCCCGGGCAAAAGCTTGAAATGCGGGTTGGGCAAAACGGCGCGCAACTTGACTGTTCCCGTGGCGGCGTCCACCGTGGGTGACGAGAAGTCCAATGTTGCGAGAAGCGGGTAAACAATACCGTCGGGCAATGAGACCTGTACTTTCGTCTGATCCGGCGCAGTGAGCTGGATATCGCCATCGGCTTCAGCCTGACGCAGGTCATTCAGTTGACCGATGCTGATGGTGAAGTTGATGTATAGCGGATTGACCTGGCTGACGGTTGTCAGGAGCGTATCGGTATTCTGCCCGACCAGGGCGCCCTCAGTGACTTGTTGTTCTCCGGCGCGCCCGGAAATCGGGGAGGTGACACGGGTATAACCGAGGTTGATTCTGGCAGTCTCGACGTTCGCCCTGGCCGTCTGCATCGCGGCCTTGGATGTGCGTTCCGCTGCTTCGGCATTGTCCAGGTCCGTTTGCGAGACATACCCCTTGGGCGCCAATTTACGCATGCGCGCGGCGTTCACACGATCGTTGATATAGGTGGCCCTGGCCTGGGCAAGTTTGCCCTCGGCACTCGCCAGAGCCGCCTTGAAGGGTGTTGGATCGATCAGGAACAACAACTGGCCCTTTTTGACTTCGTGCCCTTCCTTGTATGCACGTTTCAGCAGGATGCCCGCTACGCGCGCACGGACATCGGCCGTGCGGTAAGCGCTGAGGCGGCCCACGAAGTCGTGCGTCAGGGGCACCGTCTGTTCTTTCACCGTAATGACTTTCACGGCAGGCGCCGGTTGCGTCTGGTCAGCCGGGTGTGAGTGCGAGCACGCTGCAAGTGCTAACGTGAGTATCAGTACGCTGATGCGACACAGTAACGACATCATCAGGTCAGTCTCCGGCAATTGCGGCCGCCGACGGACACGCGCTGATCTGGCGAACCTGCCACCGTAAATGCTTCACCCAACCGGCCCGGAGTAAACTCGCTGCGCGCGAGTACCCTCTCCAAATGGCGGCAGCACGCGATCTGGTAAAGAAGAGCCACCTGCCATTCATCACCACGGTTCACCAACCCACCTTGCCTGCCGCCATCAATATCGCGACACCCGACCCGCTGGCGCTCTCTCACGAGAGTGGTCCGGGTCGCGATGCAACCGGATCTTGTGCCCTTGGCACGACGCTGCAGCACCCCTGCTTTGGCCGGCGGCATCGGCATGGATGACTTCTCGCGATGCCGGGACATAGGCAAGACCCGCGCTTCCGGTGCGTCTTGCCATCACGCAGCATGCGTCGACGACGCTCCGCGGGTAAGGGTAACGAGCCCGCTTTCGCCCTGCCGTTCCCACGCACCCACACGATGAACCCCTTACGGGAGATCGAGGTGGACGCTGATCGCCATTCGATTCCACACGTTGATGGCACAGACCGCCATCAGTAGGTGCACGATCTCCTGGTCGCTAAATTCAGCCCGGACGTTATCCCAGGTCGGGTCGCTGACACCGCTTTCGCCGATGCGCGTCACTTCCTCGGTAAATGCAAGCGCCGCCTGTTCACGCGCCGAGTAGATACCGGCTGCCTCGCGCCAAGCGGACAGCACGTCGATACGCCGTTGCTCCACACCATCCTTGCGCGCTTCCTCATTGTGCATCGCCAGGCAATAGGCGCAGCCGTTGATCTGCGAGGCGCGCAGCTTTACGAGATCGATCAAGGCATCGCTGATACTTCCTGCGTGCACATACTTTTCCAGCGCGATCATTGGCGCATAGGCGCCAGCGTCGACTGCGTGGATGTCGAGGCGTTGCTTGATGGACAAAACTGCCATGGTTTTTTTCTCCTTGCTGGCATGGCGGCGCAATTGGTGGCGCAACGCGTATTCGATAACTATGACGCGCGATGAAGTCACCGACGAGTGCGGCGAGTTGATCGAGATGATCGTCAAGCGCGAAATGATCTGCCTCGTTGCCGTGCGCGCACGTTCACCGCCATTGCTGGCGGCCATCACGGCTTGCGCCGTGTCCGGCTCGCTAATGTATACTTCCATTAGTTCATAGTCCAGCAGCACCTGCAGCGATCCTTGGCGCGTATGAATGTCCCAGGCAGCCGGCATTTCCGTGCCGGTCGCTCACGACGGGCCCGGTCGAATCCCTGAAATTATCGCGGCGTGGTGTGCGGGCGCCTGTCCAGTCATCCGTACCGGCCGGCAGGGTCACCCGCAGGCCCATGGCGGCGTCACGCCAACTAGGCGGCCTGCCAGGCCTCAACACCGGTCGCCAGGAATGCTGCACCCCTTTTGTTTACCATCTGTCGTACCTGTCCCGGGCAAACTCCCTTCATGAAGACGTTGCTGGTGGTCTATCACAGCAAGACCGGCGGGACGCGGCAGATGGTTGAAGCCGCGGCCGGGCATGCCCGTGCGGTGGCCGATGACGTCCACGTCAACGTTCGACGCGCCGCGGATGCCGGCCCGGATGACCTGCTCGCCGGTGATGCCTATTTGTTCGCGGCGCCAGAGAATCTCGCCACCCTGGCGGGCATGATGAAGGACTTCTTCGATCGTTGCTATTACCCGGTACTGGGCAAACTCAACGGGCGGTCCTACGCGGCAATGATCTGCGCGGGAAGCGACGGGCAAGGCGCCCTGCAGCAGCTTGAACGCATTGCACTCGGCTGGCGCCTGACCCAGGTTGCACCGACACTGGTCGTGTGTACCCACGCCCAGACTCCCGAGCGTATCCTGGCTCCCAAGCACATTGGTCCGGATGATCGCGCCCGTTGCGCAGAGCTGGGTGCCACCCTGGCCGCCGGCCTGTCAGCAGGGTTGTTCTGACCTCCCGGGGCACTGGCGCCAAGTACCGGGACTATGCACGCGATCGGTGCTTCGGGCCAGACATCAAAAGATGTATCACATGATGCGAGCTGCGATACGCAAACCGCGCCATTGCGGCGAAATTCCATGATGCGAACCGCCATTACCCTCGACGATGATCTGTTGCAGCAGGCAGAAGAAGCCACCGGTACCACCGTGCGCTCCGTGGTCCTGCACGAAGTCCGCGGACCTTGATTCAGCGCGAGGCCGCCTTGGCGACCGCGACCATGGAGGGGCATGGCCATGCAGTCACCCGCCACTTGGACATGACATGACGCAGACCCGCTGCTGGTGGCGACACGGATAGAGTCGCGGTGATCGGGTGATGAATCTTGCCAAAGGTGAGCTGGGATTCGCGAGTTCGTGTAAAATTGGTCAGTTACGCCGGATCTGCCTGCCGTACTTCCCATTGCGCAGTATGCCGTTGCCACGTCCGTGGTATCGGCGCACGTGCTACCCGCTCGGCATCAGACCGCGTCCCGGACGGGCAATCGGTACCGTCCGCCCCACCCATCCACTCGCAGCGCGGTTCGCAGGGAACGCTCCGGGTAACCACGATGTTTCGGCGAGTCCGGAACATCCGCATCTGGAGCATGTCTTTGAACTTCCAATCTCTCGGGCTGATGCCCGTGCTGTTGCGCGCACTCGAGGCGCACGGCTACACCGCTGCCACGCCGATCCAGGCCGAGGCCATCCCGCCAATCCTGGCCGGACGCGACGTCATGGCCAGCGCCCCCACCGGCACCGGCAAGACCGCCGCTTTCGCCCTGCCCTTGCTGCAACGCCTGTTCCCGCCCCGCGCGGCAGACGGCGGCCAGGTCGGCAAACATCCACGCGCACTCGTCCTTACGCCAACGCGTGAATTGGCCGCGCAAGTTCATGCCGGTGTGCGTGATCTCGGCAAGGGCCTGCCACTGCGCAGCACGGCCATTTTCGGCGGTGTCAGCATGCGCAACCAGTTGCGGGCCCTGCAACAGGGTGTCGACGTGCTGGTCGCCACTCCCGGCCGTCTGATCGACCACCTCGAACATGGCGCGGTGGACTTGCGTCATGTGCAGATCCTGGTGCTCGACGAGGCCGACCGCATGCTCGACATGGGCTTTTTGCCCGCCTTGCGCAAAGTCGTCGCCAAGCTGCCACAACAGCGCCAGACCCTGCTCTTCTCGGCGACGTTTGCCGGCCCCATCAAGGCACTGGCGGAACACTTCATGCGCGATCCGGTAAAGGTGCAGGTGACCGCACCCAATGCCGTGGCGGCCACGGTCAGCCATCGCATCCACCCCGTCGACGCCGAGCGCAAGCGTGATTTGCTGCTGCACATTCTGGCCGAGGACAGCCGCCGCCAGACCCTGGTGTTCGGCCGCACCAAGCACGGTGCCGACAAGCTGGTGCGCTTTCTCGGGCAATCCGGCCTGCGCGCCACGGCCATTCACGGCAACAAGAGCCAGAACCAGCGCACCAAGGCGCTGCAAGGCTTCAAGACCCATCGCGTCACCGTGCTGGTCGCGACTGACATCGCCGCGCGTGGGCTGGACATCGAGCAGCTACCGCTGGTCATCAATTACGACCTGCCCATGGTGGCCGAGGACTACATCCACCGCATCGGGCGCACCGGACGTGCCGGCGCCCACGGCCTGGCCATTTCGCTGGTGAGCAACGAGGAGGCCGGCCTGCTGCGCGACATCCAGAAGATCCTCAAGGATCCGATCGAGATGGTTTCGGTCGCCGGATACGAGCCCAGCCAGCCGCTGCGGCTGGACGGCAACGCGCGTCCGCAGCAAAAGCGACGCCCGTCACGCCCCCGGAATGTGAGCGCGCGCCCGTCACGGCGCCCGCACGCCCAGCCGAAACGCCAGCACGCACACGCGGCCGGCCATGTCCAGGCATCCAAACGCGGCGACGGCAGGCACCATCCCCGCCGCAACACACGCAGTGCGGGCAAATAAGTCACACGAACGACGGCGTGGGCGGGCATGGTACCGCCCACGCCAAAGCGCCGGCGGCAGGCATGTACCCGACTCCGGGCATGCTCGTCGTCATGGAATCCCGCTGCCGCACTCGAAATCCGCACCGCATGAGTTCAGCCGACGCCGGTTTTTCCCTGGATCCGCGCCTTGCGACCGACACCATCGTACTGGCCGACTGGCCGACTGGCCGACTGGCCG
>CAYOEF010000114.1:0-8253 GCA_964402805.1 uncultured Rhodanobacteraceae bacterium | reverse complement strand
GACCCGCAGAAGCCGTTCGTCACCTCGGGCCTGCGCATCGGCACGCCGGCGGCGACCACGCGCGGTTATCTGGAATCCGATTGCGTCGCCCTGGCGGGATGGATTGCCGACGTGCTCGACGCCCCGCAGGACGAGGTCGTGCTCGCGCAGGTACGGGAGAACGTGCAGAAACAGTGCGCGAAATTCCCCGTCTACGGCTGATCGTGGCGGCGCCGGGTTGACGGGTTGGCGCGGGGCGGGGACGCTGGCCTAAACTTGCGTGCAACGAGTGAACCCGGTTGCGCACCATGGACTGTCCGTTTTGCCAGCACGAAGACACGCGCGTGGTCGATTCCCGGCTTGCCGAGGATGGCGCGGCGGTACGCCGGCGGCGCGAATGCCCGGCTTGTGGCGGACGCTTCACCACGTTCGAGACGGCCGAGCTCAAGCTGCCGACGATCATCAAGAGCGGCGAACGGCGCGAGATGTTCGACGAGGGCAAACTGCGCGTGAGCTTCGAGCGTGCCTTGCAGAAGCGGCCGGTCACCACCGACGCCGTGGATGCGGCGGTGCGCGTGGTCATCAACGACCTGTGCCGTGGCGGAGAGCGGGAAGTGGCCTCGCGCCACGTCGGCGAACTGGTCATGCGCGAGCTGAAAAACCTCGATCAGGTGGCCTACGTCCGCTTTGCCTCCGTGTACCGCAAGTTCGAGGACGTGCAGGCCTTCCGCGAAGAGGTCGAAAAGCTGGAACGCGACCTGCCGGCCCTGAATGACAAGCAGCTGCCGCTGCTGGGCGTCGGCGGCAAGCACGAATCATGACCTGCGCGGCAGGCTTTGGCCCGCCCCGCGTGACAGGTGAATGCGCGCGGTGACCGACGAACAGCATATGACCCGTGCCCTGGAGCTGGCGGCGCGCGGGCTCTTCACCACCCAACCCAATCCGCGCGTGGGCTGCGTGCTCGTGCGCGATGGCGAAGTGGTGGGCGAGGGTTGGCACGAACGTGCGGGCGAGCCGCACGCCGAAGTGCATGCCCTGCGCGCGGCGGGCGCCAGGGCCCGTGGCGCGACCGCCTACGTGACCCTCGAGCCCTGCTCGCACCACGGGCGCACGCCGCCGTGCGCCGATGCCCTGGTCCGGGCCGGGGTGGCGCGCGTCGTCGCGGCCTGTGCCGATCCGAATCCCAAGGTGGCCGGCGGCGGCCTGGCAAGGTTGCGTGGCGCGGGAATCAGGGTGGAAACCGGGCTTCTCGGCGCGGCGGCACGTGAGCTCAACATCGGATTCTTCAGCCGCCTGGAACGCGGCCGCCCGTGGTTGCGGGTGAAGCTGGCCATGAGCCTGGACGGACGCACGGCGTTGGCGAATGGCGAATCGAAATGGATCACCGGCCCCGCCGCGCGTGCCGACGTGCAACGCTGGCGGGCGCGCAGTTCGGCCATCCTCACCGGGGTCGGGACGGTCCTGGCGGACGACCCGCGCCTTACCGTGCGCCTCGATGAACCGGTCGCACCGCCACTGCGCGTGGTGCTCGACGCCCGCCTGCGTACCCCGGCCGGAAGCCATGTCCTCGACGGATCGGCGCCCACCGTGCTGCTGCATGCCGCCGGGGCGGCCCGTGATGCACGCTTGGCGGCCGTGGAATGCGAACCGGTTGCCGCGCGCGGGGGAGAACTGGATCTTGCCGCCGCGCTCGGCCTGCTCGCTGCGCGCGATTGCAACGAGGTGCAGGTCGAAGCCGGTCCCACCCTGTGCGGCGCCTTGCTCACGGCCGGACTGGTGGACGAACTGCTGGTCTACGTGGCGCCGGTGCTGCTTGGCGATGCCGCCCTCCCGTTGCTGAAACTGCCGGCGTTGTCGTCCATGCGCGAGCGCTGGAACCTGGTGCTGGCCGACCACTGCCGGCTCGGTGACGACGTGCGCTTGCGCTTGCGCACGGCGGGTCGCTGACATCCCGGACGCTGATGCCACCGCCTGCAGGCAGGCTCCTGCGCGTGCCGGGTTTTCCCGGTCCCTGGTCCCGGGCCCCGTTTTTTTGCGTCCCGCCGGCCTTGGGGTAAGCTGCCGTGCAGTCACGATGACGGTGTGCGAGGGCGCGTAGTTGGCGAGCGGGAAGGCCAGGCGGGGAAAGGGAAGCGGCCGTGTGGCGCGCTGGCTTGCATGCCTGTGCGTGCTGCTGCTGGCCGGGTGCGGCCAGGTCTGGAACAACCCGTATCCGCATGCGGGCGTCGACTCGGACACGCTGTATCTCGGCTATTCGTCCATACCCAAGCACCTCGACCCGGCCAAGGCGTATTCGGAAGACGAAATCCGCTACCTCGCCCAGATCTACGAGCCACCGCTGCAATACCACTACCTGTTGCGGCCCTACACCCTGGTGCCGCTGACGGCGACGGCCGTGCCCAAGCCGGTGCTGCTCGACGCAAAGGGCAACCCGCTGCCGCACGATGCGCCGGCCGGCGAGGTGGCGAAGAGTGTCTGGACCATCCACATCCGGCCTGGCATGCACTACCAGCCGCATCCCGCCTTCGCGACCGGTGCCGACGGCAAGCCGCTGTACATGCATCTCACGCGGGCGGACGTGGCCGGCATGGATTCACCCATGGATTTCAAGCACCTGGGTACGCGCGAAGTCGTGGCTGCCGACTATGTGTACGAGATCAAGCGCATGGCGGACCCCTTCGTCGCCTCGCCCATCTTCAGCCTGCTGGCGGCGCATATCGAAGGTTTCAACGCGTTTGCCAAAGAGGTGGAGGCGGCGCGCAAGAAACTGGTGGCGCGGAAGGGTCCGAACGCCTTCCTGGACCTTGCCCACATCGACATGGCCGGGCTCAAGGTCGTCAACCGCTATACGTTCCAGATCACGCTCAAGGGTCGCTATCCGCAGTTCAAGTACTGGCTGGCGATGCCCTTCTTCGCGCCCATGCCGGTCGAGGCGCTGCGGTTTTACAACCAGCCGGTGCTGCGCGACCGCAGCATCGACATCGACACCTTTCCGGTTGGCACCGGCCCCTACATGATGACGGAGAACCAGCCCAACCGGCGCATCGTGCTGGTGGCGAACCCGAATTTCCGTGGCGAGCCGTATCCGTCGCGTGGCGCACCGGGCGACGCCAAGGCCGGCCTGCTGGCCGACGCCGGCAAGCCGATGCCGTTCATCCACAAGGTGGTCTACAGCCTGGAACTGGAGAGCATCCCGTACTGGAACAAGTTCATGCAGGGCTATTACGACCTGTCCGGCATCAACTCGGACAGTTTCGACCAGGTCATCCAGTTCAACAGCGGCGGGCAGGCGAATCTGACCGGGCCCATGAAAAAGCGCGGCATCCAGTTGCAGACCGCGGTGACGCAGAGCGTGTTCTACGTTGGTTTCAACATGCTCGACGACGTGGTGGGCGGCTACAGCGAAAAGGCGCGCAAGCTGCGGCGCGCCATATCGATTGCCATCGATTTCGACGACTTCATCAACATCTTCCTGAACGGGCGCGGCGTGCCGGCGCAGGGGCCCATTCCGCCCGAGATTTTCGGTCATGAAAGCGGCCCCGACGGCTACAACCATTATGTGTTCGACTGGGTGGACGGCAAGGCCGTGCGCAAGCCCTTGTCCGATGCGCGCAAGCTGCTTGCCGAAGCCGGCTATCCCGGCGGCATCAACCCGGCGACCGGCGACCCGCTGGTATTGAACCTCGATACCACCGGCGACGGGCCCGGCGCCGGTGCGCGCCTGGCCTGGTACCGCCAGCAACTGGCGAAGATAGGCATCCGGCTGGTCATCCGCAGCACCACGTACAACCGCCTGCAGCAAAAGATGGATACCGGCAACGTGCAGCTTTTCTTCATGGGCTGGCTGGCCGATTATCCCGATCCGGAGAACTTCCTGTTCCTGCTCTACGGGCCCAACGGCAAGGTCAAGCATGGTGGCGTCAACGCGGCCAACTACCACAATCCGGCCTATGATGCGCTGTACGCAAAGATGCGCATTTTGCCCGACGGCCCCGAGCGTGCGGCGGTGATCCACGAGATGGTGCACATCCTGCGTCGCGATGCGCCGTGGGTTTGGGGGTTCTATCCGAAGTCCTACACCCTGCAGCACGCCTGGCTCAGGAACCGCCAGATCAATACCATGGCCAACAACACGGTGAAGTACCTGCGCCTGGATGCCGTGCAGCGCGCCCGCCAGCGCGCCCGGTGGAACCGTCCGGTGTTGTGGCCGCTGGCCGCGGGCGGCGGCATCCTGGTGCTGGTCGTCGCGCCCGCCGTGGTCACTTTCCGCCGGCGCGCGCGCCGTACCGGCCGGGGCAGGCGCTGATGCTGGCCTACATCATCCGTCGCATCCTGTACGCCATTCCCGTGCTGATCGGCGTCAACCTGATCACCTTCGGGCTGTTTTTCGGCGTCAACTCGCCGCAGGACATCGCACGCATGCACCTGGGCGCGAAACGCGTCTCGCCGGTGGAAATACAGCACTGGATGGAGGCGCATGGCTACGCCGAACCGCTGATGTTCAATGCCGGCGCCAGCGGCATCGACAAGTTCACCGACACGATTTTCTACAAGAAGTCGCTCAGCGTCCTGTGGTTCGACTTCGGCCGCTCCGATTCGGGGCGTGACATCGGCCATGCCATCGTCACCCGCATGGGTCCGAGCCTGGCGCTGGCCGTGCCGACGTTGATCGTGGGGCTGCTGGTCAACATCACGTTTGCACTGTTGCTGGTGATGTTGCGCTCGACGCGGCTCGACCACTGGGGGGTGGCGCTGTGTGTGCTGTTGATGTCGATTTCGCCGCTTTTCTACATCATCGCCGGGCAGTATTTCTTTTCCATCGAGGCGCAACTGGTGCCGATTTCCGGCTATGCGGGCGGCTGGGACGCGTTCAAGTTCCTGGTGCTGCCGGTGTTCCTGGGACTCATCAGCGGCATCGGGGCGAGCACGCGCTGGTATCGCACCATTTTCCTGGAGGAATACGGCAAGGAGTACGTGCGCACGGCGCGCGCCAAGGGCCTGTCCGAGTTCAGCGTGCTGTTCAAGCACGTGCTGCGCAACGGCCTGTTGCCGATCCTCACCGGCGTGGTCGTGCTGCTGCCGCTGCTGTTCATGGGCAGCCTGATCATGGAATCGTTTTTCGGCATCCCCGGGCTGGGTGCGTACACCATCCATGCGATCCAGGCGCAGGATTTCGCCGTCGTGCGCGCCATGGTGTTCCTGGGGTCGCTGCTGTACATCGTGGGCCTGCTGCTGACCGACATCTCCTACACGCTGGTCGATCCGCGGGTGAGGCTCGCCTGATGCACGCGATGCGCACCATCACGCACGGAGGCGGGAACTGACCATGTGGCATCCGCTCATCACCGACGTGCTGCTGTACGTGCTCCTGCTGGGGCTGGCGTTCTACGTCGTCCACGCGGCACGCCACGCGCGCCTGCGCGAGCCGTGGCGGCGCGTGTTCGGGCGCCCGATGGGGGCGGCGACGGCGGTGATCCTGGGCGTGTTCCTTGCGGTCACGGTGCTCGACTCCATCCATTACCAGCCGCCCGTGACCAATGCGAGCGGCAAGGTGGTGCGCTACGGCCCACAGGTGGTCAGCGTGTTCGACACCCTGACCGCGGCGCTGCGCAAGCACGCGGAGAAGACCTATTCCGCGCCGTTCGCGACGCACCTGTACGTCAAGGAGATGGTGACGCAACCGGACGGCAGGACGGTGTTCACCTATCCGCCGCTCGCCTATGGCGGGGCGGACCTCGGCCCGGGGCATTCGCGCGAGGCGGACATCGTGGCCAGGATCTGGCGCGGGGCCGGGTGGGGCGTGCTGGCGACCCTGCTGGTGACCCTGGGCGGCGTGCTTGCGGCGGCGGCGCTGACGCGTCGTTCACCGTGGACACTCGCACGGGCACTGGCGCGTGGCCGCACCGTGATTGCCTGGCGCAGCATGCTCGCGACTTTCCTGGTGCTGGCGATCGTCGTCGGCCTGCTGGCAAGCCTGGGCGGGGAGTACCACATATTGGGCACCGACAAGATCGGCCGCGACGTGCTGTACATGACCCTCAAGAGCATCCGCACGGGCGTGCTGATCGGCACCCTCACCACCCTGGTGATGCTGCCCTTCGCGCTGCTGCTGGGACCGATGGCCGGCTATTTCGGCGGCCGGGTGGATGATGCCATCCAGTACGTCTACACCACGCTCAGTTCCATCCCGGGGGTGCTGTTGATCGTGGCCGCCATCCTCGGGCTCGAGGTGTACATCGAGAACCATCCGGACCTGTTCGGCAGCTCGGCATCGCGCGCCGACATCCGGCTGCTGTTCCTGTGCGTGATTCTCGGCATCACCAGCTGGAGCAACCTGTGCCGCGTGCTGCGCGCCGAAACGCTGAAGATCGTCCAGATCGAGTACGTGCAGGCGGCGACGGCGCTTGGCGTGCGCCATCTGCGCATTCTCGCGCGGCACATCCTGCCCAACGTCATGCACCTGGTGCTGATCCAGGTGGTGCTCGATTTCAGCGGCCTGGTGCTGGCCGAGGCCGTGCTGTCCTACATCGGCGTGGGCGTGGACCCGACCACGTTCAGCTGGGGCAACATGATCAACAGCGCGCGCCTGGAACTGGCCCGCGACCCGGTGGTGTGGTGGCCGTTGACGGCCGCCTTCATCTTCATGCTGGCGCTGGTCCTGTCGGCCAATCTGTTTTCGGACGTGGTGCGCGATGCCTTCGACCCGCGCCTGCGCCAGGGTGTGGCCACGGCATGAGCAGCGCCGACACCATCCTGCGGGTGCGCGACCTGCATACCGAGCTCAACACGCCCGAAGGCGTGGTCCAGGCCGTCAACACGGTGTCGCTCGACCTCGTGCGTGGACGCACGCTGGCCCTGCTGGGCGAATCGGGATGTGGCAAGTCCATGACCGCGCTGTCGCTGATGCGCCTGGTGCCGGAACCGGTCGGCGCGATCGTCGGCGGATCGGTGGAACTGGAGGGCGCAGACCTGCTCGACCTCCCGGAATACGCGATGCGCCGCATACGCGGGCGGCGCATGGCGATGATCTTCCAGGAACCCATGACCGCGCTCAACCCCGTGCTGACCGTGGGCGACCAGATCGCCGAGGTGCTGCGCTGCCATTTCGGCATGCACGGGCGGGCACGCCATGAGCGCGTGCTGGCCCTGTTGCGCGAGGTTGGCATCCCCGAGCCCGTGCAACGCATCCGCGACTATCCGCACCAGCTTTCCGGCGGCATGAAGCAGCGTGTCGGGATCGCCATGGCCCTGGCCGGCGAGCCGGACGTGCTGGTCGCCGACGAGCCGACCACCGCACTCGACGTCACCATCCAGGGCCAGATCCTGGCGCTGCTGGCGCGCCTGTAACGCGAACGCGGCATGGCCATGCTGCTCATCACCCACGATCTCGCCGTGGTGAGCCAGGTCGCCGACCACGTCGCCGTCATGTATGCCGGGCACGTCGTCGAGAGCGCCTCGCGCGACGCGCTGTTTGCCGATCCGCGCCACCCCTACACGCGCATGTTGTTCGAGTCCCTCCCCGCCGCGGATCGTCGCCGGCACGGGCTGAGCGTGATCCCGGGACGGGTCCCGTCCCTGACGCGGCCGTTCCGCGGCTGCCGTTTCGCCGACCGCTGTCCCTTCGCGTGGTCGGATTGTTTCGAGCGCGCGCCGCGTTTCGTGCCGACGGACACGGGCGGCGTGCGTTGCCACTTGTTCGATCCGGCCATCGCCGGCCGCGCGCCGGCACGGGCGGACGGCGCGGCGCAGGCGCGCGCCGACATGGGTGCCGAGGCCGTGCGCACGGCCGACGGACCTCTGCTCGAGGTATCCGACATCAAGGTCCATTTCCCGATCCGGCGCGGTGTGTTCAAGCGCACCGTGGGCCACGTGCGCGCGGTGGACGGCGTGTCGCTGACCATCCGTGCCGGGCAGACGCTGGCCCTGGTTGGTGAATCGGGCTGCGGCAAGACCACGCTGGGGCGCGCCCTGCTGCGCCTGGAACGCCCCACCGGCGGCAGCGCGGTGTTCGACGGCGTCGACCTGGCACGGCTTTCCCCGCGCCGGCTGCGCGCCCTGCGCCACGAGATCCAGATGATCTTCCAGGATCCGTTCGCGTCCATGGACCCGCGCATGCGGGTGGCCGACATCGTGCAGGAAGGCATGCGCGCCCTGCGCGTCGGCGCGAACGACGCCGAGCGTGAAAAGCGCGCCGCGGAACTGCTCGAGGAGGTCGGCCTGTCCGCGCGGGCGATGGAACGCTATCCGCACGAGTTCTCCGGCGGCCAGCGCCAG
>CAYOEF010000113.1:0-8297 GCA_964402805.1 uncultured Rhodanobacteraceae bacterium | reverse complement strand
CAACACGACTGTCCAGAAGGGCCTGCATTCACTCGGCTATGACCAAGGGCGTTACATGATCGATGCGCAGCGCAGCAACGAGAGTGAACACCTGGTCCACCACTTCCATACCCTCGTATACCAGTCGCTGTGGCCCGAGGGCATGGTCCCCGATGCGGGTTGAAAAACACCCTCATTCCTGACGGGGTACGCCGCGCTGGACACGCGGTGTTACCCCGCCGGATTGGCGCCGTACGGCCCTGGCAAGGGTGTAACGGCGCACCCGTTGGATTATCCAGACGTACCGCAATCCAGCATGTGGTCTTTGCATCAATCCGGCATTGAGCCACGCAGGCACCATCCATGTTCCATAACAGCCATTCATCCAGAATATGGGAGATACCTTCATGTCATGCTTCCGGAATGTACGATATTTGCTGCTCGCCCTGACGTGTATCGCCGCGGGCGTCATGGTTTCCGCCGGCGCCGTCGCCGGCCCCTCCAAGGTAAGTTTCGCCGTGCCCCCGTGGCCTGGTGAGCAGGTCAAGGCCGAGGTCGTTACCAGGATCCTCAAGGCCGCCGGCTACCAGACGTCCATCGTCGAAGTCAGCGGCCCCGTCGCGATGAAAGCCGTCGCCTCGGACAGCGTCGACGTCGACATGGCGGTCTGGCACCCCATCAATGACGGGATCGTGATGCCGCTCATCAAGGCGCACAAGGTCGTCCAACTGGTCGTCAACATCGGCAATGCCAAGTACGGCATGACCGTGCCCGACTATGTATGGAAAGCCGGCGTGCACTCCATCGGGGACCTGCACAAATACGCCGCCAAATTCGATCACAAGATCTACGGCATAGAACCGGGCAATTCAGGCAACGTGCTGGTCATAAAAGCCATCAAGAACAACACGTACGATCTCGCCGGCTTCACGGTCGTCCCCTCCAGCGCGGCCGGAATGATGGGGGCGGTCAAAGCCGCCATAAGCGAGCACAAGTGGATCGTGTTTCTTGGCTGGCGGCCGCACTGGATGAACATCGTCTACAAGATCAAATTCCTCGATGATCCAGAGAACCTCTGGGGCGGCCTCAGCTCGGTTGTGACCATCGTTGCGCCGAAATTCGTGTCTACGCATCCCAACGTCACGCATTTCCTCAGGCAAATGGTGATCGGGGCAAAGACCCAGAGCCAGTGGATATACGAATACGCCTACAAGCACGTACCCGTTGAAACCGTCGCTTCCAAATGGATCGCGTCACACAAGGGCACGCTGAAAAAGTGGCTGGATGGTGTCACTACTGCGGATGGAAGCAAGCCCGCATTTGATGCCGTTTACGCGTCCCCGGGCGCGTAGGCAGTTCACACCTGCCCGCGGGTCGCCAGCACCCGCGGGTGGAAGGCGCGAAAAACCCGAGTTGAATCGCCACTGGTCGCCGGCAACACCCGATTCCGGGATGGAGAGCAAGTCACCTACAAACCAGAAACAGTCGCCGCTTTATGAACGTAGACCGGATTTGACCGCAAGCTCTCCCACCCGATCAGAGTAGCTGGATCATGACTGAAAAACGCCGTCCAAACGTGTTGCACATCATGGCCGATCAGTTGGCGCCTCACTTCCTGCCAAACTACGGCCATCCGCTTGTCGATGCCCCGCACATCGCATCCCTGTCCAAGGGCGGGATTACATTCGACAACGCCTATACCAACAGTCCGTTGTGCGTGCCCGCGCGTGCGGCCATGGCGACCGGAAAACTCGCTTCCACCCTTCACGTTTACGACTCCGCCGGCGAATTGAGGTCCACTACCCCGACTTTGGCGCATTACCTGCGGGCCAGCGGTTACCACACGTGCTTGTCCGGCAAGGCCCACTTCATCGGTCCGGATCAGTTGCATGGCTTCGAGGACCGCCTCACTTCGGACATGTGCATGGCGGACTTCGGCATGAGCGGCGATTGGGACCGTGGGGAAGAACCCATGGACTTCTTCCACACCCTGGAAAACGTCACCCGGGCGGGCATCGCGGAGCGCGCCGCACAGCAGGACCACGACGAGGAAGTCACCTGTCGCGCAACGCAGTGGCTCTACGACTGGGTACGCCAACCCGATGAAAATCGTCGCCCGTTTTATCTCAACTATTCGCTGAGCCAACCGCACGATCCCTACGTCACGCCACGTCGCTACTGGCAACGGTATGCCGACGATCAGATCGACTTGCCCGTAGTACCCAACATTCCCCTGGCGCAGCGGGATGCCTACAGCGCGTGGCTTTATCGCCATTACGACCGTGGCGAATACGCGATAACCGAGGAACGGATCCGCGCGGCCCGGCATGCGTATTACGGCAACATCAGTTACGTGGACGACTTGATCGGGCGGGTCCTGGACACACTGGAGCGTATCGGCCAAACACACAACACGCTTATCGTGTTCTGCAGCGACCACGGCGACATGCTCGGCGAGCGTGGGCAATGGTACAAGATGTCGCCGTTCGAACAGTCCGTGCGCATCCCCCTGATCATCAAATTTCCCGGTCAGACCGGGACCCGGAGAGTGGCGGGCAACACATCCCTCGTCGACGTGGCTCCGACCATCATGGATGTGGCCACGGATGGATACGCACTGGAGCTGTCCCGACGGGTGGATCCCATGGAGGGCAACAGCCTGCGCCCACTGCTGGATGCCAATGGCGATACGTGGCCCGATCTGGCGATCTCGGAAATGATGTTCGAGGGCCGCACCGAGCCGGCCGTCATGGTACGCCGGGGAAAGTACAAATACGTGCGCGTATCGGCCAACGACGCCTTGCTATTCGACATGGACAGCGATCCGCATGAGCTGGACAACCTGTCCGGCACGCAGGACCACAGGGACCTGGAAGACGATTTCAGGGCCTACCTCACGGGCCGGTGGAATTTCGATGAAATCGAATCCGACATCAGGCTGGACAACCGGCGGCGGATTTTCATTCAAAAGGTTCTTTACACCGGAAAGACACATCCTTGGGATTTCCAGCCCTTCGTCGATGCCGCCCATCAGTACTATCGCTCGGACAAGACCTGGCTGGAGGCGGAAAAACAAAGCATGTTTCACGGAAGGAGGTGACGTACGCGTTGAAATCAGGAAGTGGCTCCAATTGGCCTTTGGAAAAATGACGATAGGGAAGTATTGGATACGAACGATTTGATGTTTAATTATCAATGGGGCAGAAACCATGTTTACCTTATTACGCAGGAAACTTGTCATATTTCGTACCGTCGCAGGCGTACTCCTTGCGACAGCCATCGTGACACTCGGTTCCGCTGGCGCGGCAGTTGCCGCCGGTTCCGGGAATGTCCGCTTTGCGGTGCCACCGTGGCCCGGCGAAATCGTCAAGGCGGCCGTGGCGAGTCAGCTGCTGGATGCCATCGGCTACAAGACGGAAGTCCTCAATCTGGAGGTCGCCGTTGCCATGAAGGGCATCGCCAGCGGTGACGCGGATGTCGACATGGCCGTTTGGCACCCGGCCAACGACCCCGTCGTCGAGCCGTTGCTGAAAAGCGGCAAGGTGGATCAGGTCGTGGTCAACATACCCGACGCCAAATACGGCATGGGGGTTCCGGCCTACGTCTGGAATGCCGGGGTGCATTCAATCGGCGACCTGCACAAGCACGCGGCCAGGTTCAGGAACAAGATTTACGGGATCGAGTCCGGCGGAGCCGGAAACATACTGGTAAGCAAGGCAATTCAATCCAACGAGTACGACCTCGGGAAGTTCCATCTCGTTTCTTCCAGCACCATGGGCATGATGAGCCAGGTCACCGATGCCATACATCGCCATCAGTGGATCGTGTTCCTGGCCTGGAGGCCCCACTGGATGAATGTCGTATTCAAAATAAAATATCTGCGCGACCCGAAGTTGATGTGGGGCAAGAGCAGTTCGGTCGCCACCATCGTCAACCCGGCGTTCTCGCATGCGCACCCCAACGTGACGCGCTTCCTGAAGCAGATGTACGTTGGCGCCAAGACGCAGAGTGAATGGATATACAAGTACGGATACAAAAAGGTGCCGCTCGACCAGGTGGCCTCGGACTGGATCGTCGCCAACGCGGACACGGTGCGGGGATGGCTGCAGGGCGTGACCACCGCAGACGGGGACGAGCCGGCGCTCGATGCGGTATACAAATCCTCGGGTTCGTAGGTGCCTCGCACATGCCCGCGGGCGCTAGCGTTCCCGGGCAATGCTGGGGGCGCGGATGGTCTGGATCCGGTCCTTGCTGGGCGGACAGCCGTAATACCGGCGGTACGTGCGCGAAAAGTGTTCGAGCGACTGGAACCCGGTGGCGGCGGCGGTTTGTGCAATCGGCATGTCGGTTTGCTGCAGCAGGCGATGGGCACGTGCAATACGCATGCGCAGATAATGCGTGGACGGCGAGGTCCGCAACGTATTGCGAAAATGGCGTTCCATCTGCCGCACGGAAACACCGAGGCGCCGCGCAATGTCCGCGACCGGAACCGGTTCCTCCAGCGATGCCTGCATGAGTTGCACGGCACGCTGGACGACCGGGTGTACGTTCGTCAGCGTGTCGGCGATATCCACTCCCTGGCGCAGGCTGCCATGCCGGGTTTGATACTTCATCATGTGGTTCTGCAACTGGCTGAATATGACGGTTCCGATTTGCGGACGCAGCCAGTGGAACATCATGTCGAGCACGGCCGTGCCACCGGCGCACGACATGCGCGGACCATCGATGACATACAGATCCCGACACGTGTCGATGTCGGGGTAACGTTCACTGAAACCGTCGAAATTGTCCCAATGGATGGTTACACGGTAGCTGTCCAGAACCCCGGCCGCCGCCAGTGCCTCCGTCCCGCCTTCAATACCGCACAAAACCGCGCCGGTGCCGGCCGCACCACGCAGCCAGAACTTGAGATTCCGGTCTGTCGAAAAACCCTTGGTTTCAAAGCTTGCCAAGACAAAAACACTGTCGAAATCGACCGGCTCGAGCAATATGGACTCGGCCGCGACGGGAATGCCGTTGGCGGACGTGACAAGCCCCTCTTCCGTGGCGAGCAGGCGCCACTGGAAGCGTGATTCTTCCAGCAGCCAGTTGGTGATGAACAAGGGCTCGATGACGTTTCCAAGTTCAGCGAATGAAAACTGCTGCAACAAGAGCACGCCAACCCGTACGGTATCTTTCACGTTCATGGGGCACGCAGTGACGACGCCGGTTCGATGATACCGGAGTGGCACAGCGCCGCCACAGGAACGCTCCCCGCCACCACCCGCCAACGCCTATAATGCGGAACAATATCCCGGTTTCGTTTCCCGTCCGTCCCAGTCCGCCGGCGTGGCCATCACAGCAGGCCACGGCGAAGGTATCCTCACGCGACGTGGACGACTGGATGACCCGTGGTCCCGGCGTGGCAACAGATGATGAGGGTGTCGGCAAAGGCAGGAGCAGAAGGCCGTAACGGCGTCGCGAATGCCGTCGTCATATCCATTGGCGTGCTGTGGGGCCTGTATTGGGTGCCCGCCCAACAGGTAGGCACGCTGTTGCCGGGCGGATGGGGGCCATTGGCCATTACCGCGGTGGCGGGCCTGCTGCTGTTGCCGCTGGCCGTCGCAAAAGGCCGCCAGGCGACAGGCTGGAACGCGTGGACGGCGGTTTTCGATGCTGTCGGCGGAGCATCGCTGGTCCTGTATTCGGTGGGACTTCTCTATGGCAATGTGACCACCGTCATCCTGCTTTTTTACCTCACGCCCGTCTGGAGTACGCTGATACAGAAATTCGGGCTGCGCGAACCGGTTTCGTGGCGGCGCTACGTCGCGCTGGCGATCGGTCTTGGCGGACTGGTCCTGGTGCTCGGCAGGGACCAGTTTCCGCCCTCGCCTCTTGGCACCGGCGAATGGATGGGGCTGGCCGCCGGCGTGCTGTTTTCCGTGATGTCGGTCGGCGTACGCAACCGGCGCCCCATGTACCCGGCGAACGGTGCCCTCGCATTCGCCGTGGGGGCCATCGTGGTCGAGGTCATCGTCATCGTCGCGATGCCGGCCGGGCATACGGTCGCGATCGCCGGCCCTCGTCCGACGCCATGGATGGTGGTCGCATGGATCGTCGCGGCGGGCGTCCTGTGGTGGAGCCTGTCCCTCATGGGCCTGTTGTGGGCCGCCACGCGCATCGATCCGGCCCGGCTCGGACTGCTGCTCATGGGCGAGGTGCTGGTCGGCGTGGTGTCGAGCGTCCTGCTTGCCGCCCAGTCGATGACCGCTTGGCAGATCGCAGGTGCGGCATGCGTGGTGGGCTCCGCCGTGCTGGAAGTCGCATCGCCCGATCGATCGTGAAGCGCCCGTTGCGATGGCACGGCCCGGCCTGTGACGCGGCGACGGCTCCATGCGATGATTGGAGTCCGCGCAAGATGTTCCGGCCCACGCCAAAAGGCCCGTGTCCCAATGAAGAGAGGAAACGACATGCTTCACGGTTCCTGCCTCTGCGGCAAGGTGGCCTACCGGATTACCGGCCGCCCCCAGCTCATGTATTACTGCCACTGCGGCATGTGCCGCAAGGCCAGCGGCAGCACGTTCGCCACCAACATCCTGGTCCGGGAAGCCGACCTGGTCATCGAACGCGGCCAATCCGCGGTGAAGGCATTCGAGTCCAGTCCAGGGGAACACCGGCATTTCTGCAGCGAGTGCGGCTCGCCACTCTATTCGCGGGCATCGGCGCGTCCCGGTGTGGTGTCGATACGTTGCGGCACTCTCGACGAGGATCCGTCGATTCGCCCGTCGCAGCATATTTACGTGGACTCGAAGGCACCATGGTTCGACATCGCCGACGGCATCCCCCGCTTTGAGCGCGAGCCTGAATGATGGACATGCTCATCAACATCGACGTGGACGACCTTGACCGGGCCGTCGCGTTCTATACCGCCGCATTCGGACTGCGGATCGGGCGCAGGTTTGGCGCGGCAGGCACCGAACTGCTGGGGGGCCCGGCCCCGATCCACCTGCTGGCCAAGGCACCGGGGACCGCCCCAACGCCGTCCGGCGGACACACGCGTGATTACGCCCGGCACTGGACGCCGATCCACCTCGACCTGGTCGTCACGAACATCGAGGAGTGCGTGCAACGGGCCGTCGCGGCCGGCGCGCGGCTTGAAAACCCGGTGGATGCGAACGCCTGGCGCAAGATGGCGGTCATGGCGGACCCTTTCGGCCACGGGTTCTGCGTCATCGAGTTGCTCGGCCGAGGCTACGATGCCGTGGCGCGGTGACCCATGACGACGCCTCTTTCCGCCGAGGACATTGCATCGCTTCGTGAAGCCAGGGACCTTCTGGAGCACCCCGGCCTCGCGGCGCGCCTGACGTCCATTGCCGGCAGCCCGATGGAAAGAGGCCTGCGCCTGCTGCCGGCCAACTGGAACCGACGCATCAATGGCCTGGCCCGGTTGGCGCTGCGCAAGGCGGCCGACGCGGCCATCTTCACCATGAAGGATGCGCGTGACGTGGGCGCCTCCCCGATGTGGCACAGGCTTGCGGTGACGGTGAGTGGTGGCGTCGGCGGGTTTTTCGGGCTTGAGGCGTTGGCCGTGGAACTGCCGGTGTCGACCACGATCATGCTGCGGTCGATCGCGGACATCGCGCGCAGCCAGGGCGAATCGATCAAGGCGGTGGAAACGCGCGTGGCATGCCTTGAGGTGTTCGCACTCGGCGGAACGGTGCCGTCGGACGACGCAGCCGAGTCGGGCTATTACGCGGTGCGCGCCGCCCTCGCCGCCTCGGTCACCGAGGCCGTCCAGCATCTGGCCGGCAAGGCGGTCCTGGATCACGGCGCGCCGGCCGTGGCCCGCCTGATCGCGCAAATAGCCGACCGTTTCGGGGTACAGATCACCGAAAAAGCGGCGGCGCAGGCGATACCGGCCATCGGTGCCGTCGGCGGCGCCGCCATCAATGCCATTTTCATCGCCCACTTCCAGGACATGGCGCGCGGACATTTCACCGTGCGGCGCCTGGAACGCAAATACGGCAAGGAAGCGGTTCACGAGGCGTACGACGCCCTTGCGGACGAGCGCTGACAATCGTCGTGGAATCACCGTCGCCCCGGACAGGAGCCGTTCGCCGGCAAACCCATCGTTGTCCGGCATAATTTCTTCGGCCCCGCACAAAGCACTGTGGCGCCGTCCTGGAAGGGTTACGACCCTGAGCGCCAACTCAAATCCAGGAAGCACCACAACCGCGTTCAGTCCAAGCCGTTTTCATACGCCGATGGACCAGGCGCCAAGCGAAACCCGCCGGGTACCGGAAGCGGTGCTACGGGACAGGACACATCCCAGGGCACGA
>CAYOEF010000112.1:3426-8307 GCA_964402805.1 uncultured Rhodanobacteraceae bacterium | reverse complement strand
GCGTGCCGTGCCCGTCAGCTTCCCGCCGCGGTCAGCCAGCCCATGGGCATGCCCCACTTCTTGAGGATCTTCTCCAGCGTGCCATCCGCCTTGATGGTCTTGAAGGCCGCCTGCAGGGCCGGCTTCAACGCGGAGTTCTTCGGCAAGGCGATCCCGAAAGGAACGGGCTTGTAACTTCCGGGCGCCAGTTCGAAACGGCCGTTCGACAGATGCGCCTGGTAGACGAGGGGTGCGGTGTCGGCAAGGACACCGTCCACGCGGCCACTGGTCAAGGCCAGATTCGCTTCATTCTGCGTCTTGAAAATCTTGATCGTGATGGGCTTCTTGCCTGCCTTGGCGCACTGCCCGGACATGTTGGGAAGGTACGTACCCACCTGGATGGACCCGGCTTCACCGCCGATAGCATGGCCGCACATTGCCAGCGGTGTGAGCTTCAGGTGCAACGGATTGCCCTTCGCCACGGCCAGGCCGCTGCCACCGACGAAATACGGGCCAATGAAATCAACGACTTTCTTGCGCTTCGTCGTGATGCCAAAACCGGACATGGCGAAATCGTACCGGTGCGCGGCCAACCCGGGCAGGATGGCGCTGAAGGTCACGTTGACGTGGCGGACCTTGAGGCCAAGCGTGGCGGCGATGGCGTTCGACACGTCGACGTCGTAGCCGATCATGGTCTTGTCGTCCTTCGCATAGTATTCAAACGGCGCGTACGTGGCGTCCGAGGCCACGGTCACCGTCCCGGCCGCCTTGATGCTGGCGGGGACAAGTGCGGCATCCTTGCTGTTGACCGGTACGTTCGCGAAGTTGTCCGACGTGGTCGCGGCAAGCGCCGCACCACCGAAAAGTGTGGCCGCGGCAAAGCATGTGGAAAAGGCGAGCATGGGTAAACGCATGGCATAGGTCTCCAGTCATGGAAATCGTTATTGCCAGACTCATGTGACCGGTTGTCGCGGTCAGGCCTGGCCCTGCGGCCGCGAGACGCGGCCATAGAACAAACGCGAGGTAAGATCGTTGAGCCGCATGTCCGGTCGCGTTCCGTAGGTCAGCACCGAATTGGCGCGCGGGATCGTACCTTCGACCGGCGTTACCCGGTGCATTGCATGCTCGCCCCGGAAAAACGCCAACGTGCCGGGTTCGCCGCGCAGGACCTTGATTCTCGACCTGTCCCCCGCGAGCACCTTTTGCACCTCGCTGTAGCATTCGTCGCTGTCGGTGCGCAGCTCCGGGACATACTCGAACTGCCCGCCCCGCTCGGCCGGCTGGTACATCACGGTGATGGAAAACTCGCTGCGGTCGAAGTGCCAGCCCAGTTCCTCGCCCGGGAAGAACTTGGTGATCTGCAACGCATCCAGCGGATCGGCACTGCGATAGAGCACCGGTTTTTCGAGTACGCTCGCGATGAATCGCGTCAGTTCGTCCGACTCGTACAGCACGCGCAACGGGGCGTCGGCCGGGATGCAATCGTAGGCGATGCCATGCTTGGCCGAGCGTACGAGGCGCGCACGCGGATGGTCGGCCGGCACGCTGGTGTCGACGTTCTCGAAATAGACCGTGTGGGTGCGATCGGTCGGCCACGCCTTGTCGTCCAGACTGTCAGCCGTTGCCACCATAGCGGCAACCGCCTTGGGCGTGATGAAGCCTTCCAGCACGCACGCACCGTCGGCGGCCAATGTGCGCCGGCACGCAGTCACCAGCGCGCGGCCACGATCGCTGTCAAGCTGGTGAATGGGGTAACGTGCCAAGTCGACCGTGGCGTGCCAGGTCGGTGTCGTGAAACCCGTGCGACCATGGGATGCACTGGCTTGCATGACGGATGCCCTCATGGATTGTTGCGATGTCAATCTGTATATACAATGCGGCAAGTGTTGTCAAACGCGGGTGATCCGCCGTCGATTTCCCGCCTGAAACCGATGTCGCGCGTCGATTGCCAGGGGATTGCGACGCCTGGCACGGCCTCTTCCGAATTCACGCAGGTCAACCAAACAAGGCGTACTTTGCATGCCAGGCCCACCCGTCGTTCCGTTCCATGGGGATTCGAAGCTTCCCGATCACACCGATTGCGTCGTCATCGGCGGCGGGATCATCGGCACGTCCACCGCACTCGAGCTTGCCGAGGCCGGCCTGCGTGTCGTGCTCTGTGAAAAAGGCAGCATTGGCCATGAACAATCCAGCCGCAACTGGGGCTGGGTAAGGCTTTCGCTGCGCGACACGCGGGAGATTCCACTCATGGTCGAATCCCTGCGCATCTGGTCGCGGCTCGCCGAGCGCACCGGGCGCGACGTCGGCTTTCAACGGGCCGGCATCGTGTCGTTCTGCCGCAACGGGAAAGAACAGGCCATGTTCGAACGTTGGGCGGGGCGCGTCAGCGACTATGCGGACGTTGAATCACGCATGGTCGGTGCCAGGCAACTCGCCAGCCTGTTTCCCGACGCACACCCGGGCGCCCGCGAGGCCCTGTTCACGCCCACCGATGGTCGCGCGGAACCGCAGAAAGCCGCTCCGGCCATCGCCGAAGCGGCCCGCGTGCACGGCGCCGCCGTGCTCACCTCGTGTGCGGTACGCGGCATCGAAACATCCGCCGGTGCCATCAGCGGCGTCATCACCGAGCGCGGGCCAATCGCGTGCAAGGCGGTGGTGCTCGCCGGCGGTGCCTGGTCGAACCTCTTTTGCCGCCGCTTTGGCATCGACCTGCCGCAATTGAAGGTGGTGAATTCGGTATTGCGCACCGCGCCGCTCGAGGCCGGCCCGCGACAGGCCGTGCTGGGCGAGGATTTCTCCTGTCGCAAGCGCCAGGATGGCGGCTACACCATGACAGCCGGACTCGACAACCAGGTCGACATCGTGCCCGATTCGTTCCGTTACGCATGGGCATTCCTGCCCGCATGGCGCATGGAATGGCGCTCGACGCGGTTTCGCCTTGGCAGGCGCTTCCTGGTGGAAGCGAGCATGCCCAAACGCTGGCGCATGGACGAAACCAGCCCCTTCGAGCAGTGTCGGGTGCTCGATCCGAAGCCGTTTTCGGACAAGGCGGCGGCCAAGGCGATTGCAAATGCCGCCCGTGTGTTTCCGGCGCTGGCCAACGCGCGGATCGCGCAACGCTGGGCAGGCTGCATCGATGCCACGCCCGATGTCATCCCGGTGATCTCGGCGGTCGCGGCCATCCCCGGCTTCCACATCGCCACGGGATTCTCGGGCCACGGCTTCGGCATCGGACCGGCGGCCGGTCGCCTGATGGCCGACGTCGTGCTCAACCGCGTCCCGATTGTCGATCCACAACCCTTCCGCTTTGCACGCTTCAGCGACGGCTCACGGGTGCGGCCGGAATTCGGCGTTTAGTCATAAGGCCGGCCAACACGCCGGCCCTTGCCCCGGTCGCCGGACGACCCACGCTCACGGCTTGCCCAGGAAATCCCGCTTGCCGATGGCGACTCCGGCCACGCGCAGGATGTCGTAGGCCGTGGTGCAGTGGAAAAAGAAATTCGGCAGTGCGTAGTCCGTCACATAGGCGAGGCCACGGTAACGGGTTTCACCGGCGCGGCCGGGATGGACGATCTCTCGCTCCTCGCTGCCATCGATCTGCTCGGGCTTGAAGCTGCCCAGATAATCCAGGGTGCGCGTAATACGGTCCTGCACCTGCGCCAGCGTGGTTTCCTCATCGGGGAACGACCGCGGCTCGACACCGGCCAGGCGCGCGGTACTGCGCGCGGCGGTGTCACAGGCAATCTGCACCTGCTTGATGAGCGGAAGCATGTCGAATATGAGGCGCTGCTGCAGCAGACCGTCAGGGGTGACACCCTTCGCCGAGGCATACGCCGCGCCCTTCTCCAGGACGGCGGAAAGATTGTGCAGGGCCCGCGTGAAAACGGGAACGGAAGCCTGGTACATCGAAATGGTCATGGGGATGGTCCGACGAGGCATCGGGGAGCCGTGCATGCGAGATGGACAGGCGTGGCTCCACCACGGGGCGCCTGGGGTACCGGCACCGGCCGGCGCGTTCTCGCGGACTGCGATGGTAACTCCGCCGCAAGCGGCCGGACATACGCGGACGGATGCCGTGCGGCATTTCGTCGCCGTCGACGCCAGGCGGGACACGCGGCGCTCCCGGATTACGCTTGACAACGCGCCCACAGGTCCGAACATAGCCCCATGAGCCAGACAAACCCCCATGTGCAAATCGAGTGCTACGGCATCCTGCAACAGGTGTGCGGCGGCTTCACGCGCGAGGTTCGCGTCGCCGCCTGGCCGGTGACGGTGGCCGAGGTTCTCGATGGCCTGGTGCAGGACGTGCCGGAAATGCGCGAGTACCTCACGCGTACCGCCTGTGCCGTCGGCGACGCCATCGTGCAGCGGGATGCCCCCCTTGAAAGCGGGCAGACGCTGGTGCTGCTGCCGCCCGTCAGCGGTGGTTGAAACGAACCGGGAAAACGCCATGCTCCAACGCATCACGGACCAGCCGCTGGCGCTTGACGCCATGCTTGTCCAGACCGAATCACCCGAATGCGGCGCCCTGGTGGTGTTCGCCGGTACCACGCGTCGTCACAACGAGGGGCACGAGGTGGTGTCGGTGGAATACACCGCTTACAAGCCCCTGGCCGAAAAGTGGCTCGCCGACATCGAACGCGAGGCGCTGGCGCGCTTCGACATCGAATGCTGCGCCATCCGCCACCGCATTGGCGAACTGGCCATCGGCGACACCAGCGTGATCGTCGTCGTGCGTGCCGTGCACCGGCCGGACGCATTCCGCGCCGGACGCTATGCCATCGACACCGTCAAGCACACGGTGCCGATCTGGAAACGCGAGGTGTACGCCGACGGCAGCTTCGTCTACCTCAAGGGCTGTTCGATACACGACGACGTCACGCACGACGGGGACGGGCACGA
>CAYOEF010000112.1:0-3326 GCA_964402805.1 uncultured Rhodanobacteraceae bacterium | reverse complement strand
CATGAAAGACGTTTCCCGCAAACCCGACACGCTGCGCAGCGCCCGTGCCGGCGCCACTATCACCATGCCGCCGTTCTGCCTGCCCCTGCTGTGCGAACGGCGCACGGAAAAGGGCGACGCCCTGGCAGCCGCCCGCGTGGCCGCCATCATGGCCGTCAAACGGACGTGGGAGATGATCCCGCTGTGCCATCCGCTGCCCATCCAGAACGTCAACGTGGCGTTCGACCTGGGCGAGGACCACGTGCGCACGGAAGTCGAGGTGCAGGTGATCGCCAACACCGGCGTGGAAATGGAAGCCCTCACCGGTGCCAGTGTCGCCGCCCTCACGCTGTATGACATGCTCAAGCCGCACGCCGGAACCGACCTTTCCATCGGCGACATCCGGCTGATCGAAAAGCGTGGCGGCAAGTCGCACTATCGCCGTCGCATCGAGCCGGGCGTGGACGGCGCCGTGATCGTGCTGTCGGATACGGTCGCGGCCGGCCGCGCCGAGGACCATGCTGGCGCGCTGGTGCGCGAGCGCCTGGACGCCGCGGGCATCACGTGCCCGGATGTGGAAGTGATTCCCGACGAGCCGGCCGAACTCGAAACGCGCATCCGCCAGTGGGTCGAACGCAAGGTGGCACTCATCGTCACCGTCGGCGGCACCGGCATCGGCAGCCGCGATCGTACAGTCGAGACCGTGCAACCCATGCTCGACCGTGAAATCCCCGGCATCATGGAAGCCGCGCGCAGCCACGGCCAGCGCCGCATGCCCTATGCCATGCTCTCGCGCGGCGTGGCCGGACTGATCGGCAAGACGCTCGTCATCACCCTGCCCGGCAGCACGTCCGGCGCCAGCGAGCATCTGGACGCGCTGATCCCCGGTATCCTGCACGCCTTCGAGGTCGTACGCGACGTGCCGCATCCCCACGGGCACGCCGGTTGACGGGAGCATGCGGCCTGAAACCAGCGTATACCGGCGGGACGCCACGCAGTGACTCGTACGCGCGATGCCACTGCATGCAACGGCCCCGGTCGCACAGGATTCCCATGCCCGGCGGGCACGTATTGCAGCGCTCTTTCCCGACCTTGCCAATCGTATCGACGCCGACGGCGGTGCCACATGAACAGCCGTCATGAGGCTTCCTGCCCTGTGTGAAGCCCCCAGCGAGTTGACGCGCCAATCCCCTCTTGACTTCCCTTTGTACACCCATTACTGCTAGCACTTTCCCCTACCCTTGGAGCTCGCCATGAAGAGTCGCGCCGCCGTTGCTTTTGAAGCCGGAAAACCCCTTGAAATCGTCGAAATCGACGTGGCACCGCCCAAGGCCGGGGAAGTGCTCGTACGCATCCATGCGACCGGCGTATGCCACACCGACGCGTTCACCCTTTCCGGCGACGACCCCGAAGGCGTGTTTCCCTGCGTGCTCGGCCACGAGGGTGGCGGCGAAGTGGTCGAGGTCGGCGCCGGCGTGACCAGCGTCAAGCCGGGCGATCACGTGATTCCGCTGTATACGGCTGAATGCGGTGAATGCGAGTTCTGCAAATCCGGCAAGACCAACCTGTGTTCCGCAGTCCGCGCCACGCAGGGCAAGGGTCTGATGCCGGACGGCACCACGCGCTTTTCCTACCAGGGCAAACCCGTCTACCACTACATGGGTACGTCGACGTTCAGCGAATACACGGTGTTGCCGGAAATCTCGCTGGCCAAGATCAATCCGGATGCCCCGCTCGACAAGGTGTGCCTGCTCGGTTGCGGCGTAACGACCGGCATCGGGGCGGTAAAGAACACCGCCAAGGTGCAACCAGGCGACACCGTGGCCGTGTTCGGCCTCGGCGGCATCGGCCTGTCGGTGATCCAGGGCGCGCGCCAGGCCAAGGCCGGACGCATCATCGCCATCGACATGAATCCGGACAAGTTCGCCCTGGCGCGTGAATTCGGCGCGACCGACTTCGTCAACCCCAAGGACTACGACAAACCCATTCAGGAAGTCATCGTCGAACTGACCCATGGCGGCGTCGACTTTTCCTTCGAGTGCATCGGCAACGTCAAGGTCATGCGCGCCGCATTGGAGTGCTGTCACAAGGGTTGGGGCGAAAGCATCATCATCGGCGTCGCCGGTGCCGGGCAGGAAATTTCCACGCGCCCGTTCCAGCTGGTTACCGGCCGCGTCTGGCGTGGTACCGCCTTCGGCGGCGTGAAGGGCCGCAGCCAGCTCCCCGACATGGTGGAAGAAGCGATGCGTGGCGAGATCAAGCTGGACCCCTACATCACCCACCGCATGCCGTTGGAGAGAATCAACGAAGCGTTCGAACTGCTGCACGCCGGCAAGTCGATCCGCTCGGTAATCGAGTATTGACCGACATGCAACAGATCGAACAGCACGCCTGTTTCGGCGGCTCGCAGGAAACCTGGGAGCACGAATCCAGGGCCCTCGGTTGCAGCATGCGCCTCGGCGTCTACCTGCCACCGCAGGCAGAGCATGGGCCCTGTCCGGTGCTTTACTGGCTTTCCGGCCTTACCTGCACGGAACAGAATTTCGTCACCAAGGCCGGCGCACAGCGTTTTGCGGCCGAGCACGGCATGATCGTGGTGGCGTCCGACACCAGCCCGCGGGGCGAATCCGTTGCCGACGACGAGGCCTACGACCTCGGCCAGGGCGCAGGGTTCTACCTCAACGCCACGCAGGCGCCGTGGGCCGCCCATTACCGCATGTACGACTACGTGGTGGACGAACTGCCGACACTGGTGGAAACGTATTTCCCGGCCAGCCAGGCGCGTTCCATCAGCGGCCATTCCATGGGAGGGCACGGCGCCCTGGTGATCGCGCTGAAGAATCCCGGCCGTTACCGCAGCGTATCCGCCTTTTCACCCATCGTGGCCCCGTCACGGGTGCCATGGGGTGAAAAGGCCTTCGGCGCCTATCTGGGTACCGATCGTGATGCATGGAAAGCGTGGGATGCCTGCGAACTCGTCGCCAATGCGCAAGAACGGTTGCCGCTGCTCATCGAGCAGGGCACGTCCGACGGCTTTCTTGCCGAGCAACTCAAGCCCGAGTTGCTCAGGGAAGCCTGCGACGCGGCCGGCCATGCATGTGAAATCCACATGCGTGCCGGCTACGACCACAGTTACTACTTCATCGCCAGCTTCATCGGCGATCACCTTGCGCATCATGCGCGGGCGCTGAAGGACTGAACCGGCGACAAAACGCAAGGTCCGCGCAAGGGCAAGTCATCATGTTTTCACACGGCGTCCCGGGGGAGGCGCCTTGTTTTTGGAGTGCTGCACATGAAGGTTCTGGTCGGCTACAAGCGCGTCGTGGATTTCAACGTACGCATCCAGG
>CAYOEF010000111.1:0-8349 GCA_964402805.1 uncultured Rhodanobacteraceae bacterium | reverse complement strand
TGGCGCAGATGCTGTTTTTCGAATCGGATGATCCGTGCGAGGTGAGCTACGCCGACCGTGGCGGCAAGTACCAGGGTCAGCGCGGCGTCACGTTGCCGTGCGCGTGAGGCGCATGCTGGCAAGGAGACCTCGTTGTACCTGAAACGCAATCCTGGAGGTTTTGCATGATCCGTTCATATCGAAGGGTACCCATGCTGGGTGTGCTGCTCGTGCTCGCGGTGGCATTCGGCCTTGGAGGCTGCAGCCGCCACAACGTGAAGACCGCGCCGGCACCCGAGGCGAGTGTGCCGAGCGTGCACTTCGACGCCACGGTCAAGGCATACAAGGACGGACAATTCCAGCTGGACGGTGCCGTGCTGGCGCCGGAAGACCTCAGCTCGCATTTTGCCTACCTGAAGGACAATGGCCAGCTCCCCCAGACGATATTGCTGGAAGACAGCGATTCGTCCGACATCAAGAAGGAACACCTGAACGAGATGGCGCTCATGGAACACCGCTTCGGTTTCAAGGTGTATTACCGCGACGACGGCAAGCTGCGCCAGATCGCGCCGGCCGTGCCGGTTGATTGACGGGGTTGCGGGCACCGCACCAGGGCACGGCACGCCGTGCCCCTACGAAATTCGTTTGCACATCCGGCAACCACACCTAAATTGTGCTTCGATGCGGGTAGGGGCACGGCGTGCCGTGCCCTTTGCGAAGTCCGCGGTAAGGAAGCGATATCGCGCCGCATCCCGCGATCAGGGTGACAACTGCTCGTGCAGAAAGGCAAGGGTCCGTTCCCATGCCAGTTTCGCGCTTTCGGCGTGGTAGTGCGGGTCGCCCGGGACGTCACGATTGAACGCGTGGCCGGCGCCGGGGTAGACATGGACCGCCATGTCGGCATAGTGCTTGCGGTGCGCGTCGATGGTGTCGGCGGTGATGGAGGTGTCTTTCGCGCCAAAGTGGAACATCACCGGTGCCTTGAGCGGGTTGTCCAGATAATTCGCGTTGCGTCCGCCGTAGTAGCTCACCGAGGGCAGCCCGAGGCGCTGGGCCGACAAAAGGGCGATGGTGCCACCCCAGCAAAAGCCGATCGTGGCGACCTTCCCGGCGTCGGCAATGGCCTGTGCCGCGCGGGTGACATCCTGCACGGGGCCTTCGACGCCGAGTTTGGCCGCGAGCGCCACGCCACGGTTGATGCCGGCCTGGTCGTAGCCAAGTTCCACGCCGGGTTCCACGCGATCGAAGAAGGACGGCGCGATGGCGGTGTAGCCAGCGTCCGCCAGGCGATCGGCGACGCTGCGTATATGCGGCGTGACGCCGAATATCTCCTGGATGACGACCACGCCGCCGCGGGGTGCAGTCGCGGGTTTGGCGAGATATGCGGCGACAGTGGTGTCGCCAGGCGTTGACAGGTTGATGTGCTGACCCATGGTGAAGCCTCGTTGATTGCAGGAACTGATGACGCGTAGCCGGCACCATGCTACGCCGGATGCGTTGCGGTCGCGTGATCGGGGGTGAAACTCCCGGGTGCATAGCGAGCGAATTCAAGCGTACGGGCACGGGATGCCGTGCCCTTGCCACAATCGTCCGCAATGCTGGCGCAAGGCGGGTTGCAAAAGGGCACGGCACGCCGTGCCCCTACGATATGGTATGTCAATCATTAAATAACAATATATTGCGATATAAATGTAATGTTGAACATTCTTACACTTCGGCGTCGTACGTGATGTCGAGGATGGCGTAGCCCCTGTGGCCACCGGGCAGGTCCACCTCGAATTCGTCGCCAAGGCGCTTTTTGAGCAGCGCCTTGGCGAGGGGTGAATCCACGCTGATGTAACCGCGTCGTGCGTCGGTCTCGTCGGGCCCGACGATGCGATAGCAGTGCGTGTCGCCGCTTGCCGTATCTTCGAGTTCGACGCTTGCACCAAAAAATACCGTGTCGCGACGCGCGGGTACCGAGTCGATCACCTGCAGCGAGGGGATGCGCTTGCCAAGATAGCGAATGCGCCGGTCGATTTCGCCCAATTGCTTCTTGCGGTAGGTGTACTCGGCGTTTTCCGAACGGTCGCCTTCGGCGGCAGCGGCGGCCAGGGCCTTGACGACTTCCGGGCGGCGTTCCCGCCACAGCACGTCGATTTCGGATTTGAGGGCTTCGAACCCGGCCCGCGTGATAATGCGGGTCGATCCGGAACCGGGGGCGCGCCAGCGGCTCATGGGGTCATCGGAAGGCGGGAGTTCGCGACATTCGGCTGCTTGAGTCGGCGCGCAATGCCCGTTACGGTGGCGCCTTTCGTCACGTGGATCGTCGAGGTGTGCATGGTAGTACAACGTTGCCTGCGTGGAATGCTGGTGGCCGGTTCCCTGGTTCTGGCTGGCTGTGCCGGCAACGCGGTTCGCCAGCCGGCGCCGGTTGCGAAGGCGACGGTTGCCACTCCCGACGTGGCGCAGGCCGACGACCAGGCCGGGCCGGGCGACACCATGAATCCGGTCCCCCAGGCCAAGCGTACGGCCGTATTGCTGCAAGGGCACAAATTGTCCGACCTGATCGCCATGAACGGGCCGGTCAAGGCGGCGCTCGAGGAATGGCTCACCTATCGTCGACCGCACCTGATGCGCGCCTATGTCAGCTACGAATACCTGCGGAACCTGATGTGGCCGAGCTTCAAGGAGGCCGGCCTGCCCGAGGCGATCCTGTTCGGCATCGTGGCGCAGGAATCAGGCGGCAACGTCCATGCGGTATCGCGCAGCGGCGCCAAGGGTCCGATGCAGTTCATGCCGACGACGGGAGCCCGCTTCGGGTTGGGTGTCGTCAACGGCTTCGACGAGCGCTTCGATCCCAGTCTGTCGGCGCAGGCCGCGGCTGAATATCTCAACGAGCAACTCAAGGTGCTCAATGACAACCTGGCCCTGGTGCTGGGTGCATACAACGGTGGCGAAGGCCGCATGAGCCGCCTCGTCGACGGTCGTACGGACGTCAGTTTCTACCAGCCCGACATCTTCTTCAGCCTGCCGGTGCAGACCCGGCAATACGTGCCGCGGGTCCTGGCGGCGGCGTGGCTGTTCCTGCACCCCGCCAGTTACCACCTTCACTTCCCGCATGTCGATTCGCGCCTGGGCTTCATCCGTCTCAAACGCCAGGCTTCCCTGTCCGAGTTGACGATTTGCCTTGGCCAGGATGGTGGAATGCGCAATGGCTGGTACCGCACTTTGCGCAATCTCAACCCGCGCCTGAACCCGCAGAACGAACTGCCGGCCGGCACCGTCATCCAGGTGCCGCGCAAGTTGGGTCAGGCTTATGCCAACGACTGCGTGGACGGACCGTGGCCAATCCTTGCCGCAGACCTGCATTCGGGCACCGTACCCCAGCCGCCGCCGTCGGGACTGCCACGTCATTACGTCGTGCGCAGCGGAGACACCTTGTCGTCCATCGTAAACAGGCTTGGTTGTTCGAGCGTTCGCACGGTGGCGAGCCTCAACCACCTGCGTCGCCCCGCCTACACCATTCACATTGGGCAGCGCCTGACGCTGCCGAGGTGCGGGTCGGGGGACTGACCACCCGCCCGCATGGTCAGGGCGTTGCCACGTTGGGCATCCAGGTACCGATGCGTTGCCCCATGCGCACGGATTGGCCCTCCGCGTACAGTTCCAGTTCCGTGCCCGGCGGCAGGAGCACGATCACGGTCGAGCCCATGTTGAAATTCCCCATGGGATCGCCGCGTTTCAGATGGACGGCGTCGCGGGGGAGATCCTCGTGCGTGACGGCATGGGCGTACGGCGGTACCGTCAGTCCACCCCATACGGTGGATATGCTCGACACCAGCATCGCGCCGACCATGATCACCGCAAAGGGGCCCTCGGAACCCTGGAAGTGGCACGCCAGGCGCTCGTTGCGGGCGAACAGGCGCGGGATCGATTGCACGGCGAATGGCGCCACGCTGAAGATGCGCCCGGGGATGTGCGCGGTGCCGACGAGGGTACCGTCCAGCGGCATGTGGACCCGGTGGTAATCGCGCGGCGAAAGATAGATCGTCACGAAATGCCCGTCACGATAGGCGTTGGCTGCCGCGCCGTCGGCCAGTAGTTCGGCGACACTGAAGTCCATGCCTTTGGCCTGGATGATACGTCCGGCGCGGATGCCGCCGGCCTGGCTGATACGCCCGTCGGCGGGACAGGCGATGGCGCCTGGCTCCGAGGTTATCGGGCGTGCGCCTGGCGCAAGCCGGCGCGTGAAAAACGCGTTGAAGTGGGGATAGTCATGGATGTCGGACGGGTCCGCCTCGTCCATGTCGACGTGGTAGCGGTGGACCACGAGGTGGATCAGGAGACTTTTCCACGGGCCGAACGTCCAGCGCGTGGCGCGGTAGACCACGCGCGAGAGCAGGCGGTGCGGCAGGATGTGTTGCAGGCATGTAGCGAGTCCCATCGCGCGCATTATGCCGTGCGGCGGCCCTGAAATACCGCATGGGCCGCGGCGTGGCCCGTGCTGCCGGACGTCGTCCGGGTCCCGTATACTTGCGTGCCCTCGTACGGTACCCGCACTCGTGACGTCCGAACTTGCCACCGTCGTCGATTTCATCCGTTATGCCGCCAGCCGGTTTTCCGCGGCCGGGCTTGCCTTTGGCCACGGTCATGACAGCGCGATCGACGAGGCCGTGCATCTGGTGTTGTCCGCGCTGCACCTGCCGCCCGACACGCCTCCGGCCTATGCCGCGGGCCGGCTCACGGCAGACGAACGCCGCACGGTGCTCGACCTGATCCGGCGGCGCGTCGATGAGCGCATTCCGGTGGCCTATCTGGTTGGGGAAGCGTGGTTTGCCGGCATGTGCTTCAAGAGCGACCCGCGCGCCCTGGTACCGCGCTCGCCCATTGCCGAGCTGATCGAATCCGGTTTTGCGCCGTGGCTGGAGGGACGCCAGGTGGAACGGGCGCTCGACCTTTGCACGGGATCGGGCTGCATTGGACTTGCCATGGCTGCCCATCAACCCGGCTGGCACGTCGATCTGACGGACGTCAGCTCCGATGCCCTGGCGTTGGCGCGCGAGAATACGACCCTGCACGGGCTCGATGGTCGCGTGTCGCTGCTGCGTTCGGATTTGTTCGCGGACCTGGCCGGGCGTCGTTATGGACTCATCGTGTCCAATCCGCCCTATGTGGCTGAAACGGAATATGCCAGTTTGCCGCGCGAATTCGCCCACGAACCCAAGCTCGGCCTGACCACGGATGCCGATGGCCTCGGGATCTGCCTGCGCATCCTGGCCGCCGCGGCCGACCACCTGACGGACGACGGCCTGTTGATCGTCGAGGTCGGCGCGGGCGACCAGGCACTGGGCCAGCTATTGCCGCAGGTGCCGTTCACGTGGGTCGAATTCGAGGCCGGCCCGATGGGCGTTTTCGTGCTCGGACGCGGCGAGCTGGTCGCAAACGCCGACGCCTTTGCCGCGGCCCTCGCGGGACATGCGGCATGACCATTTGTTTCCCCGTCGCGAGCGTGGAATCATGGCGTGACGGGGCCGGCACGGGCTGATCCGCCATCACGCATGCACCGCGGCCAATTCCGGCGTTCCATGTGCGGCGTTGCCTGTGTACCCTTGTCGTTCCGTTTTCGCCCTGGCCTGGTTGCACCATGTCCAATACCTTCGGCAAGCTGCTCGCCGTCACCACCTTTGGTGAAAGCCATGGGCCGGCCATCGGCTGTGTCGTCGACGGCTGTCCGCCGGGGCTGCCCATCGCCGCCGAGGATTTCGTATCGGACCTGACGCGCCGCTCCACCGGGCGTTCCCAATTCACGTCGCAACGCCACGAGGCGGATGCCGTGGAGATCCTTTCGGGCGTGTACGAGGGCGTGACCAGCGGGACGCCGATCGCGCTCCTGATCCGCAATACCGATGCGCGCTCGCGCGACTACCGCGCCATTGCCGACACATTCCGGCCGGGCCACGCCGATTACACCTACTGGCAAAAGTACGGCATCCGCGATCCACGCGGTGGCGGGCGCGCCTCGGCGCGGGAGACCACCATGCGCGTCGCGGCGGGCGTCATCGCCAAGAAATGGCTGGCCAGCCGGCATGGGGTACGGGTCAGGGGATACCTGGCGCAGCTCGGCGAAGTCATGCCCGAAAGCTTCAACTGGGACGACGTGGAGCGCAACACCTTCTTCTGGCCATGCCTGGACCAGGTTGCGGAACTCGAGGCCTACATGAAGGTGCTGACTCGTGCACGCGACTCGGTGGGTGCACGCGTGAACGTCGTCGCCGACGGGGTGCCGCCCGGCTGGGGCCAACCCATCTACGGCAAGCTGGATGCGGAACTGGCCGCGGCTTTGATGTCCATCAACGCCGTCAAGGGCGTGGAGATCGGCGACGGGTTCGCCGCCGTGGCCATGCGCGGGACGGCGCACCGCGACGAACTGACGCCCGACGGCTTTGTTTCCAATCACGCCGGCGGCATGCTCGGGGGCATCTCGAGCGGCCAGCCGGTGCTGGCCTCCATTGCGCTGAAACCGACGTCCAGCATCACCACGCCGGGGCGCAGCGTGAACAAGGAGGGCGCACCGGTCGACGTGGTTACCAAGGGCCGGCATGATCCGTGCGTCGGCATCCGCGCCACGCCCATCGCCGAGGCCATGGTGGCGCTGGTCCTGATGGACCTTGCGTTGCGCCATCGTGCGCAATGCGGTGATGTCGGCGACGTCAGTCCGCGCATCACGCACGGCGGCCAGGCGTCATGAGCCGGAAGCCGCGCGTGTGGGTGTCCCGACCCACGTTCGATGATGTCATCCGTCCGCTGACCGAGTATTTCGAGGTCCGTGTCGAGCCCGTGGACGGGCCGTTGCCGCATGCGGACCTCATCCAGCGGCTGGCCGAAAGCGATGCGGCCATCATCGGCACCAACGAACACATTGGTACCCGGGAAGTTGCGCAGGCCACCCGGTTGCGCATCGTGGCCAACCTTTCGGTCGGTTACGACAACCTGGACATTCCGGCGCTCACCGCGGCGGGCATCGTGGCCACGAACACCGCCAATTCGCTCAATGACAGCGTTGCCGATTTCACCTGGGCACTCATGCTGGGAGCCGCACGCAGGGTGGGCGAGGCCGATCGCTGGGTGCGGGCCGGGCACTGGCAACGGCCACTCCGGTTTCACGAATGGTATGGCACGGACATCCACGGACGCACCCTGGGGATCCTGGGCATGGGGCACATCGGCCAGGCCGTGGCCCGGCGTGCCGTGGGCTTTGACATGCCGGTGATCTACCACAACCGTTCGCGCCTGGACCCGGTGATCGAGAGCGCATGCAACGCCCGTCATGTCGACATGCCCACCTTGCTGCGCGAAGCCGACATCCTGGTCGTGCTCGTGCCGCGCACGGCGCAGACGCACCATGTCATCGGTGCGCCGGAGCTGGCCCGGATGAAGCGGGGTGCCGTGCTCGTCAATGTCGCCAGGGGTGGTGTCGTGGATGAATCGGCGCTGGTGGCGGCGCTTTCGGACGGACGGCTTGCCGCGGCCGGGCTGGACGTGTTCGAGGGTGAACCGGCTATCCATCCACCGCTGCGGGAGCTGGACAACGTGCTCCTCAGTCCGCATATTGCGAGCGCCACGGCAGCGACACGACGTACCATGACGGCCACCGCCGTGACCAACGTGCTGGCGGTATTTGGTCATGGCACGCACGCCGGCCACCCGCCGAACATCATCAACCCCGAGGTGCTGGCACCGGCATGACCGCGCGGCGCGGACTGCCGGCGATGCTTCGCCTCATCCTTATCCTTTACCTGACTCCCAAGAACTTTCCATGAGCAAGAAGAGCCAATACAACGTCGCCGTGGTCGGCGCCACCGGAGCCGTCGGCGAGACCATGCTTTCCATCCTCGCCGAGCGGCACTTCCCGGTGGCGGACATCGTGCCGCTGGCGAGCGCGCGGTCCGCCGGCAGTGAAGTGGATTTCGGAAACCGGAAAGCCACGGTGCGCGACCTCGACGAGTTCGATTTTGCCGACATCGACATCGCCTTCTTTTCCGCCGGCGGCGGTGTGAGCCGTGTGCATGCCCCACGGGCGGCGGCGGCCGGGGCGGTGGTGATCGACAACACGTCCGAGTTCCGTCGCGACGAGGACGTGCCGCTGGTGGTGTCCGAGGTGAACCCGCACGCCATTGCCGGCTACACGCAGCGCAACATCATCGCCAATCCGAACTGCTCGACCATGCAGATGGTCGTGGCGCTGGCACCCATCCACCATGCCGCCGGCATCGAGCGGATCAACGTGGCCACCTACCAGTCGGTGTCCGGGGCCGGGCGTTCGGGCATGGAGGAACTGGGCCGGCAGACCGCGGCGATGCTGAATTTCAAGGAATACAAGCCGCAAAA
>CAYOEF010000110.1:3941-8400 GCA_964402805.1 uncultured Rhodanobacteraceae bacterium | reverse complement strand
ACATTTGTGACAAAAGGCATTTTTTTGGCGCGAATTTTGCCGCAATCCCCCGGACCCCATGGATTGCGATGCAATCCATGGGGTCTACGCGCATGGGGGTACGATGTATACCGTGGCCCCGCACATGCGGGATTTCGTAGGAGCACGGCGTGTCGTGCCCACGTCACCCGGAGCCTACGCCATCAAGGCCTTCGCCGGGGTGGCGGGTCCTGTGGGTTGATCAGAGTTTCCTTGGCCTTTCATGCAACGTGGAATCTGTCGGCACGGTGGCATGGCCGGGTGTAAAGTCCTTTCACGCCCGTGTATTGGCGTAGTGTGCATGGCCAACAATCCGACAGGGAAAAGGCCGCGACACATCTTGAGCCGCGGGCTCGCGAATCGAGTGTCGGCGTGTTGGCCAGGCCTCGGCAACGTCGGTGCCGCGCCATCCGCCCGTACGGAAGGAAATCGCCATGTGTCCAACCGCAGCGCATCCATCGGATCCCGTCCTGAAAAACCTCGACGCGCTCGTGCCCGGCCTGGAGGCGCTGTACAAGGACGTGCACGCGCATCCGGAGTTGTCGATGCAGGAAACGCGCACGGCGGGCCTGGCGGCTGAACGCTTGCGCGCAGCGGGATTCGAGGTCACTACCGGCGTCGGCAACACCGGCGTGGTCGGTGTGCTGAAAAATGGTGACGGCCCTACGGTCATGCTGCGTGCGGACATGGATGCCTTGCCCGTCGCCGAGGCGACCGGCGTGCCGTATGCCAGCCACGTTACGGCCAAAGACGCCGAGGGCAACACCGTCCCCGTAATGCATGCCTGCGGGCACGACATGCACGTGACGTGGCTCGCGGGCGCCACGGCCCTGATGGCACAGGCACGCCACGCCTGGCATGGCACGCTCATGGCCGTGTTCCAGCCGGCCGAGGAAACCGCGGCCGGCGCGCAGGCGATGATCGACGATGGCCTGTTCGAACGCTTTCCGAAACCCGACGTGGTGCTCGGCCAGCACGTCATGGTGGGCCCGGCGGGCTTCGTGGCGGGCCGCACCGGCGCCATCACCTCGGCTGCCGACAGTTTCCAGATTCGCCTGTTCGGCCGTGGCGCCCATGGTTCCATGCCGCAGGCCAGCATCGACCCGGTGGTGATGGCGTCGTCGGTGGTGTTGCGCCTGCAGACCATTGTGTCGCGCGAGGTCGCGGCAGCGGAATCGGCCGTGGTCACCGTGGGCGCATTGCAGGCCGGGACCAAGGAAAACGTGATCCCGGACGAGGCGATCATCAAGCTCAACGTGCGCACGTTCGACGAGGGCGTGCGCCAGCGCGTGCTGGCGGCCATCACCCGCATCGTCAATGCGGAAGCGGCCGCGTCCGGCGCGCCGAAACCGCCGGAAATCACGCCACTGGACCGCTACCCGTTGGCCGTCAACGATCCGGCCGCCACCGAACGGGTCGCCGCGGCGCTGCGCCAGCACTTTTCGGACGAGCGCGTGCGCCTCACGGGGCCGGCATCGGCCAGCGAGGACTTCGGTTCCTTTGGTGCCGAATGGGGCGTGCCATCGGTGTTCTGGTTCGTCGGTGGCACCGATCCCGACACCTATGCAAAGGCCAAGGCGGATAACACGCTCAACGACATCCCGACCAATCACAACCCACGCTTCCTGCCCGTGATCCATCCGACCCTGGAAACGGGTGTCGAGGCATTGGTGGTCGCATCACGCGCGTGGCTGGCGGCGTGACGGCACCGCGCGAGTGATGGCAACGCGATAGCTTCGTGGCAAGATACAACCACGCAAAGGGGTACGCGACACCGTGATCCACCTGTTGCTGACGACACTGGACCTGGGCGGTACCTTCGTGTTCGCGATCAGCGGTGCAGTGGCGGCGGTCAAACATCGCCTCGACATTTTCGGCATCATGGTGCTGGCTTTTGCGGCCGGCAATGCCGGCGGCATTACGCGTGATGTCCTGATCGGCGCGGCGCCACCGGCCGCCATCGCGCATTTGAGCTACCTCGGCATGTCGCTGCTGGCCGGCTTCATCGTGTTTTTCTGGGATCCGCTGGTCAACCGGTTCAACCACTCGGTGTTGTGGTTCGACGCCATCGGCCTGGCGTTCTTCGCCGTCGCCGGCGCGCAAAAGGCGCTGGTCTTCGGGCTCAATCCGGTCATGGCGGCCCTGCTCGGCATGGTGACGGGCGTGGGTGGCGGCATGTTGCGTGACGTGCTGGTGATGCAAATTCCGACGGTGTTGCGCGCCGACCTCTATGCCCTGGCCGCGCTGGCCGGCGCCGCCATCGTCGTGATCGGCGATGCCTTGCACATCAACCCGATCGCCACCACGTTGGTCGGTGGCGTGGCGTGTTTCTTGCTGCGCTACATGGCCATCCGCCATGGCTGGCACCTGCCCTACGCCAAGGCCTCCGGGAGTGATCCATGACCAGGCAACGCATGCCACTGCTGTTCATCGGCCACGGCAATCCGATGAATGCCATCCGCGACACCGCGTGGTCGCAGGCATGGGACGCGCTGGGGCCGACCCTGCCAAGGCCGCGCGCGATCGTGTCGGTTTCCGCGCACTGGTACCTGCCGGGCACGGCCGCCACGGCCATGCCGAACCCGCGCACCATCCACGACTTTGGTGGTTTCCCGCGCGAGTTGTTCGAAGTCGGCTATCCCGCACCCGGTGACCCGGCGCTGGCGGCGCGATTGCAGGAACTGCTGGCGCCAACCGACGTGCGCGCCGACACGGAATGGGGACTGGATCACGGCACCTGGTCGGTGCTGCGCCGGATGTTTCCGGCGGCCGACCTGCCGGTGGTGCAATTGAGCATCGACGCCACCCAGCCGCCGCGCTTTCATTATGAACTCGGGCGCAGGCTCGCACCGCTGCGCGACGAGGGCATCCTGATCCTCGGCAGCGGCAACGTCGTGCACAACTTGCGTCGCTATGCCTGGGGCGGGCAGACGACGGAGCCCTTCGACTGGACGACGCGTTTTGCAGCCCGCGTGCGCGAGGCGATCACCCGGCACGAGCATGCACCGCTCATCGATTACCCGGCGCTGGGGCCGGATGCCGCGTTGTCCATTCCCACGCCGGATCACTACCTGCCACTTCTGTACGTGATGGGCGCAAGCCGGAAAGACGACGCCGTGGCTTTTCCCACGGATGGCGTGGATGGCGGGTCGATGTCGATGCTGTCGGTGCGGTGGGGGTGAATGGCCTGCCGGGCGCCACGACTATGCTCCGGACCGTTCACAGCACCATCACCATCTCGTGCCAGGCCATGTTGCCATGGGTCGACGAGGACGGTTTGACGTAGCGGTAGCCGAGACGTTCGTACAGGCCCACGTGCCGTTGCTTGCACATCAGGTGGATCGCCTGCTTGCCGGCCAGCCGCATGTCCGCCACGAACCGCCCCATCAGCAGCGTCGCGTAGCCCTTGCCCTGGTGGGCCGGGTCCAGCACCACCGACATGATCACCACGTTCGGCGCCCGCGGGTCGTGTCCGACCAGTTCCTTGAAGCTTTCGTCGGACATGACCACCTCGTGGGCGCAGCCACTGTTGATGAACCCGATGAGGCGTCCATCCAGCTCCATGAGCAGGAAGCCCTCCGGATAGCGCGCGATGCGCAGGGCGATCTTCTCCAGCGTCGCCGCCTCGTCGCCTTCGTAGGCGGCGGCCTCGATCTGGTGGCAACGGATGGCGTCGGCCGGCGTGGCGTGGCGGAAGGAAGGCGGCATCACGTAACGATCTCCACGGTCGCCGCGAGTACGGCGGCAAGGTACATGCCGAGTCCGAATACGCCGTGGCTGGCCAGGCTTTTGAGTCGGGCCATGTTCGGTTTCGGTGCTCGCGACGCGGCAACGCCCATGCCCATGCCGGGCATCATCACGAAGTACGGTAGCACCAGCAGCACGATGGCCAGCGCGATCGGCGCGGCGAGCGTGGGTACCTGCAGCCAGTCGCCACCCATGATGGCGACGAGCAGCAGGCCGTAGCCCATGCCGATCACGTAGTGGACGATCCAGCCGATGGCGAGTTCCCCGGGAATTTTGCCGGCCTTCGGCAATGCCGGCTGGACGAATTGGCCCTTGATCATGTGCCCGAACCAGCGTCCCACCATGGCCCAGTTGGTGGCAGGTATCCCAAAGATGCGTTGGAGCAGCCATGCGTAGAGGTCCAGGGCGAGGGTCCCTGCGATCCCGACGAGTCCGGCTCTGGCAAACAATTCAGGGAAGTTCATGGCGAGATGGCCTCGTTTCTGCCGGGAGGTGTGGATCGTCCTGCTTGCATGCCGCGCTCCCGGAGCCGCGGGCTTCCGATTCGAGCACGGAATACACGCCAAGGCCCGAGGATTCGATGGCGCCGGCGAGGTATCCGGGGAAATGCGGCGACCATTCGCTTCCGATACCGACCAGACGGTTTCTCCAGATGCCGCCGGTCAGGGCGGCAGGCGGAGCAAACGGGTGTTCG
>CAYOEF010000110.1:2381-3931 GCA_964402805.1 uncultured Rhodanobacteraceae bacterium | reverse complement strand
GGATGCCTTCCAGATCACGCGTGGTGGCGGTGTAGTGTTCCTGTGACCAGTCCTTGATGACATCGCGGACGGGCATCGCGGCTTCCCGGCCAAACAGGTGGGCGAGCTGTTCACGGCAATGCAGGCGCAGCGTTGCCTCGGGGGTGCCGTTGCGTACCCTTGCCGGTGCTCCCATGAAACCGAACAGCGCCGCGTGGCCGTCGGGCATCGAGGCATCGTGGATTTCGCCCAGGGGACCGCACGCGCTGCGGGCCGCCCCCGACAGGCCCCGCCCGCGCCAGAACGGCGTCTCGTAAAGCGCCACGTACTTGGCATGGGGCGCCCATCCAGGTCGCGGTACCGCACCATTGTCGGGCAAGTGTTTGCGGCAATGCCGGTGCAAAGGTGATGGTTTGTTCGGCCAGGCGCGGGGGCACCGCCAACAGGGCGTGCTCGACACGCCAGCGAACGATTCCGCCATGGGCGCCATGGCCTTCCAGCTCGACTTGCGCTTTGGCACAGCGCAATTGGTGCACTGCCTGGCCAACAAGGATTCGAGTGGCGTCCAGGCGTCGGTGCAAGGCATCGACCAGTGCCCCCATGCCGCCCTTCAAACGCATCGCGATGGGCACGTTGCCGGAGTCCGGTATGCGCAACGGGGGCTCATCGAGGGAACACTCCACTAGCATGTCGCCGGTGTCGAACTGCGGGAAGCTCTCCAGGCCCAGCTCGCGGATCAGTCGGTCCATCCGCGGCTGGAATTCGGGCCAATACCAGGTCGGACCAAGGTCGAAGCGATCGTTGGCGTCGCCCCCGATCGGCGCCGCGAACTGCGGCACGGGCCAGGATGTGCAAATGATGCGTCCACCGAGCCGCTCGCGCGCCTCGAGAAGCACATAGTCCCGAATGCCCGCCCGCTCCAGGACAAAAGCGGCATGGAGCCCACTCAATCCTCCACCGACGATGGCGATACATGCCGTTCGCATGTCCTATTTCTCCTCCGGCACTGCGACGAGATGACCGGTTTTAAGGTAGAAAGTGGCCTCTCGATCATCCGTGTCGAGCTTTGCCTGGGCGCCGACCGGCAGCCGGATCCAGCTGCCCTGGCCGTAGTCCTGGCCGTCAATCAGCAGATCGCCCGACAACACCAGCATCTCGGCGCCGCCCGTGGCCTCGAGGTGGAGCGATTGCCCGGAAGTCAGGCGTCGCAGGCACACTTGCTCGGCAGCACTCGAAAACAAGGGGCAAATCTCGTGACCATCGGTTGCGCGCTGCCAGGATGCCGGACTACCGGTATCGATACGGACCGCAAGGTGTTCTTCCGGCGGCATCTGCTGGAGTTTGACAAAAATAAGGGCGCCTTCATCGCTGTACGGCCGGTGTGCCGAGCCTGGCGGGCTGCGCAGGTACCAGCCGGCCGGATAGTCGCCGTTTTCATCGGAGAACGTACCGGACAGCACCAGGATTTCCTCGCCGTCCGGATGCTCGTGGTGCGGAAAGGTGGAGCCTGCCACGTATCTCACGATACTGGTGGCACGGGCCTTCTCGTCACCCACCCGGTCGAGCATCAT
>CAYOEF010000110.1:0-2371 GCA_964402805.1 uncultured Rhodanobacteraceae bacterium | reverse complement strand
CTCGACGCCGGGCTGGGGCGAAGTAACCCAGTGATACTGGTCCGGCGTAATGGCGACGGGGCGTGAAAAATCGGCGTTGATGAGCATGGGGGTGAATCCTGAATCAGGAATGGCCGCCTCGACGATACGACACCGCTGTCCGGTACGGCGGGTCTTACGGCATTCGTGCGATATGGCGTGTACCGGGATGATCGCGATCCGGCGTGGGCCATCATCCACCGGTAGTAGAATATCTATTCCGCCACAGGGATGAAGGAGTGCACCGCATTCGCGTCGCATATATGGATTGTGCGGATTCCGTGCAACCATCTCAACTGCGATATTCTTTGCCATCGACAAAGTATTTCTTTGCCGCATGAAATCACCACAATTCCTCAACGCCCTGCGCGCCTTCGAGGCCAGCGCGCGCCATCAGGGTTTCTCCGCTGCCGCGACGGAGCTCAATGTCACTCCTGCCGCCGTGGGGCAACTGGTGCGCTCGCTGGAAGACTGGCTGGGTACACCCTTGTTCTACCGCGCCGTCGGCGGCCGCAATCGCCTGACGCCCACGGAAGCGGCCGAACGCGCGTTGCCGGACATACGGGCGGGCTTTGACCGCTTGAGTATCGGATTGAGCCGGCTTCGGGAAGGTTCCAGATCGAGTGTACTGACGGTCACGATGAGCCCGGCTTTCGCCGCCAAGTGGTTGTTGCCGCGTATCGAGAACTTCCACGTGTATTGTCCGGACGTGGATTTGCGTGTGGATACCAGTCTCAAGCTGCAGGATTTTGTGGCGCAGGGCATCGACGTCGGCGTACGCTACGGTCGGGGTGCCTGGCCCGGCCTGGTGTGCGAAAAGCTCATGGACGAACAGATCTACCCCGTTTGTTCCCCGCAGTGGCTTGCCGGAAACGGGCCGCTGGCAACGCCGCGGGACCTGGCGGGCAAGACGCTGATCCACGATCTGTCGGTGGATACCCGCATTGGATTTGCGTCCTGGAACAACTGGTTGTTGCGGGCCGGGGCGACCGCGGTGGATACCGCTCGTGGCATGCAAGTGAACAACTCGGCGGCTGTTCTCCAGGCGGCCATCGACGGACACGGCGTTGCCTTGGCCCGCAGCGTGATGGCCCGCGACGACATCGCGGCGGGGCGGCTTGTCCGGCTGTTCCCCGCACTGACGGTGGCCTCCGAACTGGGTTACTACATTGTGTATCGGGCCGGGTGCGCGTCGATACCGAAGGTGCAGGCGTTCCGGGAATGGCTGACGCAGGAAGCGTCCAGGTTTTCCTGAGGCCTTGCCGGGGTGTCAATCCGCCATGGGGTGTCGGCGTTGATCAGGTCGGAACCAGGGCGTGACCTGCGCCTGCGGGCCACATGCAAGCGGATTGCAAGTGGCGCCATGCGGGGTGAGCCGCGGCACGCCCGGTTTCTTCCGCCGGGTGGCGCAATGCTTGTTCACGGCGTCGGTTGCTGTTCGGGAATGGGCTTATAGCACCACCCGTCGCCGTCGCCGTCAGGTTGCCGAAATGCTGGGTCAGGTAATTGGCGAGCGTGGCGACCTGCCGGTTGGACAAATCCCCTGCGAAGCCCGGCATGTGCACGCCGGAGCCGTCGGTGCGCCAGGCAATGCCGTCGAGGATGACCATTACCAGGTTGGCGGGATTGGCACGCCCCGTCGCACTGTTATGGAACAGCGGGGGCAATCCGCCGTCGAAACTGCCCTGGCCGCGATCCTCATGGCAGGTGGCGCAGTTCGCGTCGTAAAGCTGCGCGCCGGTCATCGCATTCGGATCCTTCGGCAGCGCCTTGCCGCGGAGGCTTGCCAGATCGGCATAGGGCGCGCCCCAACCGGTGACGGGACGGGTATCGGCTGCGTCGTGGTGCGCCGGTACCGTCTTCAGGTACACCGTGATGGCCGTCAGATCGGCGTCGGTCAAATGCCGCAGGCTGTGGTCGATGGCCTCGGCCATCGGGCCGGCGGCCTGGGCCTTGCTTGGTGCGCGACCGGACTTCAGATAGGAGGCGATCTGCGCGATGCTCCAGCCGCCGACGCCGCTCGCGGCATCCGAGGTGACGTTCGGCGCGAACCAGGTGCCGAGCGATGCGCCGGCCAGGAATTGTGACGATTTCTCGGCCATCATGAGGTTGCGCGGCGTGTGGCAGGTACCGCAGTGCGCCAGGCCACGCACCAGGTAGGCGCCACGATTCCACTGCGTGCTCTGGCCGGCGACGGGCGTGAACGGCTTGCTGTCGAGGAACAGCAGGTTCCACACCGCCATCGATGCGCGAATGTTGAACGGAAACGGCAGGTGCGTCTGCGGCGGCTTGCTGTCTACCGGCTGGACGTCGTGCATGAAATACGCATACAGCGCATGCATGTCCGCGTCCG
>CAYOEF010000109.1:0-8446 GCA_964402805.1 uncultured Rhodanobacteraceae bacterium | reverse complement strand
CGGCGATGGTGTTGGTGGTGTCGGCCAGCACGCGCATGATGCGCATGTCGTCCAGTTCCACCATCATCTGGAATGAACGCGAATAGAGGAAATCGCCCACCAGCACGCTGGCGGCGTTGCCCCACATGACGTTGGCGGTCTTGCGTCCGCGCCGCAGGTCCGACTCGTCGACGACGTCGTCATGCAGCAGCGTGGAGGTGTGGATGAACTCGATGACCGCCGCCAGTTGCGTGTGCGCGTTGCCGGCGTAGCCGGCGGCACGCGCCGCCAGCACGTGCAGGACCGGCCGCAGCCGCTTGCCACCCCCGTCGATGATGTGGGTGGCGATCTGGTTGATGAGCACCACATGCGACGACAGGCGCCGGCGGATCAAGGCGTCGACGGCCGCCATGTCGGCGGCAGCCAGATTGCGCGCGGCACGGTACGTGCCCACGGCGTCGACGGCAATGCGGGTAGCGGAAATGCTCATGCAGGGCGGATTTGTCTCAAGACCGGCAATTATAGGGCAAGCACCCGCGGGGAGTGTGCGATCAATTGCGGCCCGGCAGGTGCGACGCGGCCATCATGAGTGCGCGGTGGAGCCGGTTCCCCCGGTGCGCCCAACGTGCGCGGCCATGCGACGGGCGACGATGCGTCACGGCCGTCGCCGCGTGCCGATCCCCTACAATGCCTGACTTCGCGGGTGTGGACGAAACCATGAGCAAGCTCAGCAAGCCTGAGATGAATACAGCCTTTGCGCTTTCCGGCGTCGTTGGACTGCGCATGTTCGGACTGTTCCTCATCATGCCGGTGTTCACCATCTATGCGATGCAACTGCCCGGTGCGACGGCGTTCCTGGTGGGCCTGGCCATTGGCATCTACGGCTTCGCACAGGCCCTGCTGCAGGTGCCGGTGGGCCTCGCGTCCGACCGCATCGGGCGCCACCTGACCATCACCATCGGCCTGCTGGTATTTTGCGGCGGTTCACTGGTGGCAGCGTTTTCAGGTGGAATTGGCGGCGTCATCATCGGCCGCGTCCTGCAAGGCATGGGCGCGGTGTCGGGCGCCAGCCAGGCGCTTGCCGCGGATCATTCCAGTGATGGCAATCGCAGCAAGGTCATGGGCATCATCGGTGTCAGCGTCGGCCTTGCCTTCATACTGGCCATCATCCTGGCGGCGCCGCTGGCGGCCATTGACGGGCTGTCCGGCCTGTTCGGGCTGACCGCGCTGCTCGCGCTATGTGCGGTGATCCTGCTGTGGGTGCTGGTGCCACGGCTACACCGCCAGAGGGCGCCGGAGGCGGCGCGCTGGGCGGCCGTGCTGCACATGGTGGTGCGCCCGCAACTAGTGGTGCTGAACCTCTCGGTATTCATGATGCACACGCTGCTGACCGCCGCGTTCGTGGCATTGCCGATCATGCTCGGAAGGCGCATCGGCATTCCCCTGGCGGCACAGTGGCAACTTTACCTGCCGGTGATGGTGGTGTCGGTCATCGTCATGGGGTTGGTGTTGCGGCGGGTGACGTCCGTGGCCGGCAGCATGCGCCTGGTGGGTCTGTGCGCGCTGGGCCTTGGCCTGGCGCTGCTTGGATTCGGCATGGTGGGCAATGATCGCCTCGTCGCATGGGCGTCCGCGTTGATCTTCTTCAGTGCGTTCAACCTCCTGGAAGCGAGCCTGCCCAGCCTCGTGTCACGCCTGGCGCCACAGCATCTGCGTGGTGCGGCCATGGGTGCCTACGCGACCTGCCAGTTCCTCGGAGCAGGGGTCGGTGGCGTGCTGGGCGGCGTGATGCTGCAGCAGGTGGGCCAGTCGGGTGTCTTCCTTGCCGCGGCCGTGCTCGTCGTCATTTGGTTGCCGCTGTTGTGGTGGGGGCGGCGGCATGTCGTGGCGGCCGGCTCACGCGTGCCAGCCTGAGCATGGCGTGCTTGCGGCGACGGCGATGGCGACGGCGATGGCGTGCGGAAAGTTGCGGCCACGGCCTACAGCCGGAAGCGCCACACGGCTCGATTTTGCGGCCGCGGGCTGTGTTACGATCGACCGCAGTTTTCCCGCATTCCTGTCGGAGCGACGTACATGGCACGAGGCGTCAACAAGGTCATCCTGATCGGCAATCTCGGGGCCGATCCCGATACCCGCTATACCGGCGGCGGCACCGCGGTATGCACCTTGAGCGTGGCCACCACCGAGTCGTGGATGGACAAGCAGAGCGGCCAGCGCCAGGAGCGTACCGAGTGGCATCGGGTGAAGGTGTTCGGCAAGTTGGCGGAAATCGCGCAGGAATACCTCCGCAAAGGTCGTCAGGTGTACATTGAAGGCTCGTTGCGCACGAGCAAGTACACCGGCAAGGACGGCGTTGAACGCTACTCCACCGATATCGTGGCTCGCGACATGCAAATGATCGGCGGCAAGGGCGGCGGCGAGGGTGGCGGAGGCTACCCGGGTTCGGGCGGCCCGGCCGCGGCGCGTGACCCGGCACCGGCGCGCGCTCCCCAGCCGGATATTGCGGACGACGGATTCGGGGACGACGACATCCCGTTCTGATCCTGCGCAGGCGACGTCGTGCATTGACGTCACGGCACCCGCGCCCTGGCATTGCCGCGTACCGCTCGTCGGCAGCTGGGCATGTGTACGGGACTTGATTCCGCGCGCCCGCTGCGGGCTTGCGCCGTACGAAAATCGCGCCAGAGCCTATGGTGGCCGGAGCGTCGGATCGATCCGCATCATGGCGGACGACCGGATGGCGGACGACCGGCGTAGCGCCATGTCGCGCGTGACGGGATCTAGCCGGTGCCGGCCACTTCCCGTCACGGCCGGCTGCACTTTACAGACTACGGACGTGTATCCGCGGCACGGAGAGTGATCATGCCGAAGCTGTCGATCTGGGTGTTCGTTTACGTGGTGCTCCATATCGCGGTGCTGGCGCGCGCGCTGGTCGTGGAAGGAAAGGAGCCGGCGTCGCGGGCCGCATGGGTCCTGATCCTGTTGTTCCTGCCGGGCGTGGGGATCGCGGCGTACGTGCTGTTTGGGGAGCCGTGGGTGTCGCGCCGATCGCGGCGTCGTGCGACTGCTGCTGGCACGCACCTCAGCGACCGCATCGTCGTCCCGGACGTGGCCGCGCTGGACGCGGTCCCGGCGTGCTATCACCCGGCGTTCCAAGTGTGCGCGCATCTCGCCGGGACAGGTGTGACCGGCGGCAACCAGGCGATGCTGACAGCCGGATCCAACGCGGCGATCGACGCCATGGTGCGTGACTTTGACGCCGCGTGCGAGACGATCCATGTGTCTTTCTACATCTGGCTCACGGACATCAATGGCGTCAAGGTCGTCGATGCACTCAGGCGGGCCGCGGCGCGGGGCATCACCTGCCGGGTCATCGCCGACGGCGTCGGCTCGCGGGAACTGATCCGCTCGCACCACTGGCGTGCCATGAAGGCCGCCGGGGTCAAGCTGTGCACGTCGATGAAGGTGTCCTTCGGCCTCGCCGCGGTGCTGGGCAGCCGGGTGGATCTGCGCAATCACCGCAAGATCGTCGTCGTGGACGGCCGGGTGACCTACTGCGGCAGCCAGAACTGCGCGGACCCCGAGTTCCGCATCAAGGCGAAATACGCGCCCTGGGTGGACATCATGCTGCGCTTCGAGGGTCCGGTCGCGCGGCAGAACCAGCTCTTGTTCGCGGGTGACTGGATGGCCGAAACCCGGGAGGACATCAGCGCCCAGCTGGAGCCGCCCGTGCCACCCCCGGAAGCCGCCGGCGTGACCGCGATCGCCTTTGGCACCGGCCCGTTGTCGGTGCCCGACGCCATGTCCGATGCGTTCGTGAGCATTCTGTATTGCGCCCGTGACGAGGCGGTGATTTCCAACCCCTACTTCGTGCCGGGGCCACCGCTCCTGTCGGCATTGGCATCCTGTGCCAGGCGCGGCGTGCGCACTACCCTGATCGTGCCCGAACGCAACGATTCGCGCCTGGTCAGCGCAATCAGCAAGGCCTACTACGCACGCCTGCTCGAGGCCGGCGTGCGCCTGTGTGAATTCCGCGACGGGCTGCTGCATGCAAAGACCCTTGTCGTGGACAGTGCCCTGGCGCTCGTCGGTTCGGCCAACATGGACCGGCGCAGCCTCGAACTCAATTTCGAAAACAACATCCTGCTCTACTCGCCGCAGCTGGCCGGGGCAATCCGCGCGCGCCAGGACGACTGGCTCGCCCGGTCGCGGGAGCTGCGCGCCGATGTCGTGATGCATCGGCCGCTGTTGCGCCGGATCGGCGACAACGTCCTCGCCATCTTCAGCCCGATCATGTAACCGGGTGGGTGGTCGCGGACGCGCAATCGACGGGCAACGGGCAGCCAGGCGAGGCCGGCAACGTTCAGTCGATACCCAGCTTTTTCAGCTTGTAACGCAACGCACGGAAGGTGATGCCCAGTTGGCGTGCGGCGGCGGTCTTGTTGTAGCGTGCCTTTTCCAGCGCCTTCATGATGGCCTCGCGTTCCAGACCCAACATGTAATCGTCCAGTGGCTGGTCGCCCGGCCTTGGCGCAACCTCTGCCGGTGATTCGGAAGGCTGTTGGACCGGCAGTTGGCCGTGCTGGCCGGTGTCGCCGGGAAGCATGAGGTCGTCCAGTCCGATCAAATGGTTCTCGCACAACGTCAAGGCGCGTTCCAGAATGTTTTCGAGTTCGCGTACATTGCCAGGGTAGGCATACCTGCGCAGCGCCGCGAGTGCGTCGGGCGATACCTGTGTCGCTGGTGTGTCGGTGCGCACGCACAGGCGATGGAGCAGGACGTTCACCAGCTGTGGCACGTCCTCGCGGCGTTCGCGCAACGGCGGCAGGTGCAGCTGGATGACGTTGATGCGGTAAAACAGGTCCTGCCGGAACCGGCCGCGCTCGACCAGTTCGGCCAGGTCGGTATGGGTGGCGGAGACGATGCGCACGTCTATCGGGGTTTCACTGCGGTCGCCGATGCGGCGCACGGCTTTTTCCTGGATGACGCGCAACAGCTTCACCTGTGTTTGCAGCGGCAGCTCGGCCACCTCGTCCAGAAACAGCGTTCCACCGTTGGCGGCCTGGAACAGGCCCTCCTTGTCGGCATGGGCGTCAGTGAAACTACCCTTGCGGTGGCCGAACAACTCGCTTTCGACCAGATCGGTGGGAATGGCGCCGCAATTGACCGGCACGAACGGACCACCGGCGCGCGGACCTTGCTCGTGGATGAGCCGCGCAGCCAACTCCTTGCCCACGCCGGATTCGCCGCTGATATACACCGGGGCCTGATTGCGCGCGAGCTTGCCGACCATGGCGCGCACCCGTTGCATGGATTCGGAATCGCCCACCAGCCGAAAACGCGATCCGCCGTCCGTGGTTGATTCCGTGGTGGAATCCGGGTCTTGCCCGGCGGGTGCTTCGGACCCGCTTGCCGAGAGCTTCAATGCCGTGCTCACGAGCTGGCGCAGCACCTTGATGTCGACAGGCTTGGACACGAAGTCGAACGCGCCGGCCTTGAGTGCCTCGACGGCGGTGTCCATGCTGCCGTAGGCGGTGATCATGGCTACCGGGGTGTCGGGGTAGTGCGCTGCAATGGTTTCAATGATGTCCTGCCCGGACCCGTCCGGCAGGCGCATGTCGGTGAAACACAGCTCGTAATGCCGTTGACTCAGCATGCGGCGCGCGTCGGCGATGTTGGCGGCCGTGTCCACCGCAAGGTTCATGCGACCCAGGGTGATGGTCAGCAATTCGCGGATGTCGCGTTCGTCATCGACGACCAGGGCGCGCTGCGTGCTCATGGCTTCTGTGTATTCATGGCGTGCTGTTACCGTACGTGGTTTTGCTCGGAAAATCCGCTCGGTGCATGGTAACGCGGATGCGGCCGGTCGCAAATTGGTGGTGTCGCGCAATCACGATTGACCGTCCGGCAAAACGCCGGCTGCGGCAGGGCAATAATCGCGTGTCGGCCGGCTGTGCGCCCGGCCCACGGTGGGACGTGTTCGTGAAGCGGCTTATGTCGATGCGGTCAACGTCACGCGGAAACAACTGCCACCACCTGCCACTGGGACGTATTGCAGTTGGGCCTGGTTGATCTCGCACATTTGCTGTGCAAGGTACAGGCCGAGCCCGGTACCGAATTTGTGCGTCGTATAGAATGGTTCGAAGATGCGCGAAACGACGTTTGGCGGGATGCCGGTCCCGCGGTCAATCACTTCCAGAAGCGGCGCCCCGACGTTGCCGACCCGCCGCACGATCACCAACACCTGTGCCGGTTCACCCGGCAGCCGGCCATAGCGCAACGCGTTTTCCACGAGGTTCCACAACACCTGTTGCAGGTGTTGCGGATCGGCGACGACGTCCACGGGCTGCGGTTGCACCTTGGTCCGCAGTGATGCGTCCCCGATGTCGTTGCATTCCCGGTACTCGGCGATGAAGCGCAACGTCCACGCATTCAGGTCCAGCGTCTCGGGACGCGAATGTTCGCGCCGCGACAGTTGCAGGATGTTCTCGATGATGCCGTTCATGCGCACGCAGTGGTTGTTGATGATTTCCACCATGTGCTTGCCCGCTTCGTCCAGGTCGTCGGATTCCGCCAACAGTTGCGCCGAATACTGGATCGCGGCCAGTGGATTGCGAATTTCGTGCGCGATGGATGCCGACAGGCGCCCAAGCGAGGTCAGCGTCAACTCCTCCGCGCGGCGCGACACCAGCGAGGTGTCGTCCAGGAAAATCAGTGCGTGGGAGTCGTCGTTGACGGTGAGGCGGGTAAAACGTGGCACAACCTCCGGCGTCCCGTCGGACAGCACGATCGGCGTGTCGTTTTGCATGTCGAAGTTGCGCCAGTGGTAGAGCCGGCGCGACAACTCCGGGGCCAGCGCATCCAGGTTGCGTTGCTCCGCGGAGGGGCTTCCGAGCAGCAGCCAGGCCGACTCGTTGAGCTGGTGGATGTGGTTGGACGCATCGGCAAGCACCACGCCCGTTTTCATGCGCCGGATGATGAGTTCGTTGACTTGGGCCAGGTTGGCCAGATCCACCGCGCGTTGCCGGGCGATCTCCTCGGTGCTGTGAAGCTGGCGTCCCAGCACGTGGCACAGGCTGACGAAGGCGAAGTATCCGATGCCCGACAGGGCGGCCTCGACCGCCTGCGAATCGATGTCGACGTCGGCATACGGGAACGACACCAGGTGGATCATCGTGACGACCGTGGCGACGGCCGCAAAGAACAGCGCCAGGCGCAAGCGCAGCAACAACGCGCCCGCCCCGAGGCTGACCACCAGCATGATGGTTACGCCCAGGCGTGCGTCCGGCATGGCGGCGCTGGCCAGCGTTGCGGCGACGATGTCCACCAACAATCCCAGGCTGACCGCCGCCGTCATGTGGCGTGCCCAGGGCGACGTGGCGTAGAGCATGACCAGCGCGAAGGCCATGTATGCGGGGGCAAGCACGTGCCCGAGCACGGGGTGGGCCAGGTTGACCCACTGGAACCACAGCGGCCCGAAGATCAGGAGTATGTAGACCAGTGCCTGACAGGTGCGGAACAGGTGCAGGAAGTACAATTCCCGCGCGCTGCCGCCGCCGGCTGCGTGCGCGTCGGCATCAGTCACGGATACGGCTTTCGACACGGCAACTGCTCCAGTCCGGTAACAACCGGCTGCCCCCACCCGCGCTGATTCTAGTTTGTCCCGACACCGTGTGGAAGAGTCCGCGCGTGATATCCGTTGCGCACCCCGGGCCGGAATCGGCTTTCGACACGCGCTTCGGGGTTTGCAAGCGGTAGCGCTTGCGTGACAATAAACGGATATGCCACACGATTGTGGCTTTGTAGCCAGCGTGCGCGGTGTGCGTGCCCATGGGGTGCGACGTTGTCGCCTGCGCCGGCGTTGGGTTTCCCGCGTCGCCGAGGTAGTACATGAATTTCCACGAATATCAGGCAAAGAAGCTGTTCGCCGAGTACGGGGTGACCGTGCCGCCGGGCAAGGTGGCCGGCACGGCCGATGAGGCCGTCCAGGTCGCCAGGGAACTGGGTGGCAAACAGTGGATGGTCAAGGCGCAGATCCACGCCGGTGGCCGTGGCAAGGCCGGTGGCGTGAAGTTTTGCGACAGCCTGGACAAGGTGCGCGACGCCGCCAGCGGCATGCTGGGCAAGCGCCTGGCCACGTACCAGTCGGCGGGCCGCGAGCTGCCCGTGAACCTCGTGCTGGTGACGGACGCCACGGACATCGCCCGCGAACTGTACCTTTCGGTACTGGTCGACCGCGACAGCCGCGCCGTGTCGTTCATCGCATCCCGGCACGGTGGCGTGGACATCGAACAGGTGGCGCGCGAGACGCCTGAGGACATCTACACCGTACAGGTCGATTTCGTCGAAGGGCTGCAACCGTACCAGTGCCGCCAGGTCGGTTTCGCCATGGGCCTGGACAGCAAGCAGGTCCGCCAGCTGACGAAGATCATGCTGGGCCTGTACAAGCTGTTCAACGAGAAGGACC
>CAYOEF010000108.1:6885-8476 GCA_964402805.1 uncultured Rhodanobacteraceae bacterium | reverse complement strand
GATGTTTGGGGCACGGCACGCCGTGCCCGTACGAAGTTTCGTGTGGGTGCATGCGTCGCACCCCAATGCGTGTAGGGGCACGGCGTGCCGTGCCCTGCGCCGCGTCCTTCGCGGGATACGGGCAAGTGCGTCCTACCGGGCGCACCAAAAGAAAGACCCCGGCAAGCCGGGGTCTTTCGAGTCTCCGGCTTGCGCCGGAGAGGTGTTGCGCTTCTGGATGACGCCTCAGAAGTTGTACTTGGCAGAGAACTGGACACGCTGGGTGTGGCCACTGCCCGGGCCCACAGCCAAGGCACCACCGAAGTCGGCGATGGCGTTGGCGCCCTTGACCTTGGACTTGACCCAGTCATATTCCAGAGCGAACAGCAACTGGTCGACCGGCGAGTACACCACGTTGACCGCGGCGCTTTCGCCCTGGACCTTGCTGCTGCTGTCGATGCCCGACTCGGCCTGGCTGTAACCGGTCACCAGGTTGCCGCTCCACTGGTCGTTGAACTTCTGGTTGACCGAGAACGTCACGCCGAGCTGCTTGTTCAGGTTGAGGTCACTATTGGGGCCGAATTCAGCCTGCGCCTTCTGGAGCGGGGTGTAGATCAGGTTGCCGGCGCCCTTGCCGTAGGCAACCGTTGCCATCAGCGACGTACCGGTATGGAGCGCCAGGGTGCCGCCCACGTTGGCGGCCCACGGCATGCTGCTGTCGCTGCCGGTTCCGCTGTTGGCCTTCAACTGGCCAATGTAGCCCGCGGCCTGGTAGCTGAAGATACCCGCCGAACCATTGTACGAAGCGGCAAGGCCAGGAGACGTCGTCTGCTCGTCGTCGATGGTCAGGCCCGCAACGTGCTGCGCGTCACTGTCATCCTGCAAGGCCACGGCAAAGGTGTCGCCACCGGCCAGCTGCCACGTGTAGCGAATCTGCTCCATGCGGCCGAAGGTCTGGCCGGCCGGGCCGTAGAAGTTTGCCGTGAAGCCGTAGTTGAAGTTCGCAAACGGCGTCCATGCGCGGCCGAACAGCCAGTTGCCCACGGTCAGGTAGGCCAGACGCATGCGGACGAGACCGCCGGTGCTGTCATTGTGGATGCTGCCGCCGCCGTACATGTCGAACTGCAGGAAACCCTTGACGTCGCCGATGGAGGTCGGCGTGTCGGTGGCGATATTGACGCGGCTTTCCTTGGCGGTCATGCCGAGGTGGCCCTCGCCGTCCGGATAGCCCGCGAAGGCGTCAGCGTTCAAGGTCTGGCTTGGTCCCAACGACGAACCCTGGTCGGCGTCGAAGTCATAGAAGGTGTCCAACTTGACGTAACCGCTGATATTGACGCTGGTGTTGCCCACCTTGACGTTGCCGGCAGACTGCTTCTGCTGGGCCTCAAGCTGGTTCAGCTGCTGCTGCAGCTGCTGGATCTGCGCCTGCACGTTGCTGCTCTGCGCGGCGGCGGGAAGGGCGGCAAAAGCCAGCGGCGCGGCGATGGCGGCGCTGAGCGCAACCTTGATCGCACGACGCAATTTCACGTTCTTGCACGTACTCATGTAGGTTCTCCCATCATGCATGAATGAATTCACCCCAATCACGCCGCAGCGCGACCTGGTGGGGCGA
>CAYOEF010000108.1:0-6785 GCA_964402805.1 uncultured Rhodanobacteraceae bacterium | reverse complement strand
TCGCCAATCGCCACGCCGTAACATGCCGAAGCGCCCCGGTATTCGACGGACGTGATGCGGGCATCGAGCACGGTCCGGCCGTCGGCCGCCGGGTGGTCGCCGGCCAGTTGCAGGCGCTCGGCACGCAGCACCAGTTGTACCGGGCCGTCCACGTGCCAATCGTGGGATGGCGAGGGCCGGACCCGAATTTCCACGCCGTCGCCAAGCCTCACCCGAAGCCATTCGCCTGATTGGCCCACGATCGTCCCCGGCAGGATGTTGGACTGGCCGAGAAACCCCGCAACGAAGGCGCTGGCAGGTTGGTTGTATACCGTTTCGGGTGAATCCACCTGTTCGACGTGGCCGCGATTCATCACGACGACCCGGTCCGACACCGCCAGCGCCTCGGCCTGGTCGTGCGTTGCAAACACGGTGGTGATGCCGCATTCGCGCTGGAAGTGCCTGAACTCGCGCCGCATGGCACTGCGCAGGCGGTCGTCCATGGCGGCAAACGGGTCGTCAAGCAGCCACAGCGCCGGACGCATGGCCAATGCCCGGGCCAGGGCGACGCACTGCTGCTGGCCACGGGAAAGCGCCGCGGGCATGGCGTGCTCGCGACCGGGCAGGCGGACCCGGGCCAGGGCGTCGCGCACCCGTTCGTTCACCCGGTCCTGCGGCAGGCCACGATGAGCCACGCCGAAGGCCACGTTGTCGAACACGTCCTGACGCGGGAACAGGGCGTAGTTCTCGAACACCATGCCCTGGTCGCGCTCGCTCGCGGGAATGTCGGTCACGCGTCGCCCGCCCAGGTACACGTCACCGGCGGTGGGTCTCACCAACCCCGCCAGCACGCGCAATGCGGTCGTCTTGCCGCTGCCGGAAGGCCCCAGGAGCGCGACGAGGCGCCCCGGCGCAATCGCCAAATCGATGTGATCCAGCGCGGTCGCGTCACCAAAGCGGACCGACACCCCGCGCAACTCGACCGCCATGCCGTTTTCGCTCATCCGGGTTCACTGATGCCGCCCGCGTGGAGGCGTGCCGGCATTCCGCACATTCAAGCGGTCACCATACCACTGCGCCTTCCCGCCGCGCGCCGGACGGTTGCCGTCCGGTGCGGCGCGGGGAGGTCATGCGTGGGGCTGGAAATCCGTGGCGTTGGCGTGTGGCGTGGCGGCTTCAAGAAAGCGCCCGGGCGCCAGCTCCCGTTCGGTGGTACCGAGTTGGCGCAGGGGTTCCGGAAGGCCGCGTCCGGTCAGCAGGTTGGCAGCCGTTGCGGAAACAATGGGCGAGGTCTGGATGCCATAGCCACCCTGCCCGGCCAACCAGAAAAAACCGTCCCTGCGCGGGTCCATGCCGATCACCAGGGTGCCATCAGGCGCAAAGGTGCGCAGGCCGGCCCAGCGGTGTTCGACGCGGCGGACGCTGAAGTTGACCATCTGTTCGAGCCGGTCCACCGCAATGGCCACGTCGAGGTCTTCCGGTTGCACGTCGCCCGGCTGGTCGGGCGTGGCATCGGCGGGGCTGAGCAGGAGTTTGCCTGCCTCGGGCTTGAAGTACACGCTGTCCAGCGCATCGAACACCATGGGCCATGCACTGGCGTCGATGCCGTCGGGCAACGCGACGATGGCGGCCGTACGCCGGCGCGGCTCGATGCCAAGCGGGGCCAGGCCGGCCATGACGGCCACGCGATCGGCCCACGCGCCGGCCGCGTTGATGACGACCGGCGCCGCATGATCGCCCTCGGGCGTATGCACCACCCACGAGCCGTTGCGACGCTCGAGCGCCTGCACCGGCGCACCACACGTCAGGCGTCCGCCAGCGGCCCGGAGCTGGCGCAGGAATCCGCTGTGCAACGCGTGCACGTCGATGTCCATGGCACCCGGCTCCAGCGCCGCGGCGACGAGCCAGTCATCACGCAGGACGGGCACCATGGCCAGCGCTTCGGCACGCTCCACCGGATGCATGTCGGTGGCCATGTCCAGCACCTCCCGATACGCGTCCATCTGATCCGCGCTGGCAACCGTCAGCACGCCGCGTGGGGTCACCAGTGGATGTTCGGAGAATCCGGCCGGCGGGTGTTCGAGGAAATCGCGGCTCGCGGCGGTCAGGCGTCGAATCGAGGCATTGCCGAAATTGAGGACGTAAGTCGCCGCCGAGCGTCCGGTGCTGTGGACGTCGGGCCGCGACTCGGCCTCGAGCACGCATACGGTGGCGCCCGCAACGGCCAGCCTTGCGGCGACGGAAGCCCCGGCGATGCCGCCGCCGATCACCACGAAATCACTTGTCCTGTCGTCCACGGCATGCTCCGGATGGTGGTGGCATCGCCCCGGGCACGGGGCCGGCGCATTGTAACGCGCGCGACTGCAGGCGGCTCCGGAAGCATCGCGGCGCATCCGTGCGCTGCGCGCTCCGGTTTGCCGGATGGTGAACGTCACGCATGGTCCCATTGCCGTTGACGTGTCGCACCATGGTGCCGTACACCCACGCCTTCGCCGGGCACGGCACGCCGTACCTCCACCATCCTGCGGGATTTGGGGGACACGGGCGGGCCGCCCGCGTTCCGGCGGCTCGACAAACGCTCCTGCGTGGGAGAGTATCCGCGGACAATCACCCACGACACCACACGGCCGGTCTGGTCACGGCGGCATCGCCTGCGCCACCGGTATGGCGACGAGGAGAATCCCCATGGAAGTTCTTTCAGCACGACAGACCTGCGAGCGCCTGCCCTATGCGGCGCTTGCCGATGCCATCGCGGACGTGATCAGGACGCCGGGGGCACGGGCGCCCGAGCGCCTGGCGGTGCCGTTGGCGGCGGACGGCACGCTGTTGTTGATGCCGGCCACGGACGGGACCATCGCGATGACGAAGATGGTGACCGTGCATCCGCACAATGCCGCGGCGGGCCTCGCGACGACGCAGGGCGAGATGGTGGTGCTCGATGCGACCAACGGCGTGCGCAAGGGCATTCTCGACGGCGGGACCGTGTCCGGGCGCCGCACGGCGGCGCTGTCGCTGTTGGCCGCGCGCGAGCTGGCGCCCGTGCCGCGCGGCCCGGTTGCCGTGGTCGGTGCGGGCGCACAGGCGCGCGTGCACATCGAGGCTTTCGCCGAGGGTCTGGGGTTACGGCGCTTTTTCATCCGCACGCGTACACGCACGCGTGCCGAGGCGCTGGCGCGGGAGGCGCACGACGAATTGGGAGTGGACGCGCGGGTGATCGACGATTTCAACGAGTTGCCGCCGGATACACGTCTTTTCGTGGCCGCGACGACCAGCCGCCAGCCGGTGCTGCCCGACACCTTGCCCGACGATGCGTTCGTGACGGCGGTAGGTGCGTTCACTCCCGAGATGGCCGAGTTGCCACCGGCCCTGATTGCGGGCGCGCGGGTGGTGGTCGACACCCTTGAAGGCACGCAGGCGGAAGCCGGCGACCTCATCCAGGCGGTGGCGGCCGGTGTCTTCGACTGGACTCGCGCGCAGCCACTCGCCGATGCCCTTGCACAGGGCGTCCCGGGCACGGGTCCGGTCCTGTTCAAGTGCGTCGGCCACTCACTCTGGGACCTGGCCGCGGCAAGGCTTGCCTTTGGCTAAACAATCGCCGCCCGGGCCTCGGATTGGCGGGTCGATTGCGCGATAATATCGCGGTGACATGAACCCGGATCAGCCTGGCGGTGCATTGGCAACGCCAGGCGGCACGGTTCCGGGTTCCGCCAACCGCGCATCCCACCATTCGCACCCCCGCCGCAGCGGCCGGTTCCGGCCGCTGCCTGTCGTTTGCCCGGGCCCGGGTGCCATGGCGTCGCATGACGCGGCCATGGATCCTGCCCAAGGCCAGCGCAACCATGTACGTCCGACGCGATACCTATGCACGCAACCCGGCGCCCGGGTTGTCCCATGCCGAAACCCGGCCGGTGCGGCGCGTGCTGATGTTCGCGATCATCGCGCTGGCACTGATGATGATGTCGATCGACTCGACAATCGTGGCCACCGCGCTGGACTCGCTGCAGCATGACCTGGACACGACCATCAACTGGGCGGGCTGGACCATCACGGCCTACTCGTTCGGCTTCGTGCTGATGTTGCCGGTGACCGGCAAGCTCAGCCAGCAGTTCGGTCGCCGCCGCGTGTTCCTGGTTTCGGTGGGCGCCTTTACGGCGGCGTCGTTCTTGTGCGGACTGGTCGACAACATCTACCTGCTGATTGCCCTGCGCGCGGTACAGGCCGCCGGCGGCGCCGGTTTCACGCCCTCGGCGACCGGCCTGGTCGTCGATTACTTCGGCGACGAACGCGACCGCGCGGTGAGCCTGTTCGGCAGCATCTTTCCCGTCGGTGCCATGATCGGGCCGATTTTCGGCGGCCTGTTCGTGGCGTACTGGAGCTGGCGCGGCATTTTCCTGGTCAACGTGCCCTTCGGCGTCGCCGTCATCGTGCTGGCATTGCGGCACATCCCGCGCGATCCACCGGGTGCGAAGCGGACCCACCGCCGACCGGACGTGATGGGCATGGGGTTGCTGGGCGTCGGCCTGCTGGCGGGGATGCTCGCCGTGAGCTACCTCGGCGAAGGCAACGCACGCGTGTGGTCGCTCACGTTCCTGACGCTCCTCGGTGCGGCTGTCGTGGCGCTGTGGACGTTCCTCCGGCACATCCACAAGAGCACGCATCCGTTCATCGCCCCGCAACTGATCCACGGACGGGGTTTTGGCGCGGTCAACCTGGTCAACGCGCTGATCGGCGGCATTCCCTCGGGCGTGGTCGCGCTCATTCCGCTTTACGCCACCGACCGCTATGACATCGGTGCGCTCGGCTCGGGCACCTTGCTGATTGCGCAGGGGTTTGCGGCCATCATGCTCTCGGTGCTCGGCGCACTGCTGATCCGGCGCACCGGGTACCGCCTGCCGCTCTACGTGGGCGGGACCATCGTCGCGATCGGCGTGGCGTTGCTTGCCGTCGGCCCGATCGACGCGATACCGCCGTATGCGTGGCTGGCCGGTGCGGCCTTCCTGGTCGGCGCCGGCAGCGGCGCCCTGAACCCGGCCAGCCGCAATGCCGGCCTGCAACTGGCTCCCGACAGCTCGTCCACGCTGGCCGCATTGCGCTCGATGAGCATGCAGGTCGGTTCGATCGTCACCATCGGCATCGCAACCGCGATACTCGCCGGATCCGCCGACCCCGGCGTCACCCAGGCGTGGATATATGGCGTGGCGGCGGTCCTGGTAATCGCCTCGCTGGCTACCGTGATGCGCGTGCCCGAGCACCGTGGCGCATGGTGACCGCAGCTGACCTCAGCAGCGGCAATGCGTGGCCGGGCCACCCGGCCCGGTGTTATCGTGCGCGCCGACCCACCCTGTACGTACCCCGCGTAGCGCCTTCAAACCACCACCCATGAGCGTATCCATCCTGCCTGCAAGTACCGGTGACGCGGCCGAAGTCGCGGCGATCTACAACCATTACGTGACGCAGACGCACGTCACGTTCGAAACCGAGGCCGTAGCTGCCGCCGACCTGGCACAGCGCATGGCGGATGTCGCCACCCTCGGGCTTCCGTGGCTGAGCGCGCGCGACGCCCATGGCACGCTGCTCGGATACGCGTACGCCACGCAGTGGAAAAAGCGCCACGCCTACCGCTTTACGGTCGAGTCGACGGTATACGTGGCCCACGACCACACCGGGAAGGGCGTCGGCCACCAGCTCTACGTCGCCTTGCTGGAAGCGGTGCGTGCATGCTCCATGCATTCGGTCATCGGGGTCATTGCGTTGCCCAACGCCGCCAGCATCCGGCTGCACGAACAGCTTGGTTTCCGCAAGGTGGCGCATTTCGCGCAGGTCGGCTACAAGCTCGGGCGCTGGATCGATGTAGGCTATTGGCAGCTGATGCAATAAACGCCTCGCCGCGTTTGAGGACCCCCCGGCATGGAACACACCGACACCGTCGACCGCCAGTTCAGCGCCCGGGCAAGCGCGTACCTGACCAGCAAGGTCCACGCGCAGGGGCATGACCTGGCCCGCCTGGGCGAGCTTGCGGCACGTGTCGCGCGCGAACAGGCCGTCCTCGACCTGGGTTGCGGGGCCGGCCACGCCAGTTTTGCCATGGCCCCGCATGCCAGCGAGGTGGTGGCCTACGACCTCTCGACCGACATGCTCGGCGTGGTCGCCGCGGCCGCCGCCGAGCGCGGGCTGCCATCCATTCGCACCTGCGCCGGCCCGGTCGAGAAACTGCCGTTCCCGGATACCAGCTTCGCGCTGGTGGCGAGCCGCTACAGCGCGCACCACTGGAGCGATGCACGAGCCGCCCTGCGCGAGGCAAGGCGGGTGGTCAAACCCGGCGGATACCTGTGCATGATCGACGTCGTCGGCCCGCAAGGCCCACACGCGGCGCTGTTGGATACGCACCTGGAGGCGATCGAGTTGTTGCGCGACACCTCGCACCTGCGCGACTACAGCCGCCTGGAATGGCGCGCCATGCTTGGCGACGCGGGTTTCACCATGGTCGACACATCGGAGTGGCGCCTGGACATCCAGTTTGCCGCCTGGCTCGCGCGCATGCGCACGCCACCCGTGTTCGAGGCCGCCCTGCGCCAATTGATGACGCAGGCGCCGGACGAGGTGAAGGCCTACTACGCCATCGACCCGCAGACGCTGGACTTTCGTTTCGAATCGGCCATGTTCGTCGCGCGCGCCTGATGGCGGGATGCTCCCCAAGGCACGGCACGTCATGAGGGCACGGCACGCCGTAAGGGCATGGCACGCCGTAAGGGCACGGCACGCCGTGCCCCTACGAAAAGGCTCGGTTGCACGCCCCACCGTATGAA
>CAYOEF010000107.1:0-8617 GCA_964402805.1 uncultured Rhodanobacteraceae bacterium | reverse complement strand
CCATCGATGGCGCCGTGACCAGCCAGTTCGAGAACCACGTGCGCGCCGTGGCCGGCTTGCCCCTCGGCGAGACCGATGCGCGTGGCCTTAGCGTGATGTTCAACTGGATTGGCAACTTGCCCGCGCGTGATGCGTTCATCGCCGTCGCGGACGCGCACTGGCACGATTATGACAAGTCGCCGCGACCGGGCCGCAAGGTCGGCCATGCGACCGTCTGCGCGCCGGACGTGGCTACGCTGCGCGCACGGCTGGAAGCACTGTCAAGCGCCGTGGGGCGTGAGGCGCAGGTGGCGCCCATACTGACGGCGCTGTCCTGAGACCCGGCGGGTACGGCGATACACGGGACTGGTTTCCGTCGCGGCTCAGCGCGGCGGTGTCGTGTCCCGTTCTTCTTGGACGACGACATACTCGCCCTCGATGATGCGTGCGTCACCCGTCGTGCTTGATTGGGCCGCCTGCTTGCGCATCCGGTATATGCGCCATCGGAACCATATCAGCCACGCGATGGCGGCGACGAGCAGCACACCTACCACCACCACGCCGAGTACGATCGCCACGCCGAGTACCGCCAGGGCGCCCAGGGTGAGCAATATCCGCGACAGTGTGCCGTGTGGGCGCGGTCCTTGGGACAGGTCAAAACGCATCGTGAATTCAGTCAATTACGTGTGAACTACTTACCATGAGGCCGATGGTGGCAGGAAACAAGGCTTTGATGCCGGGGTCGCATGACGCCTTTGCAGCCGCCGGGGGTTCACTGGTTGCGTGCATGAAACCTGCTAGAATGACGCGCGTTCAAGCCGTCGTCGGGGCGTAGCGCAGTCTGGTAGCGCACTACAATGGGGTTGTAGGGGTCGCGAGTTCGAATCTCGCCGCCCCGACCAAAACGGCATTGAGCATCGAGACGACGCCTGCGCGTCGTTTCCCGCTTCTCGTGATCGAACGGCGGACCCGCGTGCCGGCCGGCGCAGGTACGATACCGACCCCTTGGGTTGCCCGCACGGCGGAGCGCATTATCCTGACGTGGTCCCGTCATGGAGGCTTGCCATGGAATACCGTCGCCTGGGCCGCAGCGGTCTCAAGTTGTCAGCGCTTTCGTACGGCGCATGGGTCACTTTCGGGCGTCAGGTCGATACAGCGGATGCGCGCGAACTGCTGGCCCTGGCGCGTGACCACGGAGTCAACTATTTCGACAACTCCGAAACCTACGCCGCAGGCGAGGCCGAGCGTGTCATGGGCCGTGCCCTTGCGGAACTGGGCTGGCCGCGCGACAGCTGGTGCGTATCCAGCAAGGTGTACTTCGGTGTTCCGCGGGATCCGCTGCCCACCCAGCGCGGCCTTTCGCGCAAGCACGTCACCGAGGCCTGCCACCAGGCCCTGAAGCGGCTGCGCGTGGATTACCTGGACCTGTATTTCTGCCACCGGCCGGATGCCGAAACGCCTGTCGAAGAGACGGTGTGGGCCATGGATACGCTGATTCGCCAGGGCAAGGTATTGTACTGGGGAACCTCGGAGTGGCCGGCGGATCGGATTCGCGAGGCATACGCCATTGCCGAGCGCCACCATTTGCACGCACCCAGCATGGAGCAGCCGGAGTACAACCTCTTTCATCGCGAACGCGTGGAACGCGAGTACCTGCCGTTGTACGGGCAATTCGGCATGGGGACGACGATCTGGTCGCCGCTGGCGTCGGGCGTGCTCACCGGAAAATACGCCGATGGCATCCCGGCCGGCTCACGTGCCGACCAGGCCGGATACGAATGGCTGCGTGATCGCATATTGGCCGACGCCGACCGGCATGCGGCGATCGCCCGTTTGCTGCCCGTCGCGGCGGACCTGGGCATCACGCCCGCGCAGCTGGCCATTGCCTGGTGTCTCAAGAATCCGCATGTATCGACGGTCATGCTGGGGGCGAGCAAGGGCGAGCAACTGGCGCAGAACCTCGACGCCATGACGGCCCTGGACCTGCTCGATGCCGAGGCCATGGCGCGCATCGCATCGGCCATTGGCAGCGCGGCTGACCTGCATCCCACGACGCCTTGATGGCGTGCCTGTCCGTGCGGGCATGCGGCAGCGGGTCACGATGTAGAATCACCCATCCCGCCGGCCGTGGTCGCCGGGTGTACGGTCGCTTTCACGGAGAATGCCAGCCATGCCAACGGATTCCCCCGCGCTTGCCCAGCAACTGTTCGATGCATGGACCCTGCGCGATCCCATCGCGTTCATTTCGCGCACGCACGACGTCGATGAAAATGCGGGCTATGCCATTCAGGACCTGCTGGTCGACAAGCTGCTGGCTGCCGATGGCGCATGTGTCGCCGGTTACAAGATCAGCCTGACCAGTGCCGCGACACAGCAAATCGCACAGACCCACGAGCCGGCCTACGGCACGCTCCTGTCGTCGCACATCGTGCCAAGCGGCGCGTCGATATCCTTCGCCGACCTGCTCAACCCATTGCTCGAAGTGGAGATTGTGTTCGTACTGCACGAGGACCTGTCGCCGGATCCGCAGGCGGATGAGGTGATCGCCCATTGTGCAATTGCGCCGGCGATCGAGATTCCCGATGGGCGGTACATCGACTGGTTCCCCAATTTCACGCTGGGCGACCTGCTGGCTGACGATGCGGCGACGGGCCGCGTGGTGATCGGCCCGGAAGTCACGGCGCCAGCCAGCGACGAGCTGGCGCAGCTCGGCGTCAAGCTTACGCTGGACGGGGTCGACGTCACCCGTGGCAGCGCCGGCGTCGTTATGGGCAACCCGGTCAACGCCATCCGGTGGCTTGCCCGCAAGCTTGCCGGGCATGGCAAGCGTCTGCGCAAGGGTCAAATCGTTTCCTCCGGCACGCTCATTACGCCATTGGTGGCCAAACATGGAACCTATGTCGCCGAGTTTTCCGGTCTTGGAACCGTCCAGGTCACCCTCGTCGACTGACATCCACGAATCGCGGCATTTGTCGTCGAACCTCCGGGAAATCAGCAACCATGACCATCGCCACCCGTTCCCCGTCAATCGCGACAGGTACCGTCAGCGCCGTCGTGTCGCCCAATGGGGGCAGCCTCGACGTGCTGTCGCGCGACGAGGTTACCCGGCTGCGCGACGCCAGCGACGCCGGGCTGCACAGCCTGTTGCGGCGCTGCGCGCTGGCCGTGCTTGCGTCCGGGGACTTGGGCGATGACCCGCGTGGTGTGCTTGCGAAGTATCCGGATTTCGACATCCAGGTGTTGCAGCAGGATCGCGGCATCCGCATCGAACTGACCAATGCGCCGGGCCAGGCCTTCGTCGATGGCAAGATCATCCGGGGCGTCAACGAACTGCTGATGGCGGTCGTGCGCGATATCGTGTATGTCGCCACGACCCTCGAGCGCGGCGGATTCAAGCATGGCGATTCATCCAGCTTGACGCATGGCGTGTTCGAGGTGTTGCGCAACGCGCATGTCCTGGTCCCGCATCAGGAGCCGTGCCTGGTCGTGTGCTGGGGTGGTCATTCCATCGTGCGCGAAGAGTACGAGTACTCCAAGGATGTCGGCTACCAGCTCGGGCTGCGTTTGCTGGACATTTGCACCGGCTGCGGTCCCGGGGCCATGAAGGGCCCCATGAAGGGTGCGACCATTGCGCACTCCAAGCAGCGGCGCCGCGACAACCGCTATATCGGGATCACCGAGCCGGGCATCATCGCGGCCGAATCGCCCAATCCCATCGTCAACCACCTGGTCATCATGCCGGACATCGAGAAGCGCCTCGAGGCGTTCGTGCGCATCGGCCACGGCATCGTCGTGTTTCCGGGCGGGGTCGGCACATGCGAGGAAGTGCTCTACCTGCTGGGTATCCTCCTGCATCCGGAAAACGCCGGAATTCCGTTTCCCCTGGTGCTCACCGGGCCGCGCAGTGCAGCCGACTACTTCGATCAGATCGACCGCTTCCTGCGCCTGGCGCTCGGGGATGACGTGGCCGCCCACTACCGGATCATCGTCGGCGATGCGCCGGCCGTTGCGCTCACCATCAACCACGGCATCCAGGACGTGCGACAGAACCGGCTGGACACGCGTGACGCCTTCTACTTCAACTGGGGCCTGCACATCCCCTACGCCTTCCAGCAACCGTTCCGGCCGACCCACGAAGCCGTGGCGGGCCTGCGCATCCATCGCGACCGGCCGCGCGAGGAACTTGCCGCCGACCTGCGGCGCGTGTTCTCCAGCATCGTGGCCGGCAATGTAAAGGAAGCCGGCATGCGCGCCATCGAGGAGCACGGCCCCTTCGAAATCGACGGTGATCCGGAAATCATGCAGGCACTCGATACGATGCTGCAGGCATTCATCGCACAGGGACGCATGAAGTTGCCCGGCGGCAGCGCCTACGTGCCGTGCTATCGCATCCGTTCCGGTACCTGATATCGGCGGGACGCAGCGTCCTCCGGCGCCATTGTCGCCACCCCGGATGTTTGCTACGATGCCCACCCTTTTCGGGCGGTTAGCTCAGCGGTAGAGCACTACCTTGACATGGTAGGGGTCACAAGTTCGATCCTTGTACCGCCCACCACTGAAATCAGTGACATGCGCCACCTTCGCGGTGGCGTTTTTGTGCCCGTCGCCTCCAGGTTGCCTAAACCGCCGGATTTGCACTTCCTCTGTATTCCGCGTGATTCGGTTTACCCATGACGGGTTCTCGCGATCCAACGCTGGCTGCCGGGAGAGTCGGGCTTGGCGGACGTGCCGTGATCCGTTGCTTCACGCACGATGCGTGGATACCGGGTGGCGATGCGCAACAGGGTTTGGCGGCTCCGCTCGGTTGACAACGACTGGCTTCCCAGTCTTGCAAGGTGCGAACCGATAACCCATCAGCCCGGCGAATTCAGATTGTGACAGGCCGGTACCTGCACGGGCCCAGCGGTCGTATTTGGCGTCCGTTTCCAGGGGGCAACTTCATATATACGTCAGTGGCGTATTCGGGTAACAGCACCGGCTTCGTTCGGCCAGCATCACGGCGATGGCGCCATTGCCTCCCGGTTGAATGTGCCCTGGTGCACGGGTGCCGATCAGAACCGCGTCACCACCGATGCCCCAAGGCTCATGCGCCAGACATCGTCAATCTTGTAGGGATTGATCGGTGTCACTCCCAAGTTCCCGCTGCGCGTATCACCAGTACGGAAACCGCCCTGGTAGGTTGCGGCGAAATCCAGGCTGATCGTTGTGCGGGGCGTTGCGGCATACCGAAGCCCGACGCCCAGTTGTGCTGCCGTGCTTGTGTGGTCATGGTCCTCGACGTCGCTCAGGAATGGTGATGAATCGTAGGCGTCCGTCTCCACCACGTCGTGCAGGGAGTTGTATGCCACGCCAACACCCGCTGTCGCGCTGAGGACAAGGGCATTGGCCAAAGGGATGTCATAGCCGACATTGGCCAGGATCGTGTTGCTGGAGGCTTTGCCATCGAATAGTGATGCTTCGTCAAGATCCGGGTAGGTAGCCTTCCAACTGATGTCGCTGCGAGTGTACCGGTAGCTGAGGAAGACAGACCACGGGGAGTCGAAGTGGTAGCCGACATGTCCACCGATCCCCGCCGTATGCTTGAACTTCACGTCGCTGACGATGCCGCCGCCCGCCGGCGGCCAGCCACCGTCGCGAGTGCTGGAAGATCCATGCGTGATCCCTCCGGAGGCGTCAAGGCCAGCGAAGAACCCGTGTGCATGGGCGAAGCCTGTGGCGGGCAAAAGTGCAGATAGGGCCACAAGGGTCAGCAGGATCCTGCGCGGCGACATGGCAATTCCTTGGTATGGTCCAGGTCGCGGTGACTCTAGGACCATGCCGGCAGAAGTCAAGGTCACGTTGTTGAACTCACGTCGCCGCCGGGTATGGCACCGACGGGGCGTGACCACATGCGAATCGAGGCCTCACGCAGCGCTTCAGCGCTCAGTCGTTGGGCAAACCGCCCCGTCGCTGGGCGATCCACAGTGCCCCCAGGGTACCGGCGGCGCCCGACAGCAGGTACAGGCCCACGTAATCCACACCGAGGAAGTGCGCGAGCGCCAGTACCACCAGTGGCGCGAAACCGGCGCCGAACAGCCAACCCAGGTCCGAGGTGATCATGGCGCCGGTGTAGCGGAACTCGCTGCGGAAATTCGAATTGACGGCCCCTGCGGCCTGGGCGTGCGAAAACCCGAGCAGGGCGAACCCCAGGATGATGAACAGGTAGCCTTGCACCGTGCCGCCGGAGAGCATCAACGCCGTCCATCCGCTGTAGATGGCGATCAGCACGCCGCATACGGCCAGGGTGGTGCGGCGACCAAAACGGTCGGCGAACCAGCCCGACAGGAACATGCAGGGGATCGCAACCAGTGCGCCGATGATCTGCACCAGCAGGAAACTCGTCGGCGACTGTCGCGTGAACAACAGCGCCCACGACAGCCCGAAGATGGTCACCAGATAGAACAGCGCGTAGCTGGCCAGCGGAGCGAAGGCGCCCAGTGCCACGTTGACGCCCTGCGAGCGAAACAGTTCCCGCAATGAGCACGGTTCCAGGTCACGACTGGCCATCTGCGCGGCATAGCGGGACGCCACCACCATGCGCAGCCGCGCGAACAGGGCCACCACGTTGACGGCAAACGCCACGAAGAAGGGGTAACGCCAGCCCCAGGTATGGAAGTCATCCGGGGTCAGGCTGAACCAGATGTACGCGAACAGGCCGGCGGCGAGGATGAAGCCGATGGGTTCGCCGAGTTGCGCAAGCATGGCGTACCAGCCGCGGCGCTCCCGCGGCGCCATGAGCGCGGCGAGCGAGGCCAGGCCATTCCAGCTCCCGCCCAGCGCGAAGCCCTGCCCGAAGCGCAACACCACCAGCGCCACGATCGCCCAGGGGCCGAGCGTCGCATAGCCGGGCATGAACGCGATGCCGGCGGTAGCCATGCCGAGCATGAACAAGGCGATGGTCAGCTTGGTGGCAACGCCGAAATGACGTTGCAACACCAGGAAAAACATCGAGCCCAGCGGGCGGGCGATGAAGCCCAGCGCGAAAACGGCGAAGGCATAGAACATGCCGTCCAGTTGGCTGGCGAAGGGAAAGAACGCCGCCGGAAATGCCAGCACGCAGCCCAGTCCGAACACGAAAACGTCGAAGGATTGCGAGATGCGCCCCACGATCACGCCAACCGCGAGGTCTCCCGGCGTAATGCGTTCGTCGTGTGAAGATTGCGGGTGCGGGCGATCGGATGTTGGATTACCGGTCAGGGTATCGCTCGTGGACATGGCGTTTGCGTGATGGGTGAAGTGGATGGAGGACAGGTGACGCGCCGCGCGCCGTCGCAGGCATGGCGCGATTCGTCCGCATCGCCGCCTTGACGCAGATCAAGTGGTCGCGTGTGCAACGGGTGTATCAACGAAATTGGCTAGCACGCTATCATAGGCGCTTTCTGTGCCGCGCCCAAGTGCAAGCCATGCCAGTCAAACTTCTCCGCGGTGTGTTGCTGCTACCACTCCTGCTGCTGGGTGGCTGCAACCTGGTCCTGTTGTCTCCGTCCGGTGACGTCGCGCGCCAGCAGAGTGACATCATGATCACCACCACGATCATCATCGCGCTGATCATCGTGCCGGTGCTGGTTGCCATCGGCATCATTGCGTGGCGCTACCGCGCCTCGAACAGGCACGCCGTATACGATCCCGAATGGGATCATTCGCCGCAGCTCGAACTGTTGGTGTGGGCCGTTCCGTTGTTGATCATCATCGCGGTCGGCGCGATCAGCTGGATCGGCACCCACACGACCGACCCCTATCGACCCCTTGACCGCATCGCATCGGACAAGCCGAAGCCGGCCGACGCCAAGCCGCTCGAGGTGGACGTCGTGTCGCTGCGCTGGAAGTGGCTGTTCCTGTATCCGCAGTACGGCATTGCCACGGTGAACGAGCTGGCCGCGCCGGTCGACCGGCCGATCAACTTCAAGCTGACGGCGGACACCATGATGGATTAGGTGGTCGTGCCGGCGCTTGCGGGCCCGTTCTACACGATGCCCGGCATGCAGACGATCCTGCACGGGGTGATCAACAAGCCCGGTGCGTACCGCGGATTTTCGGCCAACTACAGCGGTGCGGGCTTCACGGACATGCGCTTCACGTTCCACGGCATGAACCCGCGCGACTTCGACCAGTGGGTCGCCAAGGTGCGTGCGGCGGGCGGCGATCTCGATCGCGCGGCCTACGACAAGCTGCGCCAACCGAGCCGCGCGGCACCGGTGCAGTACTACGCGCGCTTCGATACCGACCTGTACCAGCGCATCCTCAACCTCTGCGTCGATCCCGGCCATGAGTGCAAGAGCCAGATGATGGCCGCCGCCATGCATACCGGTCAGGCCATGCCCGGCCACGCGACCGAGGGCGTCATGTCCATGCCCATGCCCGCCGATGCTCCCAAACCAGCCACCGCACAAGCCACGGTGACGTACTGATCTGTCCCGGGATCCAATCCATGCTTGAAGCCATGCCCCACCGTTCCGCCATCTGGAATTTCCTGTTCGGGCGCCTGACCATCGACTCGTTGCCGTTTCTCAAGCCCGATCTCGAGGGCCGCATCGTCCTGGTCACCTTCATCGCCGTGGTCGTGATCGGCCTGGTCATCCTTGGCGCCATCACCAAGTAC
>CAYOEF010000106.1:0-8704 GCA_964402805.1 uncultured Rhodanobacteraceae bacterium | reverse complement strand
AGCAGGCGCTGCATGCCGCCGGACTCGAACTGGAAGATGGCCACGGTGCGCGCCTGCCGGAACATCTCGTAGGTGGCCGCGTCGTCGCGCGGGATCTTGTCGATGTCCAGCGGCGGCTCGCCGGCGGCGGACCGGCGCGCGTTGATGGCCTTCACCGCCCAGTCGATGATGGTCAGGGTGCGCAGGCCGAGAAAGTCGAATTTCACCAGGCCGACGGCCTCGACGTCGTTCTTGTCGAACTGGGTGACCACGCCTTCGCCGCCCGGTTCGCAATACAGCGGCGAGAAGTCGGTCAGCGGCGAGGGCGCGATGACCACGCCGCCGGCGTGCTTGCCGGCGTTGCGGGTGATGCCTTCCAGCTTCAGCGCCAGGTCGATCAGCGGACGCGCTTCGTCGTCCGTGTCGTAGAGCTCGCAGAACTCCTTGACGATGCGCTCCTTGTCCTCCTGCGATTTCTTCGAGCGGCCCAGCGCATCGGCCAGGGTGAGGTCGAGCGGGCGCGCCGGGATCAGCTTGGCGATGCGGTCGACCTGGCCGTAGGGCATGCCCAGCACGCGGCCGCAATCGCGCAGCACGGCCTTGGCCGCCATCGAGCCGTAGGTGATGATCTGGCTGACATGATCGCGGCCGTACTTGCGCGCCACGTAGTCGATCACCTGGTCGCGCTTGTCCATGCAGAAGTCGATGTCGAAGTCGGGCATCGACACGCGCTCGGGATTGAGGAAACGTTCGAACAGCAGGTCGAAGCGCAGCGGGTCCAGGTCCGTGATCCCGAGCGCCCAGGCAACCAGCGACCCGGCACCCGAGCCGCGCCCGGGTCCCACGGGAATGTCGTGTTCCTTGGCCCAGCCGATGAAGTCCGCCACGATCAGGAAGTAGCCCGGGAACCCCATGTCGACGATGGTCTTGAGCTCGTGCTCGAGGCGGGCGGCGTAATCCTCGCGGGTGCAGCCGGGGGCCAGGGGATGTTGCGACAGGCGCTTTTCCAGTCCCGCCTCGGCCTGCTCGCGGATGTAGCTGTCCAGGTCGTGGCCGTCTGGGACCGGGAATTGCGGCAGGTAGTAGGTGCCGAACTGCAATTGAAGATTGCATCGTTTGGCCAGTTCGACGCTGTTTTCCAGTGCCTCGGGAATGTCGCTGAACAGTTGCGCCATTTCCGCGGGCGACTTGAGATACTGTTCCGGGCTGTAGTCGCGTGGCCGGCGCGGGTCGGCGAGGACGCGTCCCTGGTTGATGCACACGCGCGCCTCGTGCGCCTCGAAATCCTCGCGCCGCGCGAAGCGCACGTCGTTGCTGGCGACCACGGGCAATGCGAGGTCCTGCGCCAGCGCCAGTGCCGCCTGGTTCCAGGCCTCCTCGCCATCGCGATCGGTACGCGTGAGTTCCAGGTACAGGCGCGTCGGGAACAGGGCCTGCAAGGCGCCCAGTTGCTGGCGTGCCGCCTGCGTGTCGCCGGATCGCACCGCGTGCGCCATGCCGGAACGGAATCCGCACAACGCGATCAGCCCGTGCGTGGCTTCCGGCGTGAGCCACGCGGTTTCCACGAGGGCATGGCCGCCGTGCTGGCCCTCGCTCCATGCCCGCGAGATGAGTCGCGAAAGGTTGAGGTAGCCGGCATGGTCCTGGCACAGCACGGTCATGCTCCACGGGCGGGGATCATCGGGCGAGGCCACGCGAATGTCGCAGCCGGCGATCGGCTTGATGCCGGCGCTGCATGCGGCGCGGTAAAACTTGACCAGGGCAAACAGGTTGTTGACGTCCGTCAACGCCAGGGCCGGTGTTTCCTGCCGTGCGCAGACGTCCACGGCCGGTTGGATGCGCAACGTGGAGTCGATCAGCGAATATTCGCTGTGTACGTGCAGGTGGACGAAGCGGATCGGCATGGTGCCAGTTTAGCCGCCTTGACGGGACATCATGGAGCGGCGTACCGGCGCAAAGCTGCGCCGGTGTTCCGGGCATGGACCGAGGCGCGCCAGGGCCTCCAGGTGGGACGGGACGCCGTAGCCCTTGTGGCGCGCAAAGCCGTACGCCGGGTACTGCCGGTCCAGCGCAACCATGTAGCGGTCACGCGTCACCTTGGCCAGGATGGACGCGGCACTGATGGCCGCATGCAAATGGTCGCCGCCCACGATCGCGCGGGCGTGGCAGGGCATGTCGTCGGGAATCCGGTTGCCGTCGATGATGGCCAGGTCGACGGCGGTCGCGAGCGCCGCGACGGCGCGGCGCATGCCCGACAGGGTCGCCTGGAGGATGTTGAGCCGATCGATGTCGGCGTGGTCGACCAATACGACGCGGTATGCGCGTGCCCGCGCCACGATCAGCTCGAACAGGGCGTCACGCCGGTTTGGGGTGAGGCGCTTGGAATCATCCAGGCCATGTATCGGGTGGCGTGGATCGAGGATGACGGCCGCAACCGCCACCGGGCCCGCGAGCGGACCACGACCGGCTTCGTCGACGCCGGCGACGCGTTCGGGCGGCGTGGCGTCGAGGGTCGCGGGCGTGGCGTCAGGCATGCCGAAGCATCGTCGCGATGATGGCGGCCGCGGGTTCGGCGGGATGGTCCGGGTCCATGTTGCCGAGGAGTGTACGGTGCAGGTGCTCGAAGGTTGCGGTAATTTCACCGCGTCGCATCGGATCGCGCAACAATGCAAGGACTGCCTCGGCAAGATTGGCGACCGTGCAATCATTCTGCATCAGTTCGGCCACCGGCAGCGGCGCCTGTGGGTTGTCGTTGCGCGCGAGGATGTTGGGCAGGGAGAAAACGTCCGTCTTGAGCAGGTGCAGCCAGCGCGCAAGGCGATAGCTCGCCGGCGCCACCCGATAGCCGACCACCATAGGACGTTTGGCCAGCATGGCTTCGAGCGTGGCAGTACCGGATGCAAGCAGGACAACATCGGCCGCCTGCATGACCCGGTGTGCGCCGCCATCGATGATGCGTGCGAAGGACTGGAGCGATGGGCCTTGCACCGATGCGTCGGCGCGTGACGTCCGGGCGGGGGTGGTGATCGCGTCCAGCATGGCCCGGCAGCGCGCGTTCGCCGCCGGAACCACCACCTGCAGGCCGGGCATGGTTTCCTGGGCGCGTTGCGCCGCATCCAGGAAAATCTGGCCCAGGCGCTCGATCTCATGGCGCCGGCTGCCGGGAAGGACGGCCAGGACCGGGCGATCGGGCGCGAGGCCAAGCTCATCGCGCGCCTCGTCGCGGCGGGACACCATGGGAAAGCGGGCGGCAAGGGGATGTCCCACGAAGTGCGCCTGAACGCCATGCTGCGCATAGATCGGAGGCTCCATGGGAAACAGGCACAGCACCTTGTCCGCACTGGCACCGATTTTGGCGGCCCGCTTTTCACGCCAGGCCCAGACGGACGGGCTCACGTAATGCGCTACCGGAATGCCGGCCGTTTTCAGCCTGCGCTCCAGGCCCAGGTTGAAGTCCGGGGCATCGATGCCGATGAATACATCGGGTTTCAGCGTGCACAGGCGTTGCGCGAGCTGGCGCCGCAAGGCCACAAGCCGCGGCAGGTGCCGCACGACCTCCGCCAGGCCCATGATCGACAACGCGTCCATGTCGTACCACGACGTGAAGCCGACCGCGGCCATCTGCGACCCACCCACGCCGACGAATGTCGCCGCGGGGTAATACCGGCGCAACGCGGTGATGAGGTCTGCACCCAACTGGTCGCCGGACGCTTCCCCGGCGACGATGGCGATGAGGGGTGCCGGTTCCGATGATGCAGTGACACGTGCGGCAGACATTCAGGTCCTCGGGATCGGGCGACGGTCATTCCGGCGGCAGGCATCGACGGCACCGTGGCGTGGCGTCCGGACCGCCGCCTGGATCACCTCGCCGCCTAGCGTGCCAGGGAGCGGTTGCGGTGCTCCAGAAAATCCAGCATCTGGCGCACGTCGGCATTGTCGGACGCCAGTTCGGCGAGTTGCTGGCGTGCCTCGGCCAGGGATCGCTTGCTCACGTACAGCACCCGGTAGGCCCGTTTGATCGCTTTGATACGTTCCGCGTCGAAACCCCGTCGTTGCAGGCCTTCGCTGTTGATGCCGCGTGGTCGCCCGTGTTGCTCGTTCGCCATCGTCACGAACGGCGGTACGTCGGTCGCGACCAGGCAGCCCATGCCGATGAAAGCATGCGCGCCTACCTTGCAGAACTGGTGCACGCCGGCGTAACCGGCCAGGATCACCCAGTCACCGATGTCGACATGCCCGGCGAGCGCCGAGTAGTTCGAGAAAATGGTGTGGTTGGCGACATGGCAATCGTGCGCGATATGCACGTAGGCCAGGAACCAGTTGTCATCGCCTATGCTGGTGACGCCGCCACCGCCCCGCGTGCCGCGATGGACGGAAACGAACTCGCGGAACACGTTGTCGTTGCCGATTTCCAGGCGGGCGTGCTCCCCGGCGTATTTCTTGTCCTGGGCATCGGCCCCGATGGAAGCGAACTGCCAGATGCGGTTGTTGGTGCCGATGCGCGTGGGTCCCTCGATGACGACATGGGCGCCGACAGATGTTCCGGCGCCGATTTCTACGCCCGGGCCGATGATCGTGTATGGCCCGACGGTGACGTCGTCGGCCAATTTCGCGTCGGGATGGATGCGCGCGCTTGGATCGATCGTGGCCATGTCAGTTGCTGCGCCCGGCACACATCAGTTCACAGCTGGCGACCGTGCGTCCTTCCACGGACGCCACGGCGTCGAAGATGCCCATGCCGCGCAGGAGACGCTTGAGGCTCACCTCAAGTCGCAACTGATCGCCCGGCACGACCATGGCAGTGAACCGGGCCTTGTCAATCTTGACCAGGTAGTAGAGCGGCGCGGCGTCGGCATCCTTCGGGCTGATCGAAAGCTTGAACAACACCCCAGCGGCCTGGGCCAATGCCTCGACGATCAACACGCCCGGCATGACCGGGTGACCGGGGAAATGGCCGGTAAAGAATGGCTCGTTGATCGTGACGTTCTTGATGGCCGTGACGTGCTTGCCCTGTTCCAGCTCGATCACACGGTCGACCAGCAGGAACGGGTAACGGTGGGGCAGCAGACGCTGGATGTACTCCACGTCGACCGGGAGGGTGACGGTATGTTCAGTCATGTTGATTGCTTTCCAGCTGTTTGAGGCGGCGCGCCATATTGTCGAGTTGCTTGAAGCGCGCCGCGTTCTTGCGCCATGCACGGTTTTCTTGCAGTGCAATGCCGGACGAATACTCCCCGGGTTCGCGAATGGAGTGGGTGACGAGGCTTTTCGCCGTGATGGTCACGTGGTCGGCCACTTCCAAGTGTCCTACGATACCGGCATTGCCGCCAATCATGCACCAACGGCCGATGCGCGCACTCCCGGCCACGGCGGCACAACCGGCCATGGCCGTGTGTGCCCCCACGTGGACGTTGTGCGCGATCTGGATGAGGTTGTCCAGGCGCACGTCGTTTTCCAGGACGGTATCCTCCAGCGCACCGCGGTCGATGGTCGTGTTGGCGCCGATTTCACAATCGTCACCGATGCGCACCCCGCCCAGTTGCGGCACCTTGATCCAATGGTCACCATCGACCGCCAGCCCGAACCCGTCAGAACCCAGCACGGCGCCGGCGTGGATCAGCACGCGTTGGCCCAGTTGCACGTCGCTGACCAGTGTGACACCAGCTTCCAGCCGGCTTTGCGCGCCGACGTGGCAACGTTCGCCGACCACGCAGTGCGGCCCCAGCACGACGCCGTCGGCGATGTGGGCCTGTGATTCGATGACGCACAACGGGCCAATGTGCGCCGTGGGGCTCACGACGGCGTCGTCGGCGATGACGGCCGTGGCGTGGACGCCCGGCTGATGTGCGGGCACATGCTCGAACAGCGCGGCAACCTTGGCATAGGCAAGATACGGGTCGGCGGCGACGAGCACCGGGACCGGGCACTTGTCCGCGTGCACGGCCGCCACGATCACGGCCCCGGCCCGGGTGGCGGCCAACTGCGGCACGTAGTGCGGATTGGAAAGAAAAGCCACCTGCGTGGCATCTGCGCCAGCCAGCGTACCGACGCCCTGGATGGCTGCCGCGCCGTCGCCACGGACATCGAGCGCGAAGCGCCTGGCCAGTTCGTCGAGGGTGTAGCGTGGTCGCTGGGTCATGCGTCTCGTCGCGTATGGAAATTCACGGTGGCCAGGCGCGGCCGGAATATCAGAAGGTGGTACCGAAGGTGAACTGGAAACGTTCCTCGTAGTGGCTGTCGCCCGGTTGCGTGCGTATGGGGATCGCGTAGCTTACGATGAGCGGTCCGATGGGCGCATGCCATTCCAGCGACATGCCCACGGATTGGCGCAATGTGCCGGCGTCGAACGAATCGTAATTCGTGTACACGTTGCCGATGTCGGTAAACACGGACACGCGCGCCGTCCTGATGTCCCTCAGGAACGGCAATGGCAGATATACCGCCGCGCTTCCCAACACCTTGAATGCTCCGCCGATCGGCGTGGGGTACGTGTAGTTTTCGGTTTGCTCACGTGGCCCCAGTGAGTTTTGCTGGAATCCGCGCACGTCCTGCACGCCGCCCGAGAAAAAGTTTTCCCAGAACGGCAGGCCCACCTTGTCGCCGGCCTTGTAGGGCCCGGCCGTATGTTTGTAGGTATCGGTGCCGTAGGTGTCGCCGTAATCCAGCGCTCCCTTCAGGTACAGGACGAAACCCCCGCCGATGGGCCAGTAATGGTCGGCATTGTAATAGGCCTTCCAGTATTCGATGGACGATCCCGGCAGGGCAACGCGCAGGCCTACCTGTTGCAATCCACCACGCGTCGGCGCCCAGTAGGCATTGCGCGTGTCGTGCGTAAATTCGATGCGGCCCTTCCACGTGTGGGTCGAGTCGGTTCCCAAGGCATTCTGATAATCGATGTAGGACGGCGGGCTGTAGCCGGGGAACAGGTCGATATCGTTTTTCTCCCAGCCGGCCCCCAGGGTCAGGCGGTCGGTTTCGCTGATCGGGATGCCGATGAACGTGGAAAATGCCCGCAGGTTGTTTTGGTAATTGGCAAAGCTCGTATTGTCGAAATCGGTCTGGCTGAAGCTCAGGTCATAACCGATGCTGATGCCATTGTCGGTGACGTAGGGATTGACGTAGCGCGCATTGAGTCCCTTGAAGAAACGGCTGTGCTGGACGCCGAGCGAGAAGCTGTCACCCGTGCCGAGGAAGTTTTTCTGTGCCACGGATGCCGACAGAATGACGCCGGCATACTGCGAGTAACCAACGCCGAATTGCACGCTGCCCGCCGATATCTCGGTGACGTTGACGATGAGGTCCACTTCGTCGGGGCTTCCCGTCACGCGCTGGCGCTGGATATCGACCTTGCTCAAATAACCGAGCTGGCGCAGGCGTGTCGCGGAACGGTCCACGGCGGCCTGCGAATACCATGATCCTTCGAGCTGGCGCATCTCGCGGCGCAGCACCTCGTCGTCCGTTCGGACGTTGCCGCGAAATATGATCCGGCGCACGTAAATCCGGTCACCCGGCTGGACGTGGAAAGTCAGGTCGACCGTGTGGTCCTTCTTGTCGAGCTTGGGTTCCGGCTTGACTTCGGCATAGGCATAGCCGATGTTCGCCAACACCCCCTGCATGGCCTTGGCGCTGGCCTGGATACGCGCCCGATTGAACGTATCCCCCGGCTTGACGTAGACGAACTCGCGCAGGGTCTTTTCGGGCAACACCATCTTGCCGACCAGGTGCACCGCGGAAATCTTGTAGACCTCGCCCTCCTTGATACTGGCGGTGATGTACATGTTGCGCTTGTCAGGAGTGACGGCAACCTGCGTGGAATTGATGGCGAAGTCGGCGTATCCGCGGTCCAGGTAATAGTCGCCCAGTTTTTCCAGGTCGCCTGCCACCTTGGCGCGCGAATACTGGTCGTCTTTGGTGTACCACGACGTCCAGTTGGGGGTATCGGATTCAAAGTCGCTGCGCAATTGCTTGTCGGTGAATTTGGTATTGCCGACGATATTGATGCCCTTGATGCGCGTGGTCTTGCCTTCGCGGATCTCGATGTCGATATTCACCCGGTTGTTGGTGAGCCTGACCACGTGCGGGTCCACCGACACGTTTTAACGGCCCTGGTTGTAATACTGCTTCACCAGTTCCTGGCGTACCTGGTCCAGAACGGAGCGGTTGAACGTGGACCCGGCCGAAAGGCCCATGGACTGAAGCCCCTTTTCCAGGTCCTTGGTCTTTATCGCCTTGTTGCCATGGATGGTGAGCTTGGCAATGGACGGGCGCTCGCTCACCTTGACGATCAGGATGTTTCCCTGCCGTTCCAGTTCGATATCGTTGAAAAAGCCGGTGCGGTACAACGCGCGGATGGCTTGCTGTGCACCCGCGCTGGTGAGCGTGTCGCCCTTTTCGATGGGAAGGTAGCTGAATACGGTGCCGGCGGCGATGCGGTGCAGTCCTTCCACGCGAATGTCGGATACCACGAATGGCGTCATCGCCATGACATTGGCGCTCAGGACGGACAAGAGGATCAGGGCGGCGACTCGCTTCATCTGCGATTCCATTGCATGAGACATGGTGCTGCTACGCATGGTGGCAGCGTGGTGATGCGCGTACTCACGAAGCGAGCCGCAGAATATCGTTGTAAAGGGCAAGCCCCATCAAGGCCACGATGAGCGTAAGGCCGACGAACTGGCCCGCGATCATGGCGCGCTCGCTGACTGGCCGGCCCTTGACCAGTTCG
>CAYOEF010000105.1:0-8719 GCA_964402805.1 uncultured Rhodanobacteraceae bacterium | reverse complement strand
CGGCCGCGTCGCGTGCGCTGGGCAAACCCGCTATCGTGCACAGGCACGTTTCACGACCGCCTTAACCCCTTGTTACCACCCGCGCAGCCGCGGCTGTCTATACTTCTGCGCCATGCCGTCGAACAAATCCCGCCGTCCGCCGCTCATCCGGGCGCTCGCGCCGTACCTTGCGGTGCTGGTCCTGCTCGCCATCGCCGCCCGGATCATGCATCCGCTGGTGTTGATTCCGCTGTTGCTGGCAAACACGCTGGCCATGGCGACGATGTGCCACGCCATCGGCTTTGCACCCGAGGCCAGTGTCACGCGCACGGTGATAAGGCGGGGTGCCGCGTGGCTGGTCCTGTTCACCGCGTATACGGCGCTGGTATGGCTGCTGGTGGCCTTGCCGATGATCCTGCTGGCGACCGCGCCAACGCCGGGTCATTCGCTGCTGCTGGCGCTCGCGCTCGTGGTGGCGATGCTGTGCCTGTGGCGTGCCTGGCCCGCGTTCGGACTGGTTTTCCTCTGGGATGACGCATTCCCCCAATCGGGCAGCCAATCGTGGATCTTCACCGCTCTCACCCGCAGCTTCGCCTTTGCGAGCCACGTCGCCGTCGAAGGGCGCAAGATCAGCGGATTCCTGCCCTGCGCGCTGTGCACGCTGGCTCTCGCCGTGGGTGCGCTTGCCCTCAGCGGAACCTACGCGATCGTGCCCGCCGAACTGCGCGCGGCGGCGCTGTGGGGGTACGGCGTGGTGCTGTTGCCGCTGTGCTGCCTGGTCATCGCCGACCGCACGTTGCGCGCCATGCTCCGCGAACGACGCGGCCAGGCGGCGATCGCCGGTACGGCGCCGAAATCGGCCGCCAGCCAAACCAGCGCGTCCGCGGCACGCATCGCGGATGCGCCTGGCGCACCGGACCCGGCCAGCGCGCCACCAGCTCCCATGCACGCCCTGGTCGATGCCGTGCGGGCGGGTGATGCCGCGCATGTCGAGGAACTGCTCGAGGCCGGTGTCGACGCAAACGATGCCGACCAGCGGACCGCCCTGTCGATTGCCGCGTTGTGTCCCGACACACGCATGCTGCGTGCATTGATCGCGCACGGCGCCGACGTCAACACCGTCCACCAGGGCGCCACCGCCCTGATCGTCGCCTGCCGCGACGGCGGCATGCCGTGCGCACAGGCAGTGGTGATCCTGCTCGCCAACGGGGCCGATGCCAGCATTCGCGACGGCGAAGGCAACACCGCATTGCACCATGCCGTACACATCCCCGATCCTTCCGTGGCGGCCGGCCTCATCGATGCCGGGGCCGATCCGAACGCCACCAACCACCGCGGACTCGGCGCGCTGGCCGTGGCCTGCGCTGCCGCCAACTGGCGCGTGGCCGAATGGCTGTTGCAGCACGGCGCGAAGATCAACCCGGATGCGGGCGAGCCGGCCATCGTGGCCGCCGCGGGGACGGTGGACGATGATCCGGCGGGCCTGGCCCTGCTCCTCAAATACAAGGCGCGTGTCGACGCACGCAGCGCGCGGGGGCGCACGGCGTTGATGACCGCAGCACAGGGCGGGCACCTGCGGGCCGTGCAATGCCTGCTCGATGCCCACGCCAACCCGGATCTTGCCGACGAACATGGCACGACGGCCTTGATGGAAGCCGCGCGCGAGGGTGCGAACGACATCGTCGACGCCCTGCTGAATGCCGGCGCCAATCCCATGCTCCAGGACCGCCATGGGCGCGACGCATTGGCTCTCGTATGCCAGTCACCGCGCGCGACCGTCGCCACGGCACGCCTCCTGCTCGATGCCGGCGTCGATCCCCGGACGGGTGCGGACGAGGGCCTCAGCGCCCTGGACTACGCGGCTGATGCCGGCCGCGACGATCTGGTCGACCTGTTCGACCGTGGCGCCACGATACCGACCAGCGCGCCCGTCGATATCCCGGACAGGCAGACAGCCACGCCGGAACACCTCCTCGATGCCTTGCGCTTCGGACACTGGTCCGTCGTCAACGAGCTTACCGCGCAGGTTGCGTCATGGCCTCCCGCCGTGCTCGCGGATGCCTTCGTGGAGCTTGTCGAACCGGGCCAGTCGCGTGCCCGCGACTGGCTCCTCGTGCACGGCCTGGCGGCCGGTGCATCCTGCGTCGACGGACGTCCCCTGTTTGCCGTACTGGTGGAGCGGCTTCCGGACACGGTTGCCGCGCTTGCCGCGTACATGGATGCCGGTGCATCACCGGCGGGCGCCGGCGGCCTCGCGCATGTCATGCAGTCCCTGCTGGATGCGCCCGACACCGGCGTGCCGCTGGCCTCACGCATGCTCGATGCCGGTGCCGACCCGTTCGGACCGCTCGATGACGGGCGCACTCCGCTGCACCTGGCCACCGCGCCAGGTTGGCTGGCGATACTGCAGCACCTGGTCGACGCCGGGGTCGACCCGAACGCATGCGACCGCCAGGGCAGTACTCCGCTGCACGCCGCATTGGCTTGCGCGACGCCAACGGTCGAGGCGGTGCGTGCATTGGTCGCCGCCGGCGCCGACCCGGAACTTGGCCAAACCAACGGCGAAACACCCCTCGGACTGGCCATGGACATGGACCGTCCCGACCTGCAGGCGTGGCTGCGCTGGCCTTCGTGGTCCCCACCCCATCGCCGACTGCGTGGCGAGGACATGCCGGAAGCCGCCAGGGCAGGTGATGGCGCAGCCATCGCCAAACTGCTGCAACTTGGCTTTGCCGTCGACACGCCCGATGCGCGCGGTGCCAGCGCACTCATCTATGCATGCGGTGGCGGCCACCAGGCCATCGCCCTGCAGCTGCTCGAAGCCGGCGCCGATCCCGGACAGGTGACGACGTCCGGGATCTCGCCGCTGGTGGCCGCCGTGAACGGACACCGGCTCGACATGATCGGGTTGCTGACCACGCATGGTGCCGAGGTCGACCAGCGCCTGCCCGGCGGCCTGACCGCCCTGTCCATCGCCTGCGGCCAGGGCCATGCGGACATGGTCAAGGCGCTGGTCGAGGCCGGTGCGAACGTCAACGCCGCCGACGAACAGGGCCGCAGCCCGCTCGGCATCGCCGCCCACTACGGCTTCGCCAGCCGCGACAGCCTGCGTTGCCGGCGCATGCTGGACGCCCTGCTTGAGGCCGGCGCCGATCCCAACCACGTCGATGCGGCGGGGCTGACTCCCCTGCTGACGCTGCTGGGTGCGCACGCCAAGCCCGGTGCGGACTGCGACGCCACCCATCTGGGGGCGCTGGTGCCGGCCCTGCTGGATGCCGGCGCGCGGCACGACCATGCCGATCCGCGCGGTATCACGGCACTGCATGCCTGTGCGATGCACGCCCTGCTGGCGCCCGCCCGCATCCTTCTTGCCAGCGGCGCCAACCGCACCGCGGTGGATGCCTTCGAGCGCTGCGGCGCCGACGTGGCACGCCAGCTCGGTTACATGGACGTGGCGCTGGAACTGGACACCCGCCCGCGCACCATCCCCGGCGTCCAGCAAACCCTGCGCACCCCGGCACGCTCGCCGGACTGATGGCTCCGCGCCCCTGGTGACCGGGCGCCAGCGCCCGGGCCTTGCCTGTATATCCGCCACGGCCGCCCCCATCTACACTGGATCGCCCCGGCACCCTGCCGGCGCACGCACGCCTGTCGTTCCCGACGCACCCGAACCAGGGCCATCCCTGCCACTAACGTTTGTCGCACCCCATGATCTTCCGCTGGTTCGAATCCCTCATCGACGCCTTCAAGGAACCTGCCGACGACATGCCGCCGGCTTCGGTGTGGCGCTTCTACGTGTTCTACCTGCGCCAGGTGTGGCCGATATTCGTCGCCACCATCGTGGTGGGCTTCTTCGTGGCGGCAATCGAGGTGGCCCTGTTCGGCTTCATCGGGCACCTCGTGGACATGGCCAGGGGCGAACCTGCCGCCGATTTCTTCCGGCTGCACTGGCAGTCGCTCGCTTTCATGGCCTTCGTGGTACTCGTCGCGCGGCCGTTTTTCAGTGCCCTGCATGACCTCCTGGTGAACCAGGCCATCGTACCCAACCTCACCAACCGCATCCGCTGGCAGAACCATCGCTACGTCATCCGCCAGAGCCTGGGCTTTTTCCAGAACGATTTCGCCGGGCGCATCGCCAACCGCATCATGCAGACCGGTGCGGCGCTGCGCCAATCGACCCTGATGGTGGCCAATGCGCTGTGGTACATCGTGGTCTACATCGGCAGTTCGGCGGCACTGTTCGCGCATGCCGACATGCGCCTCACCATTCCGCTGCTCGCCTGGGTCGTCCTGTACGCGCTTGCCCTGTTCATCTTCATCCCGCGCATGAAGGAGCGTTCGTGGCTGGCCTCGGCGGCACGCTCGAAACTCATGGGACGCATCGTCGACGGCTACGGCAACGTCCTCACCCTCAAGCTGTTCGCCAACCGGCGCCGCGAGGAGCGTTACATCGCCGAGGCCATGGCCGAGCAGACCACCCGGCTGGCCCGCATGACGCGCATCACCACCGCCCTGGACGCCAGCATGACGGCGCTCAACGGCCTGCTGATCACGACGACCGCGGGGCTTGCGCTGTGGCTGTGGAGTCGCGGCAGCGTAAGCATCGGCGCACTCGCGTTCGCGACCGGGCTGGTCATCCGCATCAGCAACATGTCCGGGCGCATCATGTTCGTGGTCAACAGTGTTTTCGAGGACGTCGGCCGGGTGCAGGACGGCATCACCACGATCTCCCGGCCGCATACCGTGCAGGACGACGCGCACGCCGAGCCGCTGCGCGTCACCCGGGGCGACGTCGAGTTCGACAACGTGCGCTTCCACTACCACCGTGGCAACCGGGTGATCGACAACCTGCGACTGGCCGTGCGCGGCGGTGAGAAGATCGGCATCGTGGGTCCGTCCGGGGCCGGCAAGTCGACGTTGGTGAAACTGCTGCTGCGCCTTTACGACCTGGAAGCCGGCAGCATCCGCATCGACGGCCAGGACGTCGCGCGGGTCGGCCAGGAAAGCCTGCGCGCGCAGATCGGCGTGGTCAGCCAGGACACGTCGCTCCTGCACCGGTCCATACGCGACAACATTCTCTACGGTCGACCGGACGCCAGCGACGACGCCATCCTGGATGCCGTGCGCAAGGCCCGCGCCGACGAGTTCATCCCCACGCTGACCGACAGCGACGGCCGCACCGGTTTCGACGCCCTCGTCGGCGAACGCGGCGTGAAGTTGAGCGGCGGCCAGCGCCAACGCCTCGCCATCGCCCGCGTACTGCTGAAGGATGCGCCGATCCTGGTGCTGGACGAAGCCACCAGCGCGCTCGATTCCGAAGTCGAGGCCGCCATCCAGGAAAGCCTGGACATCCTCATGCGCGGCAAGACGGTGATCGCCATCGCCCACCGCCTGTCCACCATCGCGCGCATGGACCGCCTGGTGGTGCTCGACCGCGGCCGCATCGTCGAGATCGGCACCCACGCCGAACTGGTCGCGCGCAATGGCCTGTATGCACGCCTGTGGCAGCGCCAGACCGGCGGCTTCGTGGCCGCGCGAGACGTGGTCAACGGGTGATCCGTCACGGAATCCGCATGGGCACGGCACGCCGTGCCTCTACCTGCATGACCACATCGATGGGCGATCAACACGAAGGTGGCCGCGTTCGCGCGCCTTGATGGCGGGACCCCTGCAATGGCAGATCGGCATGCGATCACCACGCCCCGCGAATTTCGTACGGGCACGGCGTGCCGTGCCCTCATCCTGCTCGGCGGCTCCCGTGGCGATGGTTACAATGCCCGTCATGGCCGTTGACGATGCCGCGATCAACTACGCGCAACTGGCGCTGGACATCAAGCAATGGGCACGCGAGCTCGGCTTTGCCGACTGCGGCATCGCAGACACGGATCTCGATGCGGATGAGGAAAAACTCACGCGCTACCTTGCCGGCGGTCATCACGGCGACATGAACTGGCTGGCCACCCGTGCCCACATGCGCACCCACCCCGCGGAGCTGCATCCGGGCACGATCCGCGTGATCTGTGTACGCATGAACTATGCGCAACCGGACATCAAGCAATCCTGGGATGTCATCCACGACGATGCACAGGCCTACATTTCGCGCTACGCGCTCGGGCGCGACTACCACAAGCTGATCCGCCGGCGTTTGCAGAAGCTGGCCGACCGCATCACCGCGCACATCGGCCCGTTCGGCTACCGCGCGTTCTGCGATTCGGCGCCGGTGATGGAAAAACCCTTGGCCCAGAAGGCGGGCCTCGGCTGGCGCGGCAAGCACACGCTGACCCTGGCGCGCCGTGGCGGCTCGTACTTTTTCCTCGGCGAGCTTTTCACCGACCTGCCCCTGCCGGTCGACCACCCGGTCGAGGACTACTGCGGCACCTGCACGCGCTGCATCGACGCCTGCCCGACCGGGGCCATCATCGGACCCTACCAGCTCGACGCCAAGCGCTGCATTTCCTACCTGACCATTGAACTGAAGGGCTCCATCCCCGAGGACCTGCGCAAGCCGATGGGCAACCGCATCTTCGGCTGCGACGACTGCCAATTGGCCTGTCCGTGGAACAAGTGGGCCCAGGTCACGACCGAGGCCGATTTCGCGCCGCGCCACAGTCTCGGCAGCCGCAAGCTCGTGGAACTGTTCGCGTGGGATGAAGCCACCTACCTTGCACGAACGGAAGGCATGGCGATCCGCCGCGCCGGTTACGAGAGCTGGTTGCGCAACATCGCTGTCGCGCTGGGCAACGCGAAGCCCTCGCCGGACGTGGTGGCGGCGCTCGCCGCGCGCGCCGACCATCCATCGGCCATCGTGCGCGAGCACGTGGCCTGGGCATTACGACAACAAGCTACGAAACAGGCCGCGCCGGCGAAGGACCGGGAAGCCGGTCACGGCGGGCGTGAAACCCGCGCGGGCTAACCGGCCGCCGGGAACATCATCTTTTCCCGGTGCTGCACGCGCAGGGCGTCGGCCGCGTAGATGCCGAGCCCGAACCAGATGCACGCGAAGGTCACCGCGTCCCAGCTGTTGAACGCTTCGCCCATGAGAAACACGCCGGTCAGGAAGTGCATCGTGGGCGTGATGTACTGGACCAGGCCCAGCGTGCCGAGGCGAAGGTGCTGGGTTCCGTAGGTAAACAACACCAGCGGCACCACCGTCATTGCACCGCAGCCGAACAGCAGCAGGTCGATGCGGTGGTCAACCAGCCCGAAGGCCGCCACGTGGCTGACATACATCCAGACCAACCAGGCCAGGGCGAATGGCAGCAGGACGATCGTCTCCACGAACACGCCGCATATGCTGTCCACCGGGGTCGCCTTGTGGATCAGCCCGTACGTCCCGAAACTGGCGGCCAGGGCCAGCGCAATCCAGGGCACCTTGCCGAAGCCCACGATCATGATGAGCACGCCCAAGGCCGCGATGATGACGGCAACGGCCTGCAGGCGCCGCAGGCGCTCGCGGAAAAACACGAACCCCAGCAACACGTTGAGCAACGGATTGATGTAATAACCCAGGCTGCTTTCGAGCACGTGGTCGTGCGTGACCGCCCAGATGAACAAGCCCCAGTTGAGGGTGACGACGCAGGCGCTGGTGCAGAGCGTCAGCAGCAGGCGCCGGTTGGCGAAGATGGCGCGCACCTGGGGGCCACGGTGCGTCGCGACGACGACGATCGCCATCAGCGGCACGGCCCACAGCACCCGGTGGACAAGAATCTCCCACGCCGTCACCTGCGACCCGATCGCGTTGAAATACAACGGCAGGAACCCCCACAGCACGAACGCGCCGGTGGCGGCTCCAAGACCGGCGGTGTCGGCGCGTTGCTGGGGCATGGGGTGGTTGGAACAGCGGGTCGGTTGGGCAGTCTATCAGGCGGCGACGCGCACGCGCGACCGCGGCGAAGGGCGCCGCGCGCCGACGCTGCCGCGCGTCGTGCCGCTTACCGCGGTTGGCCGATCGCGCGCTTGACGGCAGCCACCACGTTGGCGACCGTGAAGCCGAATTTCTCCATGACCTCGGGACCGGGCGCCGACGCACCAAAACTGTGCATCCCGACGACCTCGCCGTCGAGGCCGACGTACTTGTACCAGTAATCGGCCGTGCCCGCCTCGACCGCCACGCGCGCGCGGCAGTGCGACGGCAGGACCCCCTCGCGGTATTCGATCGGCTGCGCATCGAAAACCTCGGTGCACGGCATGGACACGACGCGTACCTGGATGCCGTTGTCGGCCAGGTGGCGCATGGCATCCATGGCCAACCCGACTTCGGAACCGGTGGCAATCACGATCGCCTGGAACTTCGTGTCGGCCGGATCATGCAGGATGTAGGCACCGCGCTCGATCAGGCCCAGTTGGTCGTCGCTGCGCGGTTGATGCGCGAGCTTCTGGCGCGAGAACACCAGGCACGACGGCCCGGTGCGGTGCTCGATGGCCCATTTCCAAGCCACCGCCGATTCCACCGCGTCGCACGGGCGCCATACATGGTTGCCGGGAATGTAGCGCAACGTCGCCAGGTGTTCGACCGGCTGATGGGTCGGTCCATCCTCGCCCAGGCCTATGGAATCGTGCGTGTAGACATGGATGGTCGGCGCCGGGATCAGGCAGCTCATGCGTACGGCGTTGCGGGCGTAATCGGAAAACACCAGGAACGTCGCATCGTAGGGAAGCAGCCCGCCGTGCAGCGCCACGCCGGAACTGATGGCGGTCATGCCGAACTCGCGCACGCCGTAGTGGATGTAGTTGGCGTCGG
>CAYOEF010000104.1:0-8745 GCA_964402805.1 uncultured Rhodanobacteraceae bacterium | reverse complement strand
CGAACTGGCGCGCGGCGGCATTGATGCGCACGATCCACAGGCGGCGGAACTGGCGCTTCTTCTGCTTGCGGCCGATGTAGGCGTACTGGTCGGCCTTGATGACCGCCTGCTTGGCAACGCGGTAGACCTTGCGGCGCGCGTTGTAGTAGCCCTTGGCGCGACCGAGGACTTTCTTGTGACGATGGCGTGCGGTGACGCCACGCTTTACTCGTGCCATGGTTGCATCCTCCCCGGGTCAGGCGTACGGCAGCATGCGACGGACCTGGCGTGTATCGCTGTCACGCAGGTAATTGGTCGCGCGAAGGCCGCGCTTGCGCTTGGTCGACTTCTTGGTGAGGATGTGCGACTTGAAGGCGTGGCCGGCCTTGAACTTGCCGGTAGCCGTCTTGCGGAACCGCTTTGCCGCGGCCCGGTTGGTCTTGATCTTGGGCATGGAATGTTTCCGTATCCACATGAATTGACTGATCCTGGCGCCGGCGACATGCCGGTCTTTCCGTTCCTGCCATGATCGGTAGCCGGCCCTTCCTGTCGGGCCGAGTCGCGTAGTCTACCTGCAACGCCGACGCAATGGAACCCGAAGCCCTCTATCCGATATCCGGTCCGTCCGATCTGCATTCTCCACCCTCCAGATTGAGGGTGCAGAATGTTTCCGGCCTTGGCCAGCCGCCGGCTTCGAGGTGGTCATGGGTGGCGGCCAGGCTCACATCATGCCGGTTTCCAGCTTGGCCTCGTCGGACATCATCGAGTAATCCCACGGGGGGTCGAACACCAGGTCGATTTCGGTCTCGCTGACTGTCGGAATCAGTTTGAGCTTCTCGTCGGCGTCGTTGGTCATGATGTCGCCCATGCCGCAGCCCGGCGCTGTCAACGTCATCTTGACGTACACCCGGCGCGTGCCGTTGCTCAGCCGGTCGATGCTCATGTCATAGACCAGCCCCAGATCCACGACGTTGACGGGGATTTCGGGATCGAAAACCGTGTGAAGCTGCTGCCAAACGACCTTTTCCACGTCGGCATCGGTGGCGTTGTCGGGCAACGTCAGCTCCTCGGGTGCCGGCTTTCCCAGGGCGTCGTGATCCTCACCGGCAATGCGGAACAGGTTTCCCTCGACATACACGGTGAAACTGCCGCCAAGCGACTGCGTGATGTAACCAATCTGCCCGGCCGGCAAGGTCACCGGATTGCCCTGTGGCACCAATACGGCCTCGCAATCGCGCTGCAGGGTGAAGGGTTCGCTATGGGTACTGAATCCGCTCATGACATCCTCGAGCACCATCGGCTTGTCACTTCCCGAAGCATTGTCACACCGCATCCCACCCTTGGCCACGACCGGCGCCGCGGCTTTGCGCCGCCAAACCGGGGCGGGGAGCGTCACAGATGCGCCGGCCGGGTGGCCCGTTGCAGCCGCGGCGCCGGTTCACCGCGACGTCCCGTCCGTTTTGCCAACGCGGCGATACTGCGACAATACGTCGTGCGTCCAGCACACGGCAAACTTCACGGAGCTTCGATGTCGACGTCACCGGTGTTTGATTCGACCACCCGCGAGCGCCTCATTCCGGTACACACCGCGTATGGCAAGTTCAACGTGTGGACGCAACGCCACGGCACCCACGCCGAAATCAAGGTGCTGTTGCTCCATGACGGGCCGGGCTGGTCGCACGAATATCTGGAGATCTTCGACGACCTCCTGCCGCGGTCGGGTATCGAGTACTACTACTATGATCAGCTCGGCGCCGGGTACAGCGACTGGCCCGACCACCCCGCCTTGTGGGACATCGCCCGTTACGTCGACGAAGTCGAGCAGGTGCGTCGGGGACTGGGCCTTGAGGCCGGCAACTTCTTCCTTCTGGGCCACGGTTGGGGCGGCATGCTGGCACTGGAGTATGCGCTGGCCTATCCGCACCATCTCAAGGGGCTGGTCCTTTCCAACGCCAGCGCCAACCGCGTGAACACCCGCAAGCACGTGCGAGACGTGCTAAAAGCGGACATGCCGCCACACGTCGCGGCCCAGATCGACGCATATGAGGCAGCCGGTGATTACACCAACCCGCATTACGCGGACCTGGTGATCGAGCATTACTACGAAAAGCACATGCTGCGGCGTCCGTATGCCGAGTGGCCCGATCCGGTCCTGCGCGCGCTGGCCCACATCAATCGTGATGTCTACATCCCGATGCGCGGCCCGAGTGGTCTCGCCGATGGCGGCAAGCTGGCGCAGTGGAACCGTGAAGCGGACCTGGCCCGCATCCACACGCAAACGCTGGTGATCAGCGGCCGCCACGACTTCGTCAGCCCCCGGCAGGCACGCGCCACCGTCAAGCGGCTTCCCGCCGGGCGGCACTGCTATTGCTCGCGCGGCAGCCACCTGGCCATGTACGACGACACCAACACGTACATCAGCGGATTGGTGGATTTTCTCTACGACGCGGCAGATTTTGCCGCCGGGCGGTGATTGGGCCAGCCGGCGCGGGATCGAACCCGTCCGTCGTTGCCGGCAGGGACAAGGATAGCGTCAAGCGGCCACCGGGGCCCGCGCGGCTCAACGCACATGGCTGCCGCGTTCCCACGGTGGCGCGCCTGGTGGCGGCGCGAAGCCGGGGCGCTCACTGCGGCACACCCAGCCGTCCGGCACGCGTGCCGCTTGCATGGCCACCAGCACATCGGGAACCCCGTCGCCCGCGGCGTACTGGTCGATTGCAGCGTAAATCAGGTCCTCTTCCTTGGGGTTGTGGACGTTGAACAAGCGTACCAGGCGCCGGCATGGGCGCCGCAGCAGGTCGAGTGCCCGGCCTTCCCTGCAGGCAAAGTCCAGCTCATCCATCACCGCCCACATCTCGCCATGTTCGCAGTGCATGATGTAGATCGGCATGCGCAGTGGCCCGGTGTCGATCGGGCCGAACGTGATCTCTTCTTCGACAAAAAGGTGAAGCGTCAACAAATCCAGGCTCTTGCGGAGCAGTTGCAAGTCGCCGTCCTGCTCCATGAGCCGTTTCATGAACGTGTCGAGTTCACGATGCTGTTGCGTCAGCCATTGGCTGGGGCGTTCGCTGGCCATTGCCTACCTCGTGTCTTGATTGCCGGAATCCGCGCGCCGCGCCGCGCCGGCCCTCCTTCGGCGCCCTACCCTACACCCGCGGCCGCGACTTCAGGCCGCGCCGTCCAGGGGATGGATAGGAGACGAGCACGCCCGCGCGGGTCACGAATGCACCCATTGCGCCTGGCCGGTTTGTGGGCGCTCGATGGGCGTGTGGCGCAGGACGTTCGTGATAAACGTGCGCCCATCGGGGGTGTCAAGGAATGCGTACGGCCGCTCACCGCCAAGTTCGCCACATGGCCATTCCAGCCAGTCGAGGACCCACTGGCGCACATCCCGCGGTGGGTTGGTCGGCGGGTCGGCTTCGACCAGGGCCTGCGCCATCTCGACCAGGTCGGCCACATAGGCCGGATACTTCAACAACGCGAGGCTGGGTCGGATTGTCATCGGGATACCCCGTACGGTTTCACACACATGGCACGATAGCATCGTGCAGGATGATCCGGCCCGCCATGCCACCGGTGTAAACGCGCTCCGGGTGAAAGCGTGGCGCCTTGGGCCGCGGGGCGGATTGCCGCGGCCCAAGGCAAAGTCGTTTGGTACCATTGCATCGAAATACGCCTCGTCCGAGTCGAGGCTTTGCGCGCAGCCATCAGGACAAGTGTCCATGCACGATGCCATCATGCTTGACAGTTTTGACGCCCTGCTGAAGGCGGCACGCGAACAACCTGAAGGCCAACGGCTCCTGCTCGTATTCGTTCGCGTACAACTGCCCGGTGGCGTCAACCAGGCCCAGAAAGACCGCTATGCGCGAGGCGCCGGTGGTGCGCTGGAACCGGTGATGTACGCCGACAAAGGCGTGGACGAGATCAGCAGCTTCGAGGATCTGGTCGAGCAGGCCGAGGCCACCGGCAAGCACCTGGGCAAGGACACCATGGACGCCAACTGGGACATGGTCATCGTCGGCTGTCTTGGTGGGTACGGCGCACGGGTTCCCACCGAGATGGAAGCCCAGGGGCCGCTGGACGACATGCTGCGCGCCATCCGTCAGGGCAAGGCGCTGACACACCTGGTCGGTTTCATGCACGACGGGTCGCCAGTCCAGTTCCAGTAGTTCCACCGGCTGGCCAAAGCATCGCTGTGTGGTCGGGCACTTTGTCACGCGGCAAGTGGTCCATCACCTGTTCCGGGTCGCTGAATCGTTGCACGCAAGAGTCTGCGCGCCAGCGCCCGCGCGGCCGCCGGCGCCAGCCTCGTGCTTTCGGATTGGCCCTGACCCGCACGTATATGGTACTGATTCAGTACGGTATTCGCGTTTGCATCCTCATGTCGCATGGCCATAATGGAGACACGCAACCGACAGGCGGAGCAAGTGCCATGGGTCAGTTTTTAGAGCGTCTGCGCTACTTCAGCCGGCCACGTGAACCCTACTCCAACGGTTGGGGCGAGGTGCGCGTTGAAGCCCGACAGTGGGAGGACGGCTACCGCAACCGCTGGGCCCACGACAAGGTGGTGCGCTCCACTCATGGCGTCAACTGCACGGGTTCGTGCGGCTGGAAAGTCCATGTCAAGCAGGGCGTCGTGACATGGGAAATCCAGGCCACGGACTACCCGCGTACGCGGCCCGGCACACCCAACCATGAGCCGCGCGGATGTGCGCGTGGCGCCTCCTATTCCTGGTATCTGTATAGCGCGAACCGCGTGAAGTATCCGATGGTGCGCGACCGGCTGTTGCGCCGTTGGCGCAAGCTGCGCGAGCAGATGCAACCGGTGGAAGCATGGGCGGCGCTGGAGTCCGACCCGAACGGCCAGGACTACAAGGCCGTGCGCGGCAAGGGCGGTTTTGTGCGCGCCAAGTGGAGCGAGGCGGTGGAAATCGTGGCCGCCGCGAACATCCACACGATCCGGAAGTATGGCCCCGACCGGGTTACGGGGTTCACGCCGATCCCGGCGATGTCGATGGTGTCCTACGCGGCGGGGTCGCGCTACATCAACCTGTTGGGCGGCAGCATGCTGTCGTTCTACGACTGGTACAGCGATCTGCCGGCTGCCAGCCCGCAAACGTGGGGCGAGCAGACCGACGTCTGCGAATCGGCAGACTGGTACAACTCGGCCTGCGTGATGGTCTGGGGCTCGAACATCCCGCAAACCCGCACGCCCGACGCCCACTTTCTCGTCGAGGCCCGTTACAACGGGACCAAAGTGGTCGTCGTGAGCCCCGACTTTTCGGAGGCCTCCAAGTTTGCCGACGTCTGGCTGCATCCCAAACAGGGCACGGACGGCGCCATGGCCATGGCCATGGGTCACGTGGTTCTCAAGGAATTTTTCCTCGACCGGCAAGTCGGGTATTTCCAGGACTACTGCCGGCGTTTCACCGACCTGCCGTTGCTGGTGACCTTGCGCCAGGACGGCGAACGCTGGGTGCCGGACCGTTACCTGCGCGCAAGCGACTTTGCCGACAGCCTCGGCACGCCCGAGAATGGCGACTGGAAGTGCGTCGGCTTCGACGCCGACGGCACGCCGGTTGCGCCGCGCGGGTCGATCGGCTTTCGCTGGACTGGCAAGGACAGCACCGAGCGCGGCAAATGGAACCTCGAGCCCAAGGCCGCGGACGGACGTGACATCGAGCTTGCACTCAGCGAGATCGAACGCAGCGATGCGGTCGTGGACGTCGCCTTCCCGTATTTCGGCGGCGTGCCTCGCGAGGGCTATCCCAGCAATACCCAGGAGGAGGTGCTGCTGCGCAAGACCCCGGCGCGCCGGGTCGCGACGCGGCACGGCGAGGTCATGGTCGCGACGGTTTTCGACCTGATGTGCGCGCACTACGGCGTCGACCGCGGGCTCGGCGGCATCTGCGCAAAAAGTTATGCCGACAACGTGCCGTACACGCCGGCGTGGCAGGAAACCATCACCGGCGTACCCGCCGCGCAGGTGGTCGACGTGGCACGCGGCTTCGCCGAAACGGCGGAAAAAACGCACGGTCGCTCGATGGTCATCATTGGCTCGGGCATGAACCACTGGTTCCACCAGGACATCACCTATCGCGCCATCATCAATATCCTGATGCTGTGCGGCACCGTCGGGCAATCCGGTGGCGGCTGGGCGCACTACACGGGCCAGGAAGCGATCCGTCCGGAAGTCGGCTGGGCGGCGCTCACGTTCGCACTCGACTGGATGCGCCCGCCACGGCAGATGGCCGGCACCGCGTTCTACTACATGCACACCGACCAGTGGCGCTACGAGACCGTGCGCGCCGACGAACTGGTGTCGCCCCTTGCCGACGGCAAGCGCAAGCACAGCACGCTGATCGATTGCCAGGTGCGCTCCCAGCGCATGGGCTGGCTGCCGTCCGCACCGCAGTTGAACCGCAATCCGCTGGACGTCGCGCGCGAAGCGGGCGAATCGGGCCAGGACCCGAAGCAATACGTGGTCGATGCGCTCAAGTCCGGCAAGCTCGGGTTCGCCAGCGAGGACCCGGACAATCCGGCCAACTTCCCGCGCAACCTCTTCATCTGGCGCTCCAACATCCTTGGCTCGTCCGGCAAGGGCCACGAGTACTTCCTCAAGCACTTCCTCGGTACGGCCAGCGGCGTGCAGGCCAAGGACCTTGGCGAAAGCGGGGCGGACAAGCCGGAGGAAGTCGTCTGGCGCGACCAGGGTCCCGAAGGCAAGCTCGACCTCGTCGTGACGCTCGATTTCCGCATGTCGACGACCTGCCTGTATTCGGACATCGTGCTGCCCACGGCCTCGTGGTACGAGAAGCAGGACCTGTCGACCACCGACCTGCATCCGTTCATCAATCCGTTCACCGCGGCCGTGGACCCCGTGTTCGAGTCCAGAAGCGACTGGGAAATCTTCAAGCTCCTCGCGAAGAAGTTCTCGGAGCTCGCCGAGGGCCAGTTGGGCGTGGAAAAGGACGTGGTGCTGACGCCCATCAAACACGACACTCCGGGAGAAATCGCGCAAGGGCTCGAGATCCGCGACTGGAAGAAAGGCGAATGCGACCTCGTACCCGGGGTCACCGGCCCGAACATCACGCTCGTCGAGCGCGACTACCTCGCCGTACACGACCGCTACACGGCCCTCGGCCCGCTGCTCGACACGCTGGGCGATGGCGCCAAGGGCATCGAGTGGCACATGAACACGGAAACCGACGCCCTGGCCAAACTCAACGGCACGGTCGAGAAAGGCGCGGCCAAGGGCCGTCCGAAGCTCGATACCGACATCGACGCGTGCGAGACGATATTGATGCTCGACCCGGTCACCAACGGCGCCGTATCCGTCCGGGCGTGGGGCAAGGTGGAAGAGGAAACCGGGCTGAAACTCAAGCACCTCGCGGCCGGTCGCGAGAACGACAAGTTCCGCTTCCGCGACCTGCAGGCGCAGCCGCGCCGCGTCCTCACCGCGCCCACCTGGTCGGGCGTGATGGATGAAGACACAAGCTACAGCGGCTTCTACATCAACGTCCACGAAAACGTACCTTGGCGCACCTTGAGCGGGCGCCAGCACTTTTACCTCGACCACGGCTGGTTTCGCGATTTCGGCGAGGCGTTCGCCCTGTACCGCCCGCCGGTGGACCAGCGTGCCACCGCCCCGATGCTGGGCGCCAAGCCGAACGGCAACCCGGAAATCGTGCTCGGCTTCATCACGCCGCACCAGAAGTGGGGCATCCACAGCACCTACATGGACAACCTCATCATGCTCACGCTGGCGCGTGGCGGCATGGTTGTGTGGATCTCCGAGATCGACGCGAAAAAGATCGGCGTGGTCGACAACGACTGGATCGAGTGCTTCAACGCCAACGGTTCGATTGCCGCGCGCGCCATCGTCAGCCAGCGCATCAACGAGGGCATGCTGCTGATGCCACATGCGCAGGACAAGACGATGAACGTGCCCGGCTCGGAAATCTCCGGTATCCGCGGCGGCATCAACAATTCGGCCACCCGGGTGATCACCAAGCCCACGCAGATGATCGGCGGTTCGGCGCAGTTTTCCTACAGCTTCAACTATTACGGCCCGGTCGGCTGCCAACGTGACGCGTCCGTCGTGGTGCGCAAGATGAACAAGATCGACTGGATGGACCGCGAGCAGAAGGCGGCCCGCGAATCCGAACTCAACGTCCGCATCCTCGAGGAGCCAGCGCAATGAAAGTCCGTGGGCAAGTGGCCATGGTCCTCAACCTGGACAAGTGCATCGGCTGCCACACCTGTTCAGTGACCTGCAAGAACGTGTGGACCTCACGCAAGGGCATGGAATACGTCTGGTTCAACAACGTCGAAACCAAGCCGGGGCTCGGCTACCCCCGGGACTGGGAGAACCAGGAGCGCTGGAACGGCGGCTGGAAGCGCAAGAAGAACGGCAAACTCGTGCCCAAGCAGGGCTCGCGCCTGCACGTGTTGTCGAACCTGTTCGCCAATCCGAACCTGCCTGAAATCGACATGTACTACGAGCCGTTCACGGTCGACTACGAAAACCTGCAGACGGCGCCGGAATTGCCCACCGCCCCGGTCGCACGCCCGATCTCGCTGGTCACCGGGCGCACCATGGACAAGATCACCTGGGGCCCGAACTGGGAGGACATGCTGGGCGGGGAATTTGACAAGCGCAAGGAAGACTACAACTTCCAGCAGGTGCAAACCGAGATCTACGGCGAGTACGAAAACACCTTCATGATGTACCTGCCGCGCCTGTGCGAGCACTGCCTCAACCCG
>CAYOEF010000103.1:0-8789 GCA_964402805.1 uncultured Rhodanobacteraceae bacterium | reverse complement strand
TCCTCGACGGCATGGGTGGGCGCGGCGGGGTCTATATAGCGCGCGACAAGCACGGCAAGGTTTAGGGTGTTTCGCTTGTGGTGCTCAGACAGGCGAGTGTCGGGCATGAAGCACCCGCGAAGGAGTTTATTCGTGAGGGCGGGGGCGTGGACGAGTTCATGGCAAAGTTGTGGTCGCGCAATTCGGCGGGAGGTTTGTATCGCCGTGCCAAAACGCAATATCGAGTGCGCAAGAACTCGCAGCAAACGGACAAGCCGTTGGTAATCGATCGCCTGGATCCTGACACGGGGTTGCCGATGAATCCGGACTTCGTCTCCGAGGATGATCCGGGCGAAGCAACGCTGGGTATGGTGAATTTCTGAGTCTGGATCGGCGGGGTTGGATCCCTGGACCAGATGCAGTGGATTGGGCACAGTTGTAATGGCCATGGCGGTCGCGAGTCTTTGATCGATGACACATTGATGAGGAGTGGACGATGCCACCATTAGCTCGACTAACCGACCTGCACACCTGCCCGATGACCACCGGGCCGGTGCCGCACGTGGGTGGTCCGATCACCGGGCCGGGGTGTCCGACGGTGCTCATCGGCGGGATGCCGGCTGCCTGCATCGGTGATACGGCGACCTGCACGGGGCCGCCCGACGCCATCGTCGCGGGATTGCCCAAGATTCTCGTCGGCGGTAAGCCGGCGGCGTTCATGGGCAGTTCGACGGCGCATGGCGGCGTGGTGAGTGCGGGCTGTCCGACGGTACAGGGCTTATGACGGTTGGCGCGACACGGGTGATGCCCGGATCAGAACGCCACTCATCTGCGGGTGGTCTGGACGGCCACGCGCGCGCGGCGTTGCGCCGCGCGATCCATGCGCATCAGGGCGGCAGTCTCGACGTGGCCGAATACCTGTATCGACGCGTGCTGGCGAAGTATCCGCAGGATCCGGACGCCAAACATTACCTGGGCGTCCTGCTGCACCGGCGGGGCCGCAGCGACGAGGGAGTGCGCTTGATCGAAGAGGCGCTGGAACGGGTGCCCGATTACGTGGATGCATGGAACAACCTTGGCAACGTGCATCACGAGCGGGGCCAGTTGGTCGAGGCGCTGGCGTGCTACCAGCGCGTGCTGGACCGCACCCCATCGCATGCCAACGTACTCGGCAACGTTGCCATGGCGCTGGAGGCCCTGGATCGACTTGACGAGGCGCGCCAGACCTACGCGAATTACCTTGAAGTGGCACCGGGCGATGCGCGTGCGCATTACCTGATGGGATTGTTCCTGCGCAACCACGCCGAGAGCCTGGAGCACGTCACCGAGGCGGCCGAACGCTTTCACGTGGCCTTCCGGCTGGACCCGCGGATGCTGATGGCGCTGCAGCAGGAAGGGGTGACGCTTTACCTCCTGGGCCGGGTCGAGGAGGCGCGGGACACCTACCGTGCCTGGCTGCAGCGCGAGCCGGACAATCCGGTGGCGCGCCACATGCTCGCCGCGACCGGTGGCGCCGAGGCTCCGGCGCGGGCGGATGACGACTACGTGCGCTCCACGTTCGATTCGTTTGCCGACAGTTTCGACGAGAAGTTGCTCGGCTACCTCAACTACCGTGCGCCACAGGTGCTGGCCGACGCATTAGGCGAGGTCGTGCCTCACCCGGACGGCAGGCTCGACGTACTCGACGCCGGTTGCGGCACCGGATTGTGCGCACCGCTTTTGCGTCCCTACGCACACCGTCTTACTGGCCTGGATTTGTCTCCCGGAATGATTGCCAAGGCACGCGAGCGCGGCGGGTATGACGAGCTTGTCGTGGCCGAATTGACTACCTTCCTGCAGGGCAAGCCTGCGGCGTGGGATGTCGTGCTGTCGGCCGATACGCTGGTGTACTTTGGTGACCTCGCGCCGGTGTTTGAATCCGCATGGCGTGCGCTGCGGGCTGGCGGCTGGTTCGTGTTTTCACTCGAGGCGATGGACGGCGACGGATTTGCCCTGTCTTCGAGCGGGCGCTACCAGCACGCGCGGGCCTATGTGGAAGCCACGCTCGTTGCGGCGGGATTCGACAATATCCGGATCCTGGCCGACAGCCTGCGCAAGGAAGCCGGCCAACCGGTGGCAAGCTGGGTGGCGTTGGCGCAACATAAGGCAGGGGACAACACGACTTGCGTGCCGATCATGCAGACGGAGTGCCGGATACCATGACCAGCCAGATCTCGATTGCGTCGGCCAAGGTCGATGGCCTTCTGTTCACCCGGATGCGGGTAAATGAGCGGCTGGGTGAACTTTTTACCTACGAAGTGGAATTCGAGAGCCAAAACCTGGCCATCGACCTCAATAGCCTGCTCAAGTCGCCCATGGCCATCAAACTCGAAACCCAGGATGGCTATACCCGCTATTTCCACGGAATGGTCTGTGAAGCCGAACAGACGTCGGTCGAACAGGTCCAGAGCCTGGTCTACGCCAAGTACCGCGCCCGGCTCGTGCCACGGCCATGGTTGCTGCGGCGCATGGTGGACTGCCGCATATTCAAGAACCAGAGCACCACCGACATTGCCAAGACCCTGATGAGCGAGGCCGGTTACACGGACGTGAAGCTGGATTTGAGTGGCACCTACCCGCAGCGGGAATACTGCGTCCAGTATCGCGAGGACGGGCTCAATTTCATCAACCGGCTGTTGCAGCAGGAAGGCATTTACTACTACTTCACGCACAGCGCCAACAAGCACGAAATGGTATTGGCCGATGGCGTCGGCTCGCATGCCGTGGCCACTGATTTCGACAATGTGCCGTTTCAGCCGGCCAGGCCGAGTGTGCTGCGTGCCCAGTCGACGATCTCCGAATGGACGTCGCTGCGCGGCGTGGACGGTACGACCTGCCAGTTGACTGATTACAACCCGCTCAAGCCCAAGGCGTCGCTGATGGTGAGTGGCGACGCCGAGGGCCATGGCGTGACCGGCGTCGAGGTGTTCGACTACCCGGGCCGGCACCAGGAAGCCGATCGCGGCAAGCACTTCGCGCAGGTACGGGCCGAAGCCGCGAGCGCCGAACGTTCGCGTTACCTGGGCGTGACGGATGCCTGTTCCATCCACATGGGCGGCCTGTTCACGCTCAAGGATTACCCGCGCAAGGAACTCAATTGCGAATACCTGGTTACCGCCGCGGTCATGGAACTGGAGGGACCCGGTTACGCATCCGGCAGTGACGCGAGTTCGCCGGCATTCCATTGCCGTTTCGAGGCGCTGGAGAGCAGCAAGCCCTGGCGCAGCCCGCAAACCGCGCGCTGGCCGGCCATCACCGGTCTGCAAACCGCGGTGGTGACAGGAAGCAAGACCAATGAGGACATCGTGGTCGACAAGTACGGCCGCGTGCAGGTCAATTTCCAATGGGACATGCCGGGCCGGAAAAACGCCGATTGCTCCTGTCCGGTGCGCGTGGCCACGCCCTGGGCCGGCAAGGGCTGGGGTGCCGTCAGCCTGCCGCGCGTGGGCCAGGAAGTCGTGGTCAGCTTCATCGAAGGTGACCCGGATCGACCCTTGATCGTCGGCAGCGTCTACAACGCGGTCAATACGCCGCCCTACAGCCTGCCGACCAACAAGACCCAGAGCGGCATCCTGACCCGCAGCCTGCTCGGCGAGACGGCCGACTTCAACGAACTGCGCTTCGAGGACAAGAAAGGTGAGGAGGACGTGCTCATTCACGCGCAGAAGGACATGCACAAGGAAGTCGAGAACGACTACACGGTGACGATCGACCACGACGAGGTGTTCACGATCAAGAACGACCAGACCGGCACCATCAACAACGATCGCAAGCACACCGTAAAAAACGACGACACGCTGGATGTCACCAACAACGGCACCACGACGATCGGCAAGGTCTTCAAGCTCGATGCCGGTCAGACGATCAAGCTGGTGTGCGGGCAGGCCAGCATCACCATGGCGTCATCCGGCGAAATCGACATCGTGGGTACCACCGTCAAGATCAACGGCAAGCAGACGGTCAACGCGGAAGCCGGCATGACGCTGGCCCTCAAATCGGGCACGAAGGCCACGCTGAGCGCTACCATGATCGACATAACCGCCGACGCCAAGGCCGGTTTGAAGGGCTCCATGACCAGCGTGGGTGGCTCGGGGATCACCCAGGTGTCGGGTAGCATCCTGAAGCTTGGTTGATCCGGGGAGGGATAACGGGGATGGCAATCATCAAGCGTGCGGCAAAGCAGATGGCACTGGAAGACGAGGCCAGTGGACTGTTGCGCGACGACATGACGCCGCAGGCCGCCGTCGGCGCCCTGCTCGAAGCCGGCCAGGTGGTTCCCGCACTCAAGTTGCTGGCCCGGTTGCTGCCCAAGCGCTACGTGGTGGCGTGGTTGTGCCAGTGCGCGCACGACCAGGCCCTGCCGGTGGAAGATCGCGCGGGTGCGGCGCTGGCCGAACAGTGGGTACGTGACCCCAGCGAGGAAAACCGTCGCGCCGCGTTCGAATTTGCCAACCGCGGCAACTACGAATCGCTTGGCGCATGGATCGCCGCGAGCGCCGGCTGGGCCGCCGGCAGCCTGGCCCCGGCTGGACAGGAAGTGCCCGTGCCGCCGGAGGAGCACTTGACCGCCCGCGCCGCCGTGGCCGCCGCGAACCTGCTGGCGGCACTGGAACCGGAGCAGTTCGACACGCGCCGGATGGCTTATATTCAACGTGGCCTGGAGCTGTTTACGCACAAACGTACTGCGAGTCCTTCATGAGTGAACCCGATCCGCAAATCCTCACCCTTACCGTAGTCAGCAGCCACGCCACGCAACTGGGCGCGCGCAGCTGCAAGATGTTCGCCGGCAAAGGCGGGACCATTGGGCGTTCGGAGGAGAATGACTGGGTACTCAGCGCCGCGGGCGTTTCACGCACGCACGCGATCATCCAGTACGTCAACGGCCTCTATTTCATCGAGGACCGCAGCACCAACGGCATGCTGCTCAACGATTCGCCGTTGACCAGGGGCAATCCGGCAGCCCTCAAGGAGGGCGACCACCTGCGCATCGACAATTTCGACATTGCCGTCGGGTTGCGGGAGGACAGCGAAACCATCGTCCAGGTCGTGCCGCGCGAACCGGAACCATTCGTCGATGTGCCGGATACGACACCCCCACCACAGCCTCCGGCGGAGGCCGCGTCCATTCCCGCCGCGATGCCGGCGGACGATCTGCTCGATTTCGGCCTTGGCGCGGCGCCTTCGACCGCCGCGCCCACGCCCGGCACGGGTGGCGACAGCCTGATTCCCGATGCGCCCGCCGAGGGCGCGGGGCTCGATCCGCTGCGCCTGTTCGACGACCCCCCGGCGCCGGCGACACCCGGGCCGTTGCCGGAGGAGCCTGCACAGAGCTGGAATCATTCCAGCGGCACGCAGGACTACTTCCGTCCCCCGCAAACCGACGTGCAGCGCGAGGCCAACGCGCTACCCGAGGACTGGGACCTCGACCTGGGCCCTACGCCGGCACCCGCCGCGCCCGAACCACCTCCCATCGCACCGCCCTCGCAAGTGCCCCCGACACCCGTCCCGGCCGCGCCGCCCGCGGCGGCACCACCCGCGCCCGAGCCGGTTCCACCACAACCCCCAGCGCCCGCCGCGCCACCGACGAGCGCAGCGGCTCCACCTGCGCAGGTCGTCCCCGCCAGCGCCGCCGCGCCGGAAGTCGACGCCGTCCTGCGCATCGTGGTGGACGGCGTGATGGACGTCCTGCGCGCGCGCGCCGAGATCAAGAACACGTTCCGCCTGCCGATGACGATCATCCAGCGCACGGAAAACAATCCGCTGAAGTTTGCGTTGGGGACCGATGAGGCATTGCGCAAGATCCTGGCGGCACCGGATCCGGCGTTTCTTACCGGCGCCGCCGCCTTCGAGGACGCCTTCGACGACATACGTTGCCACCAGATGGCCATGCTGGCCGGTGTGCGCGCCGGGTTCGACGCCTTGTTGAAGCATTTCGACCCGGCCCGTTTCGAGGACGAGACCGGTTCCGGCGGACACCGTGGCTTCGGTGGCGGCAAGGGGCGGCGCTGGGAGCATTACCGCGCGCACTACCAGTCGTTGACGGCCGATCCGGACGACTGCTTCCGGCGCCTGTTCGGCGACGAGTTCGCGCGCGCCTACGAAGAACAACTGGCCCGGCTCAAGGCGGCCCGGCGCTCGCAACGCGGACAGTACTGAGTGCACCGTGCCGGATTGGCAAGCCGGCCGGCTTGAGACCATTGACTACAACAAACCATTGACTACAACCGGGCGAAGGCATGGCAAGCAACAACAAGGTGATCTGGAGCGAGGGATTGTTCCTGCGACCGCAGCACATGCAGCAGCAGGAACGCTACTTCGAACGTTACGTCCAGCTGCGCGCAGGCCACGCCAGTCCGTATGCATGGGGCTTCCAGGAACTGGAACTGGACCACGACCTGCTTGCCGTGGGCAAGCTCGGCATCAAGCAGGCCAGCGGCGTGTTTCCCGATGGCACGCCGTTTTCGATGCCCGGCGACGACCCGTTGCCGCCGCCCCTGGACGTCGCGCCCAACTGGCGCGACCAAACCGTTTACCTCACCCTGCCGCTGCGCTCGCCGACCCAGCCGGACAGTGGCCGTCCCGAGGCGCCCGCGGATCAGTTGTTTCGCTTTCGCGTGGGTGAAACCGAGGTGCGCGACGCCTCTGGCAGCGTGGACGGGATGACGCCTCTGGAAACCGGATCCCTGGCGGCACGCCTGCTGCCCGAATCGCAACCGGTGGAGGGCCTGACGACCATTGCGCTGGCGCGCATCGTCGAGAGCCGGCCCGACCAGCGCGTGATGCTGGACGATGCGTTCATTCCCAGCGCACGCAGTTGCCAGGCGTCGGTCCGCCTGACCACGTTCCTGACCGAACTGGTGGGCCTGCTGCACCAGCGCGGGGAAGCGCTGGCCAGCCGCGTGGCCCTGACCGATCGCGGCGGCGCGGCCGAAATCGCCGATTTCCTGCTGCTGCAGGTGGTCAATCGCTGGCAACCGCTGATCGCGCACCTGGGTGCCGCGCCACTGATCCACCCCGAGCTGCTTTACCGCTACCTGGTGACGATGGCCGGGGAACTGGCGACGTTCACCGCAACGGGCAAGCGCCCGCAGGCGTTTCCGCCCTACCGGCACCAGGCATTGCGCGAGAGTTTCGAGCCGGTCATCGCAGCCCTGCGCACCAGCCTCAGCGCTGTGGTCGAGCAAACCGCCATCCCCATTCCGATCCAGAAGCGCCGCTATGGCGTCTGGGTTGCCGTGGTGGCCGACAAGACCCTGCTGGACACGGCCGCGTTCGTGCTCGCCGCCAAGGCCGACATGCGCTCGGAGGAGCTTAGGCGGCAGTTGCCGGCGCAGGCGAAAATCGGTCCGGTGGAAAAGATCCGGGACCTGGTCAACCTGCAGTTGCCCGGCGTCACCGTGACGCCCATGCCGGTTGCTCCGCGACAAATCCCGTACAACTCCGGGTATCTGTATTTCGAATTCGAAAAGCATTCGGCCATGTGGCGGGAGTTGAAGACCGCCGGTGGCATCGCCTTCCATTTCGGCAGCGAATTCGCGGGGCTGGATCTTGCGCTATGGGCTATCCGCGGAGGCTGACATGAACGTCCCGACCGATCCCTTCGACGATGGACAGGATGATCGCACCGTGGTGCATCGGCCAGGTGACGCGGCAGCACGCGCGCCGGCGGCGACCGGGGGACCGGCCGACCCGGAGGGCGCGCCACGACAAGCGGATTCGGCCGCGGTCCTCGCGCAGGCCACCAACCCGCTGGTGCGCGCGGCCACGCCCTTGCTGCTGCTGGGCGTGCAGCTCAGGCACAGCGTCAATCCGCCCGATGTGGCGCGCCTGCGCGAGCAGGCGGTGGCCCAGGTGCGGCGCTTCGAGGGTCGCGTGCAGTCGGCCGGTGCACCGGCGCAGACCGTCAATGCGGCCCGTTACGTGTTGTGTACCGTGCTGGACGAGGCGGTGCTCAACGCGCCGTGGGCCCAAAGCAGCGGCTGGTCGCAAAAGACGCTGCTGGTGACGTTCCACGGCGAATCCTACGGCGGCGCCAAGTTTTTCCAGATCCTCGAGCGGCTCAACGCGGACGTGGGTCGCTACATCGACCTGATTGAATTGATGTACGTGTGCCTGGTGCTGGGTTTCGCCGGGCGCTACCAGATCGAATCGGGCGGGCGCGCCAAGCTGGCCGACATCCAGGAGGATTTGTACCGGCGCATCAAGGCCCAGCGCGCGGCGCCCCCGGTGGCCCTGTCGCCGCACTGGCGCGGCATCGAGGACCAGCGCACGCGCCTGGCCCGTTCCATACCGATCTGGGTGGTCGCGGCGGCCGGCGCATGCATCCTGCTCGGCGCGTTCCTGTTCCTGTTCACCCACCTCAATACCGCGTCGGCGCCCATCAGTTCGCAGGCTGCGCAAATCGGGCTGGAGAACGTCGAACTGCCAAGCCACGTGCAGCCGGCGCCGCCACCGGTGCCTCCCAAGACACTCAAGGAACTGCTCGCGCCGCAGATCAAGGCGGACAAGCTGAAGGTCATCGACCAGAAGAACGGGCGCGAGCTGGTACGAATCTCCGCCAACGGCATGTTCGCCTCCGGCGGGGTGACGGTGAACGACAAGGTGGTGCCGGTGCTGCACGCGATCACCGCCGCCCTCAACCAGGTTCCGGGCCGCGTGATCGTGGCCGGCAACACGGATGACGTGCCGATCCATTCGCTGAAATACAAGAACAACTTCGTGCTCTCCAAGGCGCGTGCCGATTCGGTCATGGCCATACTCAGACAGGGCAT
>CAYOEF010000102.1:0-8851 GCA_964402805.1 uncultured Rhodanobacteraceae bacterium | reverse complement strand
TCTGCTGGCCCTGCTGGATGTCCGCCTCCTGCTGGTTGGCGGTGATCACGCGCGGACTGGAAATGATCTCGGTACGGCCTTCGCTCTGCGCCGCCTGCAACTCGAGGCCGACGAGGTAATTGGCGCCCAGGATGGCGAGCGCGGCCGAACTGGTGGGAGCAGAAATCGGCAGGTTGACGTTGTACCCGTCGGAACCCAGGGCAAGTGTCCCCTGCGCCGCACTGATCGCCCCCGCGGCGGTGGCCCCGGTGCCAAAGCGGTTCCCCGAGTCGGTCGTATGCACTGCCTGCACGCCCCACCTGACGCCAAGGTTGCGTGCGAAGCTGTCAGTGGCGGCCACGATGCGCGCCTGGATCAGGACCTGCTGCACCGGACGATCAAGCTTGGCGACCAGATTCTTGATTTCGGCGACCTTCTTCGGCGTGTCGTCGATGAGCAGCGTGTTGGTCCGCTCGTCGTAGGTCACACTGCCACGTGGCGAAAGAAAACCGTTGTTGCCACTACCTTTTCCCCCACTGCCACTTTGCGCCTGGCTGCTCAGCAAGTCGGCGATTTGCTTGGCGTTGCCGTAGCTGATCGGGATGTAGGCCGATACCAGAGGCACCGAATTGGCTGCCTTCTCACGCGCAGCGGCAACACGCTGTTCGTAGGACGCCAGTTCCTTCTGCGGCGCAACCCAGATGACATTGCCGTCACGCCGTTTCGCAAGGTCCTTCGCGCGCAGGATGACGTCAAGCGCCTGGTCCCAGGGAACGTTCTTCAGGTTCAGCGTAATGCTGCCGCGCACGCTGTCCGAGGCCACCAGGTTCAAATGGGAGGTTTCCGCAATCAACTGCAACGCCGCGCGTACGGGAATGTTCTGGAAGTTGAATGTCACACGGCTGCCGGTGTACTTCTTTTTGTTGGCCTCGGCGGTTTCGCTGGCACTCTTCTTGGCCGGCTTCTTCGCCACCTCGATCACCAGCTGGTGATCGGCCTTGTAGGTGGAGGTGAGTACCGGACCGTGCGTGGTCAACGTAATCGTGGCACCGCCAGCGGCACGGGGCCTGGTATCGATCATCTCCACCGGCGTGGCAAAGTCGATGACGTCAAGCCGCTTGGCCAGTCGCTTCGGTACCTGCACACCCGCCAGCAACACCTGTACCTGTCCGTCTTTCGGGGTCTCGATGCGGGATTCAAGCCCGGTTCCCTTGAAGTCGATCACGACGCGCCCGGCGCCATTGCGGCCACGACGGAACCCGATACGCGAAACCACGGCGCTGGCATTGGATGGCAGAACCTTGGTCGGGTTGATAGTCGCGGCGTGGGTACCCGTACTGGTGGCACGCCCGTTGCCGATGACCAACCTCACCACATGGCCGTCCACATGCGTGCTGTAACTGGCCGGCCGCAGCAACTCGACCACGAGCCGGGTGCGTCCGCCAGCGGATACCAGCGACAGCCCGGACGTTGCGCCCACGCCGATATCGAAGTATTTGCCGGCGACCGCGTTCGCGGTGTGGTCGAAATCGACCGAGATGCGCGGCGGCTCGGTGGTGGTGAAGATCTTGGGCTTCGGCACCGGCCCGCCCGAGAACGTGAGGTCAAGGGCGACCCTGCCGCCAGGCAGCGTGTCATGGTGGATGCCCACCAGCGACGTCGCCGCGAAAGCGCCTTGCGCAAGGCACGGCAACACAAGCAGCAACAGGCAGCGAAGCAGAACACCGCGTCGGTGAATGATTGGATTGTCCATGCACATGTCCCAACGGTTCCTCATTGCGTTGTGAGCGCGATGCTCGCCTTGCGTTTCATCCAGCCGTTATTCCCGTCCGGGACCAGTTCGACAAGATCGACGCGGGCCTGGGTGATGGCGGTGACGCGTCCATAGTTCTGTCCCATGTACTGGCCCAGGTGGACACGGTGAATCCGCTTGCCCGGATCCTGGATGAGGGCCACGATCTGATTGCCCGTGCCGATGGAACCCACCATCTTCAGGCTGTCCAGCGCAAACGCCTCCAGGGGTTCACGTGGCCGGTTGAGGTCGGGGTGGGGACCATTCCGCTTTGTCTGCTTTTGCTGCTTTTCGGTGATCACCGGTGCAAACGGGTCACGCTTGTGCTGGTCCTTGTACACAAACGTCTCGAAGGTCTTTATGACGGGCAGCGCCGGCAGCGGGGCTCCCTTCTTGGCCTTCTGCTGGGCAACCCACTGGTGGAGGTCGGTCGTGCCACGGGTGCAGCCGGCTACCGCGGCCACGATGAACACAACAGACAACCAGCGCAAGTGACGGATCGGGAGGCTCATTTGCGCTTCCTGCCGTGATGGGCGTCGGCAACGGCTCCGGTATCGAGGTAGCGGTAGGTATTGATGGTGCCCTGCAAAACCAGGCGGACCTCTTTCGCGTTCCCCTTCGACTTGCCTCCCACGGGTTTCAGGGACACGTCATGCATCGTCAGGATGACCACCCTCGGCAGCGACGCCACGTCGCTTATGAACGTGCCGAACTGGTGGTAGGTGCCAATCATCTTGATGCTGATCGGCTGCTCGGCATAGAACTCCTTGGGGATTTCGGCCTTGGGCTGGAACACTTCGGTGTCGATGCCCGCCGCAAGCGCCGTTTGCGATATGTCGATCAGAAGCTGCGGCATTTCGGTTTTGCTGGGCAGTTGCCGCAACAACTGATGCAGCATGTCCTTCATGACGGCCAGTTGCTTCTTGAGTGCTTCCAGATTGACCGCCTGCGCCTGCTTGCCGGCAAATTCGCGTTTCAGCGAGCTTTCCTGGCGTACTGCGGACTGAAGGTCTTCCTGCTGGTTGCTGACCTTGAAGTACCACCCGCCCAGCACCACCACGACCAGGATCAGGGCCATGAAAAAAATCTTGACCGAACGTGGCCAGCCGCCAACGTTGTTGCGATCGAGATTGCGCAGGTCATCGAAAAACTTCATCCGCGTGCCTCACGATGCTTGCCGGCCGCTGCCGTGGCCTTTCCTCCCGGTGGACGCCGGTCGTGGCGCTTGTCTCCCGCGGTCCGTGATGCCGCCTTGACCTGCTTGTCGGTGGGCTTGCTCAGGGTCAGTTGCAGCCCGAAGGAGTACGGCATGCGCGTACCGTCGTGATGGTTGACGGTCTTTTCCAGATCGGGCTGGCCAAGCCACGGCGACGCACCCAGGCGACGCATGTACCCGGCCACGCTGGCATTGGACTGGGCAACACCGTCCAGCGTAAGTGACTGGCCTTTCTGTGCGATCGACGTCAGGCGTACGCTGTCGGGAATGGTCTTGACCAGCTCATCGAACAAATGGACCATCTGCGACCGGCTGGACTGCAGGTGCTCGATGATCTTCTTGCGCGCAAGCAATTGCGCACGCGTCTTCTTCAGATTCTTGATCTGCGCGATCTTGGCATCCACCTGCCGGATCTGGGCCCTGAGGTAATCGTTGCGCATGTGCTGGTTGTCGATGCGCTGGCCCATCCAGAACACCCAGGCACCCACGATGACCAGTGAAAATACGAACACGACGGCAAGCTGCCGGTAAAACTCGTGCTCACGCCGGCTGCGCCTTTCATCACGCCATGGCAGGAGATTGATGTGCGCCATCAGTCGAAACTCCGCATGGCAAGGCCTGCACAGACCATCAGGGCGGGCGTGTCCCTGATCAGCTGGTCGCGTGATTTCGACGGCGCGATCATGTTGGCCAGCGGATTGGCCACGCAGCACGGCACGTCGAACGCCCGCCCGGCCCGTGCGGCCAATCCGTCCATGGACGCGCAGGTACCGGCAAGCACCAGTTGCTCCACCTTCGTGTACTCGCTGCCGGCGTAGAAGAACTGCAGGAGGCGACCCACCTGTTGCACGACCGCTTCCCGGAACGGTATCAGGACATCGGTGCCGTAACTGGCCGGCAACCCGCCCTCGAACCGGGCCCTCGCCGCGTCCTCCCACGACATCTCGTAATGGCGCGCGATGGCCTCGGTGAGCTGGCGTCCGCCAAAGGGCTGCTCGCGCGCGTAGATGGTGCGCTGGTTGCGCAGGACCACGAGAGTGGTCATGGTTTCGCCAATGTCGGCGACCGCCACGATACCGTCCGGGCTGGCGACAAGCTGGCTGCCGATCAGCGGAAAGGCATTCTCGAGGGCGAATGCCTCGACATCCATGACCTTCGCCGTGAGGCCGCCGAGATCGAGCGCAGCCACCCGCATGTCCACGTTCTCGGTGCGCGAGGCGGCGAGCAGGACATTGTTCATTTCCGGGTTCCCGCTGACCGGGCCGATGACTTCGAAGTCCAGGCTGATCTCTTCGATGGGGTACGGGATGTACTGGTTCGCCTCGACCTGGATCTGGCCCTCCAGATCGTCCTCGGACAAGTCAGCTGGCATGGTGATGACACGGGTGATGACAGCCGAGCCGGCCACGGCGGCCGCGGCATGCTTCAGCTTGCTCCCCGATCGCGCCAGGGCACGCGCGATGGCCGCGCCGACGGCTTCCACATCGGCGATGTTCTTGTCGGTGACGGCGTCACGTGGCAGCGGCTCGGACGCATAATGTTCAATGCGGTAACGGGCACCACTGCGCCCCAGTTCGAGCAGGCGGACGGCAGTGGGACTTATGTCCACTCCAACAAGTGGCACGACCCTCGGACCAAATAAGCTCACGACCCCTCCACGAACCGATCTCCCCCGGACTGCGGTCAGTGTCAACAGTAAACGAAGACTTAACGGATTGGCAACTACCTGTGCCCACAACTGTGGAAAAAAATGCAAATGCACAGGCCGGGCCCGTGCATCGGCACGTAGTCGCATCGTTTCCCCAGCCCGTCGCATCCCCCTATACTTGGCAGTTGGGTGGTGCCGCGCGGCCCGCCTTTCCTGCGCCGACGCCGTTCGAGGCCCCGCTCCATTGCAACCGATGCGCCCATGAGAGTATTCACGCGACTGCTACGCTCCGCGCTCATTGTCTTCGCGTGCGGCGTGGCGCTTGGCGCGGCAGGCACGGGAGCCGCCTACTGGCTGTTTTCGCCGCGCATTCCGTCCGTCGACTCGCTGCAGGATGTCCATCTGCAGGTGCCGCTCCGGGTCGTCACGGCCGATGGCAAGCTGATCGCCGTATTCGGTACCAACCACCGCATACCGGTCACCATCGCCCAGGTGCCGCGCGACATGAAATACGCGCTCCTGGCGGCGGAGGATGCCGATTTCTACCACCACTCCGGCATCGACGTTAAGTCGACGCTGCGCGCGGCGCTCCACGTTCTTCTGTCCGGCGGCAGGAAAACCCAGGGCGGTTCCACCATCACCCAGCAGGTGGCACGCAACTACTTCCTGAGCCGCCAGAAGACCTATACCCGCAAGATCACGGAAGTTTTCACCGCCTACCGCATCGAGCACGCGTTCACCAAGGACCAGATCCTGGTCCTGTACCTCAACAAGATGTTCCTTGGGCACCGCAACTATGGCGTGGGTGCCGCCGCCGAGTACTACTACGGCAAGAATGTGGAGGACCTTACGCTGCCCGAATGCGCCATGCTGGCCGCATCCTTCCAGTTGCCCTCGCTGGTCAACCCGCTCGATGGCGGCAAGGCCGCGCTGGACCGGCGCAACTGGGTCCTCGGGCAGATGTTGTCCAACGGGTTCATCGGCGCAAAAGCATACGCGCAGGCCGTGGCGACGCCCATCCATGCCTCGGCGCACGAAGTACCGATCCAGGTCCACGCCGCCTATCTGGCCGAAATGGTCCGCCAGAAGGCACTCGATATCCTCGGCAACCATGCGATGTCGGGCGGCTATGTCATCCACACGACCATCGACAGCCAGATGCAGGTCGACGCCCAGCATGCCTTGCGCAAAGGGCTGATCGCCTACGACCAACGCCATGGGTATCGGGGGCCGTTCGCGCACGTCAAATTGCCGGACCAGGCCACGCAGGCCACGTACCAAAAGGCACTGGCCAACTACTATCCCATCGCGAACCTGCTTCCCGGGCTGGTGACCGCGAGCGACGCCAGGCAGGCGACCGTCCAGCTGGGCAACGGACAGGCCATCACGCTGAACCTGAAATCCGTCGCGTGGGCCCGGCGGTATATCAACCACGATCGTCGCGGGCCCAAACCGCGCAAGGTCGACCAGGTCGTCCAGCGGGGTGACCTGATCCGCGTCGTGAAGCTTGACGACGGGACCTGGCAATTGTCGGAGATACCCGGTGCTGAATCGGCGCTGGTCGCACTTGCACCGGACGACGGAGCCATCAAGTCGCTGGTCGGCGGATTCAGCTTCCTGCACAGCAAATACAACCGCGCGCTGATGCCGGGCAGCGGTCGCCAACCCGGCTCCGGCTTCAAGCCGTTCATCTATTCGGCCGCCTTTGATCACGGTTTCACGCCCGCATCCCTCATCAACGACGCGCCCGTGGTTTTTGCGGATCCTTCCACGGACAACGGCCTGTGGACTCCTTCGAACGACAACAACCGCTTTTCTGGCCCCATGCGCCTGCGCAAGGCACTCTATCTTTCCAAGAACCTGGTTTCGGTGCGGCTTCTCGATGCCACGGGGCTGGAATTCGTGCGCCACTACGTCACGCGATTCGGCTTCCAGCTCGACCAGCTCCCCGACAATCTGTCGCTTGCACTCGGGACGGCGTCCGTTTCACCGTTGCAGATGGCGCGCGGATTCGCCGTGTTTGCCAATGGCGGCTTTCTCATCACGCCCTATTTCATCAAGTCCATCACCAGCCGTGACGGCACCGTGGTCTATCAGGCCGACCCACCCCGCGCCTGCCCCAAGTGCAAGGGGCGCCTGCTGCAGGACCCGGACAAGCCGGAAGACCTCGCGCAATTGGCGAATGCGAGCACCCGTGCCGCGCCGGTATTGACGCCAGTAGCCGCGCACTCGGGCGCAAACGCGACGACGCCCGGCACCGATGCCACCGGATCCGACGACAACACCGACGTGCGCCTGGCGCCGCGAGCCATCGGCGTACGCAACGCATACCTCATGTATTCGATGATGCAGGACGTCATCCGCAAGGGGACCGGGCATGCGGCGATGGCGCTCGGTCGCACCGACCTTGCCGGCAAGACCGGCACTACCAATGATCACCACGACGCCTGGTTCTCCGGCTTCAACGCCGATCTGGTGGCATCCGTATGGGTCGGCTTCGACAACTACGACTCGCTGGGTCGTGGCGAGTTTGGTTCCAAGGCGGCGTTGCCCATCTGGATGAGTTACATGGGTGCCGTGCTTGGCAAGAGTCCCGCCGCCACGCTGCCGCGACCGCCTGGCATCGTCACCCTCACCATCAACAAGAACACGGGCTTGCCGACCAGTCCCGCCGACCCCGATTCGATGAGTGAAATTTTCAAGGTCGAGGACGTCGCGCGACTGCGGGAACGTGCGCAGCAGGCCAAACGCCAGACCCAGCAACAGGATACCTTCAACAGCCTATTCTGATGGCCCGCCCCCACGCGCTCACCGGTGAATGGAGGCCAGGACACGCGGATTTCTGCTACGCTGTTCGCATGCTGGGGTGTGGGGAACAAGCATGTCCCGAGGCGCCTACCATCACGCACGCGCGAAGGATCGACGGCAACGCAAGCGCTGCCTGATCGCTCGCGAAGCCGCACGCCTGATCAGCGAGCACGGCATACAGGACTTTCACCACGCCAAGCACAAGGCGGCGCAACGGTTGGGGTTCGACAGGCAGTTGCTCCCGCACAACCGCGAGATCGACCAGGCCCTGCGCGAACACCAGCGCATGTTCCGCGCCGACACCCAGCCACATGCATTGCGCGAACGGCGCGCAGCGGCTTGCCAGGCAATGCGGTTTTTCGCGCGCTTCCGTCCCTACCTGACCGGAGCGGTGTTGAACGGAACAGCCGATCAGCACTCCACCGTCCAGTTGCACCTGTTCTGCGACACGGTGGAAGAGTTCGTGCGCTTCCTGCACGAACACAACGTCCCTGCGCGTCAACGCAGCCGGCGACTGCATCTTGCAGGCCACGGGGAAACGGAATGCCCGTGCTTTCTGACGACGTGTGACCGCATCGCATTCGACATGGTCGTCCTCCCGTCCAGATACCTGCACCGGCCGATCCTGGATTCGCTGCGCAACGAACCGGCGCAGCGAGCCAATCTTGCTGCCGTGGAGGCGCTCATGGAGACGCCCGATGGGGACTACCTCCCAGCAAGAAACGACCCATCCGGCAACAGCCTGGTGCCCGCGTGGCCTGGAACGCAAACGCCCCGCGGCAAGGCGGGGCGTCGCACGTTACCGTGACCGACGTACGACTCAGCCGCGGGTGTCGATACCCACATAGTCGCGTCGATCGGCACCCACGTATACCTGGCGCGGGCGTCCGATACGCGAACCCTCGGTTTCATGGTGCTCGTTCCATTGCGCGACCCACCCCGCGGTGCGTGCAATGGCAAACATCACCGTGAACATCTCGAGGGGAATGCCCAACGCCTTGTAGATGATGCCAGAGTAGAAATCGACGTTCGGATAGAGCTTGTGGCTGATGAAGTAATCATCCTTCAGCGCCACATCCTCGAGTTCCATGGCCACGTCCTGGTGGGGTTGGGTGACGCCCACCTCGTGGAGCACTTCATGGCATGTGTCGCTAATTATCCTCGCGCGCGGGTCGAAGTTCTTGTAGACGCGATGGCCGAAGCCCATCAGCCGGAAACTGTCGTTGCGGTCCTTCGCGCGCTTGATGACTCCTGCCACGTTGTCCGGCGTGGCGATTTCCGCCAGTTGCTTCAATACCGCTTCATTGGCTCCACCGTGCGCCGGGCCCCACAACGCGGCAATGCCCGCGGCGACTGACGCATAGGGATTGGCTCCGGTGGACCCAACCAGGCGTACCGTGGACGCGGA
>CAYOEF010000101.1:0-8853 GCA_964402805.1 uncultured Rhodanobacteraceae bacterium | reverse complement strand
GCCGCCGCTTGATAAACGGGCCTGCCGCGTCAATATCGGTCGGGTATTTCATCAAGGAGTCGACCATGAAGCTTTACACGTTTCCGGGTTCATGCGCGCTGGCGACACACATCGCGCTGGAGTGGGCGGGGGAGCCCTACACGCTCAAGGTGCTGCAAAAGGACGATCTCGGCAAACCCGCGTTCCTGAAGCTCAATCCGAACCACCAGGTCCCCACGATCGAAGACGATGGCTGGGTGCTGACGCAGAACGCGGCCGTCCTCAATTACGTGGCCGACCGCCACCCCGAGAGCAAGCTCGGCGGCGACGGCAGCGCCAGGAGCCGGGCCGAGGTCAACCGCTGGCTGGGCATCCTCAATTCGGACATGCACCCTGCTTTCAAGCCACTGTTCGGCGCCACGGCCTATCTTGGTGACGATGCGGCCATCGCAAAGACCCAGCAAAATGCCCGCGAGCGGCTGCGCACCTATTTCGAGGAGATGAACGAGCAGCTTGGCAAGCATGACTGGCTGGCGGGAATCCGCTCCATCGCCGACCCCTACCTGTTCGTGATGCTGCGCTGGGCCAGGGCGGTCAAGGTCGACCTCACGGGCCTGGACCATCTCAAGACCTTCGAAAAACGCATGCGCGACGACCCGTCGGTACAGAAGGCGCTCAAGGCGCAAGGCCTCGACCAGGCGCACTGAGGGGCCGGTCGCAACCGGCCGGCTGACACGGCCAGGCCGCGCCAGCCCAACCGTGTCGCGCTTTCTTGAATCACTGCACCAAAGGAGGTCCGCGTGAGCACTTCTTCATATACCCCGCCCCGGGTCTGGCAGTGGGAGCCCCGGGACGACAACAAGTGGGCCGGCATCAACCAGCCCACTGCCGGCGCCCGCTTCGAGCGTGACCTGCCGGTCGGCGAGCACGCGTTGCAACTGTATTCGCGCGCCACGCCGAACGGGCAGAAGGTGACGATCCTGCTCGAGGAGCTGCTCGAAAAGGGTATCGCCGACGCCGAATACGATGCCTGGATCATCGACATCGGCGCCGGCGACCAGTTCGGCAGCGGCTTCGTGGCGGTCAACCCCAACTCCAAGATCCCGGCCATGGTCGACCATGGCGTAACGCCGGCCGTCCCGGTCTTCGAGTCGGGTGCCATCCTGCTGTATCTGGCGGAAAAGTTCGGCGCGTTCATGCCCCGCGACCCCGCCGCGCGCGCGGCCTGCCTGTCCTGGCTGTTCTGGCAGGTGGGATCGGCACCCTACGTGGGCGGCGGCTTCGGGCACTTCTACAGCTACGCGAAAGACAAGTATCGCTATCCGATCGACCGCTTCACGCTGGAAACCAAGCGCCAGCTCGACCTGCTGGACCAGCAGCTCGGCAAGCACGAATACGTCGCCGGCGCCGACTACACCATCGCGGACATGGCGGTCTGGCCCTGGTACGGCGGTCTGGTGACCAACCAGGTCTACGGCGCGGCGGAGTTCCTGGACGCCGGCTCGTACCGGAACGTGCTGCGCTGGCAGCAGCAACTGGCGGCGCGTCCGGGCGTGCGACGCGGCCGGCTGGTCAACCGCGGCACCGAGGGCTTGCGCGAACGCCATTCGGCGCATGACTTCGACGGCCTCGTCTAGACGGACCACTCGCCCGCCTGTTCCGCATGCCCTGACGATCAGTGCCAGTGCGGCAGGGGCCCTACAATGGTGCGCCATCGTCCCAACCGTCCCCGCGCACAGGGAGCCCCATGCCGCATCTGGTCACGCACCGTCCCCGCCTCACCAATCCCGCGTCCAGCGACATATCGGATCCTTCGCACAAGGCGTGGGAAACCTTCGATGCGTTCAGCTACGAACTCGGCGGAGTGATGTTCGTGGCCGGCAGCGTGTTCTTCTTCCCCGCGTTGTCCGCGTACCTCGCAGTCGGCGACTGGCTGTTCTTCGCCGGGTCGATCCTCTACCTGCTGGTCACCGGACACGACCTGCTCGAGGTGCTGCGGTTCTGGCACCACTACCCGACCACCACGTTTGCCGACCACATCGAGCTTGGCGCCGCGACCTGCTACGTGCTGGGCTCGCTGCTGTTCGTGATCGGCAGCCTGTGTTTCCTGCCTGGCGTGGCCGCGACCGCACCCGGGGCCTGGATGTTCATCATCGGATCGGTGCTGTTCGTGGCCGGCGGCATGGTGAATGTCCTGCAAGTGGTGGAAGCGCCGTCGCTCATCTACATGCAGCTTTTCAACATCACGATCGCGTTGTTCGTCATCGGCTCGGCGCTGTTCGTGGTGGCCTCCATCCCCTACCTGTGGCGGCTCGCGCCCGCGGCCACGCAGCGCGTGGATACCTACGATGCCGCGCAGTTTCTGGCTGGCAGCATCCTGTTCCTGATAGGCGGCATGGCAATCTACTACCGCAAGCTCGTCAACCACAGGCTGGAGACGTACTGCCGCGCCAGCGGCCTGGGGACGATGTTCATCAGCAAGCTGCGCAGCGAAATCCGCGACAAGGGCCACCTTGGCCCCGTCGCCCGGCAGGATCAGGAAAGACCTTGAACGCCCGGCTCAAAACGGCCACACGTGGGGCGTGACCAGCAGGACGACCACGCCGACCAGGATGGAAAGCGGCGTCCCGACACGCACATAGTCCATGAAGCGGTAGCCGCCGGGTCCGTACACCATCATGTTGGTCTGGTAGCCGATGGGCGTGATGAAGCTGGCCGATGCGCCGATCATCACCACCATGATGAACGGCATGGGACTGGTGCCGAGCTGGTGCGAAGCCGCCAGGCCAATCGGAAAGGCAAGTACCGCCGCTGCGTTGTTGGTCAAAAGTTCGGTAAACCCCACGGTCAGCACATAGACCAGCGCCAGCGTGAGGAAAGGGTCGCCACCACCCCACTGCATCAGCAGGCCGGCCACGGCGCGCGCCACGCCCGTCTTGGACAGGGCAATCCCGATCGCGAGCGCGCAGGCGATGGTCACGATCAACGGAATGTCCACCGCACGGCAGGCCTCGCGCCAGCGCATGCAGCCACTCAACCACACGGCCAGTGCCGCAAGGGCCGCCGACAGCAGGATGTTCACGCCGAAGACCGCATTGGCGACCACCATGGCCGCCAGCACGCCCAGGGCGATGATGGCCTTGCGCGGCTGCACCGCCGGCGTGGCATCGACGGGGTTGACCATGGCGAACTCATGCGACTGGCCATAGCGCCGTGCAAACTGCGGCGTGGTTTCCAGCAGCAGCGTGTCGCCGGCCTGCAGCACGACAGTCCCAGGCGTGCCCAGCAGCTGCCGGCCACGCCGGTTGATGGCCACGACGACGGCGCCGTAACGCGCGCGGAAATCGGCATCACGCAAGGTTCCGCCGAGCACGGGGGAAAAGCGTGACAGCACGACCTCGACGAAATGCCGATCGTCGCCAATCGTGATCGCGAATCCCTGTTCCACGCCATAATCGACGCCGGCCATCTGGCGCAGTTCCTGCAGCCCGGCCGCCGTGCCGACGAACACCAGCCGGTCGCCGCCGGCCAGCACGGTGTCGGGACTGACCGCCGGCAGGGTGACGCCCTGGTGCTTCACCTCGATCAGGTACGCCCCCGACAGCTTGCGCAGGCCGGCCTCGCGCACGCTGCAGCCGTCCAGGGGGCCGTCCGGGGTGACCTCCATCTGGAGCACGTACGCCTCGGTTTCCCCGGCCTGTTCCAGCGCCGTGCGCCGCCTGGCGGGAAGCAGCCACCGGCCTGCCGTCAGCAGGTATGCCAGGCCGACCACCACGGCCGGCAGGCCGATGCGCAGCGGATCGAACATGTGCAAGTGGGGCAGGCCGCCATGCTGCTGCATGAGGCCCAGCACGATGAGGTTGGTGCTGGTGCCGATGAGCGTGCACATGCCGCCCAGGATGGTCGCGTAGCTGAGCGGGATGAGCAGCTTGGACGCCGATACCCCGGAACTGCGGCACCAGTCCTCGACGGCGGCGGTCAGCATGGCGACGACGGGCGTGTTGTTGATGAACGCGCTCAATCCCGCGGCAATCCCGGTCAACCGCGCCTGCGCCACGAAGGCGCCATGCGGCCTGCCCAGCACCCAGGATGCCAGCCAGCGGATCGCTCCGGTCGTACGCAGCGCACCGGCCACGATGAACAACGCGGCCACCGTCAATACCGCCTGGTTGACGAACCCCGCGAGCGACTCGCCCAGCGTCAGCACCCCGCTGGCGAACAACACTGCTACCGCGATCACCAGCAACACGGCCGGCGACAGGCGCTCCCACGCCAGCGCGCCAAACAGGACGACCACGACGGCCACGGTCAGCCATGCATGGAAATCCAGGCCGGCGAACCCCGGCGCGATCATGGAGACCGTGCGTCCCGCAGGCGCATGCCGATCACCGTTTCACCCGCCGCAAGCAGCGCCATGGCCGCCCGGGTCGGTCCCGCGGCGCACACGTCAGCCCGCGCCAGCCTTGCCCTGCCTTGCAACAGCGGCGGCCTTGGCGGCGATGGCGTCGGCATCGCCCAGGTAAAAGTGGCGCAACGGCCGCATCGCGTCGTCGAATTCATAGACCAGCGGCACGCCGTTGGGGATGTTGAGCGCGGCAATGTCCGCGTCGGAGATGCCATCGAGATACTTGCACAGCGCGCGCATGGAGTTGCCGTGCGCGGCCACCAGCACCGTGTGCCCGTCGCGCACGGCCGGCGCCAGGACCTCATGCCAGTACGGCAGCACCCGCGCGACCGTGTCCTTCAGGCATTCGGCCAGCGGGATCTGCCCGGGCGCGAGGCCGGCATAGCGCGGATCGGCGGCGAAATGGTTGTCCTGCGCGGCAATGGGCGGTGGCGGCGTGTCGTAACTGCGCCGCCATACGTATACCTGCTCGTTCCCGTACCGGGCGGCCGTCTCGGCCTTGTTCAGCCCGGTCAGGGCGCCGTAGTGGCGCTCGTTGAGGCGCCAGTCGGTCACGATCGGCAGCCATATCGTGCCCATGGCATCGAGCACGTGCCACAGGGTGCGCACGGCGCGGGTCAGCACCGAGGCATGGGCCAGGTCGAATTGATAGCCCTCCCGTTTCAGCAGCCTGCCCGCGGCGCGCGCTTCCTCGATGCCCTGCGGCGTAAGGTCCACGTCGGCCCAGCCGGTGAAACGGTTTTCCTGGTTCCACTGCGACTGGCCATGGCGAATGAGGACAAGTTTGTGCATCGTGGCTGCCATTCCCTGTTTTGATGGGTGGTGCATGGTGCGTGGTGTCGCCGCAAAGGCCAAATGGCCAACAGGCATGGACTAATGACCATCAGCCAGAGGTGGATTGGGCCGCATTCAGACCCAATCGCGCGGTACCAGGTAATCGGCCAGACGCGCCTCGGCACTGCCGGGTTCCGGTGCATAACCATACTCGAAACGCAGCAACGGCGGCAGACTCATGAGGATGGACTCCGCGCGCCCGCCCGACTGCAATCCGAACAGCGTGCCACGATCGTAGACCAGGTTGAATTCGACATATCGCCCACGCCGGTAAAGCTGGAACTGGCGTTCACGCTCGCCCCAGGCCACGTCGCGGCGCCGCGCGACGATGGGCAGGTAGGCATCCAGGAAGCCCTGCCCGACATCCCGCGTGAAGGCGAAGCAACGCGCGAAGCCGCCTTCGTCGAGGTCGTCGTAAAAGAGCCCGCCCACGCCACGCATTTCGTGCCGGTGCCGCAACTGGAAATAGTCGTCGCACCATTGCTTGTACCGCGGGTATACGGCGTCACCATAGGGTCGGCACAGGTCGCGCGCGACCGTGTGCCAATGCACCACGTCCTCGTCGAACGGATAAAACGGCGTCAGGTCGAAACCGCCACCGAACCACCACAGCGGCTCCACGCCGGGCTTGCGCGCCTCGAAGTAGCGCACGTTGGCATGCGTGGTCGGCACGTACGGATTGTGCGGATGCAGGACCAGCGACACGCCCGCCGCCACGAAACTTCCCCCGGCAAGCTGCGGCCGGTGCGCGGTGGCGCTCGGTGGCAGGCGATCACCATGGACACGGGAGAAGTTGACCCCGGCCTGCTCGAACACCCCGCCATCGACCAGCACCCGCGTGCGTCCGCCGCCACCTTCGGCGCGCGTCCATGCATCCTCGCGAAAACGCGCCTTGCCGTCGGCGTCTTCAAGCGCGCCGCAAATGCGATCCTGCAGGTCGCGCAGGAACCGGGTGACTCGATCGACTTGCTCGTCCATGCGGCCAAGGATACGGCAACCTCGGTACAACAGCTCCGCGATGCGGCGCCAGTGCACGCGAACCTGACCCGACCGCACCCCACCAGCTAAGATTCGGCGGTCCGCGCCGGGAATGCCCATGAGCCAGTTCGCCCTGTTGCGCCAACGCCGCTTTGCTCCGTTCTTCATGACCCAGGCGCTGGCGGCGTTCAATGACAATGCGTTCCGCTACGCCATGGTGGGCATGGCCACCTTCGACCTTGCGCTCAAGCAGCAGGCACTCAACACGTACGTGAACCTGGCACTGGCGCTCTTCATCCTGCCCTTTTTCGTGTTTTCGGCCAGCGCCGGGCAGCTGGCGGAAAAGTTCGAGAAGGCGCGTTTGATCCGCCTCATCAAGCTGGTCGAAATCACGGCCATGGTCATCGCCGCGTTTGCCTTCCATGCGCACAACCTGACCCTGCTGCTGGTGGTGCTCGCGCTGATGGGGGTGCACTCCACGCTTTTCGGGCCGATCAAGTACGCCATCGTGCCGCAGGTGCTCGACCACGGCGAGCTGACGGGCGGCAACGGACTGGTGGAAGGCAGTACGTCGCTGGCCATCCTGCTCGGCAGCCTGGTCGGCAATGCGCTGATGGCGGTCCCGGATATCGGCCCGACCCTGACCTCGGCACTGGTGATCGCGGTGGCGTTGGCGGGGTTCGCGGCCAGCCTCGCCATTCCGACGGCGCCGGCGCCGGCGCCCGAACTGCGCCTGCGCGTCAATCTCCTGCGTGAAACCTGGGAGGTGCTGCGGCATGTCCGGCACGACCGCACGGTGTTCAACGCCGTGCTGGGTATTTCCTGGTTCTGGTTTTTCGGGGCCACGTTGACCACCCAGGCTCCGGCCTATGCGCGCGACTGGCTGGGCGGTGATGCCAGCGTGCTCAATCTGATCCTGGTCCTGTTTTCCGTGGGCGTCGGAATCGGCTCGCTGTGCTGCGAGAAACTTTCGGTGCACGGCGTCAATCCACGCCTGGTGCCGCTGGGCGCACTCGGCATGACACTTGCCGGTGTCGCCCTGTATCTGGTTCATCCGCAACCATCGAACGCACTCGACATGAGCTGGCTCACCTTCGTGCGGACGACCACGGGATGGCAGGCGAGCCTGGCGCTGGGGTTGATCGGCGTGTTCGCCGGGCTTTACATCGTGCCGCTGTTCGCCATGGTGCAGCAGCACACCGAGCCGCGCCGCATGGCGCGCGTGATCGCCGGGAACAACATCCTCAACGCCCTGTTCATGGTGCTGGCGGCGCTGCTTGGCGTGCTTGCGCCGGCGCTGGGCCTGAATGTCGCCACGCTCATCCTGCTGGTGACCATTGGCAATGCCCTGTTCATGGGCTGGTTGTGCCTGCGCGTGCCCGAATTCCGGCGCATCCGCCCGGTTGCCGGCTGACCGGTCACGCGCTTGCCTGGCCCGCGCATGGCAGAATGGGTTTCCGCCTCGACCTGCAAGGATTCGCAACCTCCATGCTGCCGCCCATCGAACACCGTATCGCCACCGCCATCGCCGCCCGTCCCGGCCAGGTCAAGGCCGCCGTGGGCCTGCTCGACGAGGGGGCGACGGTGCCCTTCATCGCACGCTACCGCAAGGAGGTTACCGGCGGCCTGGACGATACCCAGCTGCGTGCGCTGGAGGAACGACTGCACTACCTGCGCGACATGGAAGCGCGGCGCACCACGATCCTGGCCAGCATCGACGAGCAAGGCAAGCTGACCGGGGCGCTTCGGGCCGAGATCGAGGACGCCGACACCAAAGCCCGCCTGGAAGACCTGTACCTGCCCTACAAGCCCAGGCGCCGCACCAAGGCACAAATCGCGCGCGAAGCAGGTCTTGAGCCGTTGGCCAGGGTGCTGCGCGACGATCCGGCCGCGGCGCCGGAAACACGTGCCGAGTCGTTCGTTGCCACGGACAAGGGCGTGCCCGACGCCAGGACCGCGCTGGACGGCGCACGCGCCATCATCATGGAGGAGCTGGCCGAAGATGCGACGCTGGTCGGCGGCCTGCGCGAGTGGCTGTGGGAAGGTGGCCAGGTCCGCGCCAGTGTCGTCGAGGGGATGGCGGCGCAGGGTACCCGGTTCCGCGATTACTTCGACCACGCCGAGGCCATCGCACGCATTCCGTCGCACCGGCTGCTGGCCTTGCTGCGCGCGCGCAACGAGGGAGTCCTCGACGTGAAGCTGGCCCCGCCCGGCGCTGACGAAGATGCCGGCCGCGCCGCCGCCGAAGCGCGCATCGCACGGCATGCGGGTTTTGCCGATCGCGGCCGTGCCGGGGACGCATGGCTCATGTACACGGCACACCTGGCCTGGCGGACAAAGCTGCATCCGTCGTTGACACTGGACCTGCTGGCACGCGCCCGCGAGGCCGCCGAGGAAGCGGCGATCAAGGTCTTCGGCGACAATCTCACCGATCTGCTGCTGGCCGCCCCGGCCGGCGCGCGGGCGGTCATGGGGCTGGACCCCGGCATCCGCACCGGCGTCAAGGTGGCCGTGGTCGACGCCACCGGCAAGCTCCTGGACACCGCCACCATCTACCCCCACGAGCCGCGCCGGCAGTGGCGCGAATCACTGGCAACGCTGGCGACCCTGGTACGCAAACACGGCGTCACGCTGATCGCGATCGGCAACGGCACCGC
>CAYOEF010000100.1:0-8861 GCA_964402805.1 uncultured Rhodanobacteraceae bacterium | reverse complement strand
AGCGGACAAAGACGGTCGAAATCCCGTATCCCGAAGCCCGCCAATGGCGAAGCGTCCGCCTCGACCCCTGGCGGGGTGATACCGGTATTCGGTCAAAGTGGGAAAAATTCGACGCTTGCCTGGTGTGCCAGCGTGCTGTCCTGTTCAGCCCACAACGTGGCTGTATCAACACCGGTGTCGATGCCACCGACCTGAAACGGGGCAGGAGCGAACAATGGGCGCAATGCCCGGTAGGAGAAACGTCGCACCGCGCGGCCAGGATGTGCGCGTTGGCACGCTTCCAGCATCAGGGTAGCAATCAACGGCCCATGGACGACAAGCCCTGGATACCCTTCGACGTCCCTTGCATAATCCGCATCGTAATGAATGCGGTGCGTGTTGTAGGTAACGGCGGAATAGCGAAACAATCGCCGCGTATCCGGCGTGATCGTTTCCCCCCATTCGGCCTGCGGTGCCGGTTTGGTACCAACCAGTACCGGCGGCCCCGCTTCGCGGTAGACGATATCCTGTTCTTCCGCAACACAACGCCGTCCATCCTGGGAATACACGTGACCCAAGGTCACAAGCAAAAACTTGCCGCTGTGTCCGGTCTTTTCCTTGACGTCCAGAACTTTCGAATCACGCTGGGCCGGCCGGCCGATGACCAATGGCTTGTAAATATCAACGCGACTGCCAGCCCACATGCGGTTGCAACCAGCCACCGCACGCGAGAAACCACCGTGCACCGCATGCCCATCCCGACCAAGACGCGCATACGGTTCGGCGTGGGTGAAAAAAGCCCAGTGCCATAACGGCGGCAAGTCTTCCAATACCTCCGGTTGCGGGGCATCCAGGGCCAGGGCCACGCGCGCCGCGTGACACCAATCCATGCTGTCCGTGCATGACTCGGTATGTGCGGTCCAGGACGGAGCCTGTTCAATCGTCATGCCCATTCCCCGTCGAAAAACCAAGTTCGGCAAGTATCGCTTCGGTATGCTCGCCCAACGCCGGGACGGGATCCATCCGTACCTGGTCCGGTGACGCTGCCCCCGGCGGCAACAGGGCGGGAAGTTCACCAACCGGACTACCGACGTGGGTCCAGCGATTGCGTGCCCGGAGTTGGGGATGTGCCCACACGGCCGCCATGTCGTTGATGTTTGCATTGGCGATCCTGGCCGCATCGAGGCGCATGACGACTTCCGCGGCCGTGAGCGTTGCAAATGCCTTCTCGATAATGGCGCGCAACTCCCCGCGGGCGGCTGAGCGGCGTGAATTGCTGGAAAAGCGCTCGGCCGCGGCGAGATCCGGCTGCAACAAGACCTTCTCACAGAAGACTCGCCACTCACGATCATTTTGCAAACCCAACATGACCGCCTTGCCATCACCCGCAACAAACGGCCCGTAAGGGTAAATCGTCGCGTGTGACGCCCCGCTTCGCGGTGGAGAGGAAGCGCCTGCAAACGCAAAATACATGGGTACGGTCATCCATTCGGCCATGCTTTCCAGCATGGAAATGTCGACATGGCTGCCTTTGCCGGTCTTGCCCCGCTGGATCAAGGCGGCAAGGATGCCGCTGTAGGCATACATGCCGGCGGCGATGTCGGCAATTGAACAACCGGCCTTGGCTGGCTCGTCGGCACTGCCGGTCACGGATAGAAAACCGGATTCGCTCTGGATCAGCAGGTCGTAGGCTTTCTTGTCGCGATAGGGGCCGTCGGATCCATAACCCGAAATGTCGCATACGATGAGCCGCGGGTGGTTTTCCCGTAATGCTTCGAACGAAAGCCCTTGCCGTGCGGCTGCGCCGGGCGCCAGGTTTTGCACCAGCACATCGGCCCGCTCAATCAACCGTCTCAGGATTTTGTCAGCGTCGGGCTGCTTGATATCCAGCGCCAGGCTTTCCTTGGATCGGTTGGCCCACACGAAATAGGAAGACAGACCTTGCACGCGATCGTCGTAATGGCGGGCGAAATCACCACCTTCCGGGCGTTCGATCTTGATGACACGGGCGCCGAGATCGGCCAGTTGACGCGTGCAAAAGGGGGCGGAGACCGCCTGTTCCAAGGTCACGACCGTAATGTCCTGGAGTGGCAACATCCCGGGCCCTCGTCAAAAGGAACGTGGCAGGCCCAGCACGTGCTGGGCCACGTAAGACAGGATCAGGTTGGTGGAGATGGGAGCGACCTGATACAGGCGCGTTTCCCGAAACTTGCGCTCCACGTCGTACTCCGTGGCAAAACCGAAGCCGCCGTGAAACTGCAGGCATGCATTGGCTGCTTCCCAGGACGCATCCGCAGCCAGCATCTTGGCCATGTTGGCCTGGGCACCACAAGGACGGTGGCCGTCGAACAGGCTCGCGGCCTGATAACGCATCAGGCTGGCCGCCTCGACGTTGACGTAGGCACGCGCAATCGGGAACTGCACGCCCTGATTTTGTCCGATCGGGCGACCGAACACGTTTCGTTCTCCCGCATACTTGCACACCCGATCGATGAACCAGTAACCGTCGCCGACGCATTCGGCGGCAATCAGCGTCCGTTCCGCATTGAGTCCATCGAGGATGTACTTGAAACCCCTGCCCTCTTCGCCAATCAGGTTTTCCTCCGGAATTTCCAGGTTCTCGAAGAACAACTCATTGGTCTCGTGATTGACCATGTTGCGGATGGGACGCACACTCAGTCCCTTGCCCAGTGCATCGCGCAGGTCCACCATGAACAGGGACATGCCGTCGGCTTTGCGCTGGACCTCATCGAACGGGGTGGTTCTTGCCAAAAGCACCATCAGGTCGGAGTGTTGCACCCGCGATATCCACACTTTCTGGCCGTTGACGACGTAGCGGTCACCCTTCTTCGTTGCGTTGGTCTTGATGCGGGTGGTATCCGTGCCCGCTGTCGGTTCGGTGACGGCCATGGACTGCAATCGCAGTTCACCACTGGCAATCCGGGGCAACCATTTGCGCTTCTGTGCTTCCGAACCATGTCGGAGCAACGTGCCCATGTTGTACATCTGGCCATGGCAGGCGCCGGAGTTGCCGCCAGCACGATTGATTTCTTCCATGATGACAGTTGCTTCCGTCAGGCCCAGGCCGGATCCGCCGTATCGCTCGGGAATCAGGGCCGCCAGCCAGCCGGACTCGGTCAACGCCTGCACGAACTCGGCGGGATACTCCCGCCACTCGTCCACGCGGCGGAAGTACTCGTCACCGAACTGCAGGCAGCAATCCCTGACCGCATCGCGGATGTCCTGAAACTGGTTCTGGTAATCGAGCATGTTTACTCCTCCACTATGCATTGCCTGGACGGGGCCGCATGGTGAAATGCCCCAAAATACGTTGTCTTGCTCAACAAGGCATTACGCGCGATGCGCGTCGCCTCGCCGGCGCCGACCGCGTGGAACGACAGCCAGTCGCCCACCCGCAGTTGCACGAAGGCGTCGAGATCGCAGTCGAGCACGGTGGCGATCTTCGGGTATCCCCCAGTCGTTGGATGGTCGGCCAGCAGTACGGTAGGCACGCCATCTCCGGCCACCTGGATCGAACCGCGCACGACCGGCTCGGACGGCATGTCCAGTTGGCCGTTCGGACTCATGGCGGGGCCCTGCAAACGTACGCCCATGCGATCCCAGGCCGCCGTCATGCGCCACGCGCCCGCCGCGAACGTTGCGACCGTGTCCTCGTCAAAGAATCTTTCCTGGGGGCCCAGCGTCACCCGCACGTCATGCCTTGGCCTCGCCATGTGCGGGAACGGTATGTCGCACGCGCACTCCCGGCTGCGCCCGGCATTGGTAATGACAAACTTCTGGCCCGCCGTCAGCACACCGCCACCGAGCCCCGAGATACCATGCGTCGAAGCACTCTCCAGCCATCGCGGCACCAGCAGGTCCCCGGCAAAGGCGAGATAGCACCAACTGCCCCAGGTCCCCGGTCGAATCGTCAAGCGATCACCGCCGTGCAGCGTACCGGTGCTCCACGAATTACACGCCCGGCCCGCTTGCTCAATGGCGAATCCGCCGCCGGCGACGGCAAACCCGACGATTCCCGAAAGACATTCCAGTGTCAGGCCACCGACGGAAACCTCGAACCCCGGGGCATCTGCCGGATTCCCGAGTGCGAGATTGGCGGCGGCGAATGACAACCGGTCCATAGGCCCCGACCCGGGTATGCCATAACGCATCAGTCGCGGGCGTCCACCATCCTGGACGGAAACCTGCAGCCCGGCGAAAACAACGGAAATCACGGCGTCGCTCATGCCTGGACCATCCGGTTGAATTCGACGCGTCCCACGCGGCGAAAGCGCACATGATCACCGACGTCGAAAAGAAAGCGCCCACCTTCCTCCCCGGGCAATATCCGTGTGGGTGACCGGCCGATGACCCACCAGCCGGTCGGCATGGTGAGGGTGGTGACCAGGCACTGCGGGCCGGCAATCAACACGCTGCCGGCCGCGACCCCACGTACCGCCGACATCTTGCGCGGCAAACGAATGGCTTCCGGCACGCCGGCCAGGTAGGCGTAGCCGGGTGCAAAGCCATACATGAATACCTCGTAGTCACCCGCCAGGTGCGCGGCAATAACCTCTTCAGGCGTCCGGCCAAGGCGCCTGCATACTTCGGCAAGATCGGTTGCCAGGTCGTCGTCGTAGCAAACGGCAACCTCCCGCTTTCTGGCTCTGGAGCCAGTGGGAGCGAGGCGTCCCAGCAGCGAGCGCACTTCCCGCTCGACCATCGTGTGGTCGCCAGTCGCGGGATCAAAGCACACGAGAATCGCGGCGTAGGCGGGAACAGCTTCGATGAACCACGGGAAACGGCCTGCCGACAACGCCTTGTCCAGATGCACCACCTGCGCGTGGATGTCGCGATCCACCTTGTCACCGAACTCAACCAGCAAGGCGTGCTCAGCCACCGGTCGGAAAACGGGAAACGTGCGCGCGGAGCCCGTTGCAGCAGTCACGTCACGCTATACCCGAGACAAGAATGAAATCGCCCACGGCGGCGCCGCGCCGCAGCGTGATGCTTTCCTGATACTCGGCGCTGTTCCGGAACGCCTTCGCCCCGCGAAGCTGTCGAACTCGAAAATCACGGAGCGGTCCTTGGGTGCGCCTTCAGCAACGATGGCCGTGTCTGGGTCGAGAATCTGCCGCACGCCAGCCGCCCTGAGCAACTCACCGGCAACCTTGCCATAACGTGCGTATGCGTCGGGATCGGTCACGGTAACCTGTGCGATCAAATAACCTTTGGCCATTAGATTTTCCTTTCAGGTTTTCAAAAAAGGCGCGACGGAAACTCCGACCGCACCGAGCCGCTCCCGGATTTTCCTGGCCATGGCAAGAGCCCCCGCCGTATCGCCATGTACGCAAACCGACTGCGCGGCAAGTTCGATGGGCTTACCTCCGATGACCGGCATGCGTCCCGTTTCAATAAAGCGGATGAGCCGCTCGGCAGCTTCTTCCGCGTCATGCAACACCGCACCCTCGCGTGAGCGGGGCACCAGCTGGCCGTCGGGTAGATAGGCCCGGTCGGCGAAAATTTCTGAAAATACCTCGAGCCCGGCCGATCGGGCGGCACTTTCCAGTCTTGTCCCGGAAATCGCCAGCACGGCCAGCTTGCCCGGCAGTGCGGCCACGGCTGCCGCGACGGCGTCGGCCACCGCGCAGTCCGCCGCCGCCAGGTTGCCGAGTGCGCCATGCGGCTTGACATACCGTACCTCGGCACCCGCCAGCGCCGCGATACCCTGCAGTGACCCCACCTGCGCCGCCACGATGCGGCCCACCTCGGCGGGCAACATTGCAACGGCCCGACGGCCGAATCCTTCGCGATCCGGATAGCCAGGATGAGCACCGACAACGACACCGCTTTCCACCGCCCTGCGCAACGTCAGGAACATGGTTTCCGGGTCGCCGGCATGTCCGCCACAGGCAACATTGGCCGAGGTGACCAAGGCCAGCATGGCCTGATCGTCGCCCATCACCCACGGGCCATAACCTTCTCCGAGGTCCGAATTGAGATCGATCTTCATGCAGGGCCTCGATCAGGTACCGGGCTTGTTGGTCGCCCGGGTCAGGAGATAAACGCCTGCATCGGCTTGCGTATCATAGTAAGTAAAGCCGGTACCATTGGCGCGCCTCCCAGCCATCAGGACCGGGAGGCCCGCGGCGGCCTGCGCCGCGTCGGCGTCGGGTACTTCGAATCCAAACTGAAAAACACCCTCGCCTTTTGTATCCAGGTGCTCGCGTTGCGGGCTCGGGACTTTCCCCGGTTCACACAATTGCAACTGGACATTGGGCAAATTGCAGATTCGATACTTCAAGGCCTTGAAGCCTTCGGCATTCGGGACGTCGAGCCGTTCGTATTCAGCCAGCGGCGGATAGGCTTTCCAGGGACCAATACCAATGGACTCGTAATAGGCCTGGGTCTTGTCTATGTCGTGTACGACGATGCACACGTGATGGAACTTGTTGAAAATCTCCTTCATGGCTCAGCCCTTTTCCGGCATGACATAGTTCAATACGCGACGACCGCCGTCAGGGTAGATCGTCTCACCGGTAATGTAGGACGCATCATCACTGGCCAGAAACGCAACTACGGCGGCAATTTCGCTGGGCTCACCGTAGCGCCCCATCGGAGTACGCATCAGGATCGCCTTGTTGCCGGCGCTTTCGACAAAATCGCCTGCAACCATTTCACTCATGATCGTGCCTGGCCCTACTCCCACCACACGTATGCCATCCGGCGCCAGCGCGACTGCCGCGGTACTCGTCACCTGATTCATGCCGCCCTTGGAAATCGCATAAGGCGAGACATTCGGATTGGCCAGACCGGAGTTGATTGAGGACATATTGATGATGACGCCACCCCCGCCCTGCGCCAGCATTTGTCGCGCCGCGGCCTGGGTGCCAAGAAACGTACCCTTCAGATTCACGGCCAGCACGCGGTCGTAAACCTCCTCGGTCACCTCAAGAAAAGGCACGATGGGGCAGATCCCCGCGTTGTTGACCATGACGTCCAGCCGACCGAATCGCTCGACTGCAGCCGACACCAGCGCATTCACCTGATCCCTGCGGCTGACGTCGATCACGCGTGCCAAAACCGTGTCCGGGGAACCAATCTCCTGCCTGGTCTGTTCCAGGCGCTCGGCATTGATATCGGCAATCACGACCCGGGCGCCCTCGGATAGAAAGCGTTCGGCGGTGGCACGGCCAATACCACGTGCGGCGCCCGTGACGATGACGTTCTTTCCTGCAAACCTCATGGGGTTCTCCTTCAGTACACAATTTCTTCGGACAATGGTTGCCCCGCGCGAATTCTCCGGTAACCCAACGGGGACAAGTCGAGGCTCGTGTAACCACCATGCCGAATGATCTCCGCCACCCCGCGTCCAACGGCTGGCGCATGCATCAATCCATGGCCGGAAAAGCCCGTGGCAAACAGCAAATTCGCAAGACTGTCGTGTGGGCCTACGATGCCGTTATGGTCAAGCTCGTTGACTTCGTAGTGCCCGGCCCAGGCGCGTTCCAGGCGCAACGCCTCCATTGCCGGAATCCGCGTGGCAAGCGCCGGCCAATACACCTCGTCCAGCAAGCTGTAATCGGGCTCGAAATCGCCGGTGGCATCGCCATCACGTTCAATGGGGGGCTGGACGCCACCGATGAACCTGTCTCCCTCCGGGCGTACCCAAATTCCCGAAGAATCGAAAAGCCTCGGGAAATTGTCCGCATGGAGTGGTGCGCGAAAGCAGAACACGGTGCGCTTGCGCGGCGCAACCGGCAACGGTTGCCCAAGTGATGACATCAGCGCGCCTGATGCCGCCCCAGCGGCCATGACGCACCAATCACAAGGCAAGGCGCCACCATTGGCAAGCCGGACCGCCCGCACCCCCCTGTCATCCAGGTCGAAGCTTTCCACCCGGCCAGAAACATAGCGAACCTCCATGCGCTTCGTTGCTGCCTGAACCAGGCTCAACAACGACCAGGCATCGAACCAGCCTTCGTCGGCCACGCCAAACGTACCAATCCCGACCCCCTTGGCAGACAGCCATGGAAACCGTGTTTCGAGTTCGCCCGGCGTCAGGGCGATCACGTCCGCTCCCTCGCCGCGCTGCATTTCGACACCCGCGCGACGCGACGTGATGCTTCCCTCTCCCGCGAGTATCAAATAACCCTTCTCGACAAATCCGATATCCGCGGATGCACCAAAGGAATCCTTGATGCAATGCACGGTTTGCGCGCCAAACAAACTCATGCGCACGTTGAGTGGAGTCATGAATTGCGTTCGTATGGATGCGGCAGACAGCGTTGTCGAACAAAATTCGTAAGTCAGGTCCTTTTCGACCACGGTAATTTCGCCGACAAAACCGTCCCGACGCAGGAACCATGCCACGAAGCTGCCCATGATTCCGCCACCCACAATGACCACCCTGGTTTTTCGAACGTTCTCCATGAAGGTATCAGCGAATGATGAAGGGGTTCGCGACCTTGCCTGCCGTATCGATCCACACCGTCTTGGTCTGCAGATAGTTGCCGATGGCCTCCTGGCCGCTTTCACGGCCAATACCGCTGCGCTTGTAGCCGCCAAACGGGGCCATGTAGCTTACCGCGCGGTAGGAATTCACCCATACGGTCCCCGCTTCCATTGCGGCACTGGCACGGATGGCACGGCCCATATCACCAGTCCATATACCGGCGGCCAGGCCATACGGGCTGTCATTGGCGATCGTGTAGGCTTCCTCTTCGTCGTCAAATGGAATGATTGCAAGGACGGGACCGAAGACTTCTTCCCGTGCAATCCGCATCTGGTTGTTGACCCCGGTAAAAATGGTAGGCTCGACGAACCAGCCATCACGCAGGAGTTCATCGTCCGGAATCTTGCCTCCCAGCATGATTTCGGCC
>CAYOEF010000099.1:0-8878 GCA_964402805.1 uncultured Rhodanobacteraceae bacterium | reverse complement strand
TCAACGTCGTGCCCTACATCGACGTGATGCTGGTGCTGCTGATCATCTTCATGGTGACCGCGCCGCTGTTGCACGTGGGCGTGGACATCGAGTTGCCGCAAGCCGCGGCGAAGTCCATTCAGGACGACCAGCAGCCGGTACTGGTCAGCATCGACGAGAGCGGGCAGATGTTTCTCACCTTGGGAGCCGAGGCCAGGCAACCTATCGATGCCGACGAACTGGTGCGCAAGGTGCATGCCTTTGTCGACCAGAACCCCAAGGTATCCGTGCTGGTTGGTGGCGACAAACGCGTGGGCTACGGGCGTATCTACCAGGCCATGGTGTTGCTGCAAAAGGCCGGTGTGCCGCATGTTGGCCTGATAAGCGAGCCGGTGCCCAAGCCGGGTACGCAACGCAATGGCCGAAAGTAAACGCACGACGCAGGCGGTTCTCTGGTCTGCATTGCTGCATGTCGGGGTGGCTGCGTTCCTGTTCCTGACCACGCTGTCGTGCACCAAGTGGGAGGGGGTGTTTACCGCGTTCGGTTTTTCCCAGTCGTGGAATCCGATGAGTTGCACCGCCCCCCTGTCGCTCTCCGGTCCGGTCATCAATGCCACGCTGGTGGGCGTGACGCGTGCGCCGCTGCCACCGCCGACCAAGTCCAAATCCGCGCAACCGGCCCAGCCCGAGCCACCAAAAAAGGCGCCCCCGCCAAAGCCGGCACAAAAGCCCCAGCAGCCTGTCCAACCACCGCCACCGCCGCAGCAGCAGGCGGCCAAGCCTGCCCAGAAGCAGCCCAAGCCCGAACCGACTCCGATAAAGACGCTACCGGCACCCGCCCGGCATCCCGACCTGCGCGACCAGCAGAAGGCCGTGGAGTTGGCGAAGGAGAAGGCCGAACAGGCCAAGCGTGTACAGGAGGAAAAGGAAAAACAACACATGGCCGAATTGCAGGCCCAGCGCGAGAAACAGGAGCAGGAGAAACAGCAGCGGGCCGAGGCGGAGGCCAAGCGCAAACAGGAACTGGAACGCCAGAAGCAGCAACAGGCCGAGCTTGCCGCCAAACGCGCACAGCAGCAAAAACAGCAGGAGCTGGAGGCAAAACAGCGCCAGCAAAAGCTGGACGAGATATTCAAACAGCTTGATGCCGCGCGGAAGAATCGCCAGTCGGCGGACAAGGCGAGCGAGCGTGCCGCGAAGGCGATGGATGCGAAGGACCAGAATCAAACCAAGGCCCCGCCAACGGTGGCAACGGAAAATGCGGCAAAACCGCAAAGCGGTGACAATGGGACCGCGAAGGCGGCGTATATAGCGGCGCTTCAGAATGCGGTCACACAAGCGTGGCTGCGTCCGGATAACATTCCATCAGGTACGGTCTGTCCGATTCACATCGTGCAGATACCGGGCGGCCAGGTCGTCAGCGTCAAGGTCGAACCCAGTTGCCCGTTCGACGCCGCGGGCCGGCGTTCGGTGAAAAATGCCGTACTGCGCGCGGAACCGTTGCCGTACAAGGGATTTGAGGATGTCTTCCGCACGGACATCACGTTCGAATTCACAGTCAAGTAGGTCGGGAGCTGAGCATGATCCATGGCGCGAAAAAACATCCGGCCCTGACGTGGGTACTCATGCTGGGGCTGATGCTCGTTGGTCTCGGCAGCGCCCGCGCCCAGGGCCTGACGGTCCAGATCGTGAACGGCGTGCAATCGGCCATCCCGATCGCCGTGGTGCCCTTTGGCGACCAGAACGCCGCATCGCCTCCGCAAACCAAGGTGGGCCAGATCATCCACATGGACCTGGCGCGATCCGGCAAATTCCGGCCGTTGCCGAAGGACGACCTGGTGGCATCTCCGCATCGTGGCGGTGCGATCAAGTTCGCGGCATGGAAGTTGCTGAAGCAGGATTACATCGTCGTCGGGCGCCTGGGCGATGCGCCTGGCGGCGCCTTCAAGGTGAGCTACGAGTTGTGGGACGTCAATCGCCAGCAAAACCTGCTCAGCCAGTCTTACGTGGTTCCGGCCAGCGAATTGCGTGGCGTGGCGCACCAGATTGCCGATGCCATCTACGAAAAGATCACCGGCGTGCCCGGCGCGTTTTATACGCGTATCGCCTACGTCACCGCGCGCGGCGTCAGTCCCAACATGACCTATTCGCTGGTGGTCGCCGATTCGGACGGCTACAACCCGCAGATCGTGGTGCAGTCGCACGAACCCCTGTTGTCGCCGGCATGGTCGCCCAATGGCAAGGAGTTGGCCTACGTATCGTTTGAAAGCGGCGATTCGGCCATCTACATCCAGAACCTGGCCACCGGTTCGCGCCGTCTCGTGAGTGCGCGCAAAGGCATCAACGGTGCCCCGTCATTTTCGCCCGATGGCACCAGGCTGGCCGTATCCCTGTCGTATCAGGGCAACCCGGAGATTTATATCATCAATCTCGCCAATGGCGACCTGACCCGCCTGACCCACCAGTATTCGATCGACACCGAACCGGAATGGATGCCTGATGGCAAGGAGATCGTGTTCACCTCGGACCGGTCCGGCCAACCACAGCTTTACGAAATGCCGGCCACGGGCGGTTCGCCCAAGCGAATCACGTTCAAGGGAACGTACAACTCCAATGTGTCGATCGGCTACAAAGGCAAGGATCTGGCGATGGTGCGCGGCAGCGGGAACGTGTATCGTATTGCGGTGATGGATCTCAGCCTTGGCGGGCAGGAGCACTTTGTTTCACCGGGCGATTACGATGAGGACCCGAGTTTTGCGCCGAATGGAAGCATGCTCCTGTACGCGGCGTCGCAAGGGACACGCGGCGTGCTTTATGCGGTGTCGGTCGATGGGCGCGTGCGGCAACGGTTGGCGATATCCGATGGAAGCGTCCGCTCACCCGCCTGGGGGCCATTCCGGTCACATTAAGTGAACGATAAGAAGAAAGGATCATTATCGGGTAGCCGTTACACCCCGATACGTTGGATTTTCAAACAGTGAAGGAAACAGCCATGAACAAGAGCGTTCGTTTTACCCTGGTGGCGTTGACGTGTGTGCTTGGCGTTGCCGCCTGCAGCACGAAACACGAAACCAGGCCGACCCAGCCGGCGCAAACGAACCAGTCCGCCGTGGTTCAACCTGCGACCACGTCAAACGTGTTTACCCCCGCGGATTTGACTTCCAACGCCTGCCTGCGCCAGCGCGTGGTGTATTTTGATTTCGATCGTGCGCAGATCAAGCCGGAATTCCAACGCATCATGGTGTGCCACGCCAAGTATCTGCGTGACCGTCCCAGCGCCCATGTCCGCCTGGAAGGCAATACCGATGAACGCGGTTCGCGCGAATACAACCTGGGACTCGGCGAACGCCGTGCCGATGCGGTTGCCAGCGCCCTGGAGGCCAATGGCGCGTCGCCAAGCCAGATCGACGTGATCAGCTACGGCGAAGAGCGCCCGGTTTGCCGCCAGCATAACGAGAGTTGCTGGGCCAAGAACCGGCGTGTGAACATCGTTTATACCGCCGAGTAGCAGGACCAGTCGTGACGATCAAATCCTGGACAGGTTCCAGCGCGGTGGCTGCCTTCGCGGCAGCCATCGCTTTTTGCGGGATGCAACCGGCCTTGGCGCAGGATGCGTCGGGTACCGGGCTGGTCAACCAGATACAAATGCTGAGAACCCAGAACAGCCAGCTTTTGGGCCAGATCCAGGTCCTGCAACATGAAATCGATCAACTCAAGCAGGCCAGCAAACAGCAATACATCGTCCTGGATACCCGCATAAAGCGGCTGGAGAAGGCACAGGCCAGCGCCCAGGAGGCGGCCAAGGCATCGGCCACGGCGGAAGCCGAGTCCAGGGCGAAGGCGAAAAAGGCAGGTGCGGCCGGCAAAAGCCTGGCCAAGGCGACGACCACCGCCAAGGCGGCGCAACCGGCCGCGGCGCCGGCAACTCCGGGCACCGTGTTGACCAGTGACAAAAATGCCGCAAAAGTCTACAACGCGGCATTGGATCAATTGCGCGGTGGCGATTTTGCCGGCGCGGCTGACAGTTTCCTCAGCTTCACCATGCAATACCCGCATGACACGCTGACGCCGAATGCATGGTATTGGCTGGGTGAGTCCTATTACGTAACGCAAAAATACAAGCAGGCACTGGATGCGTTCGAGAAAGTGCTGACCTTGTTCCCCGACAGCTCCAAGGGACCGGCGGCGTTGTTGAAAAAGGGCTTCAGCCAGGACGCGTTGAACCAGACCGACAAGGCGAAGGCCACATTGCAGATGGTAATCAAGCGCTATCCGGGCAGTTCCGTCGCCAAGCTGGCACAAGAGCGTTTGCAGGACATAAAACTGCAGCAGCAGCTGAAATAGAATGCACGCATGAGTGGACACATTCCCGTTGCGGACGCCATGGCATCCGCACCCAAGCCGCGCCTGCGTGTTACCGAAATCTTCCATTCGATCCAGGGCGAGGCGGACGCCGTCGGCTGGCCAACGGTGTTCATCCGCCTGACCGGTTGTCCCCTGCGCTGTGTGTGGTGTGACACGGAGTACGCCTTCAGTGGCGGACAGTGGCACGACATCGACGAAATCATGGCCGAAGTGGCGCGCCACCGCTGCCGGCATGTTTGCGTCACCGGCGGTGAACCGTTGGCGCAAAAGCGTTGCCTGATTCTTTTGCGGCAATTGTGTGATGCCGGCCACGCGGTATCACTGGAAACCTCGGGTTCCCTTGACGTGTCCGGCGTGGATCCACGGGTGTGCAAGGTCATGGATCTCAAGGCGCCCGGCTCCGGTGAAAGCGCGCGCAATCTCTGGAGCAATCTGGAACATCTACAGCCGCACGACCAGGTCAAGATGGTGCTTGCCGATCGCGCGGACTACGACTGGGCCTGCGAGGTGTTGCGTCGGCACGATATCACCTCGCGCGTGATGGTCCTGCTGTCACCCGTTGCCGGCAAGCTCGAACCCCGCCAGCTCGCCGAGTGGATTCTCGCCGACCATTTGCCTGTGCGGCTGCAGGTGCAGTTGCACAAGTATTTGTGGGGGGATGTGCCGGGGAGGTGAAGGTGCGGGGTTCGGGACTCGGGGTTGGGACCGGGACGAGGGTCTCGCGCGCCGGTGCTTCAACGCCACTTGCGTTGCGCACTGCGCTCGACCCCAACAGGGTGGGACAATACGCAACGGCCCGGGGAAGGTTGATCCGCGCTCCGGGTTTCTCCGCGTGATGACGGGAAGCCGTGATGATGGAACCTGCCGCAACCACCCATGCCGCCACCTCCAAGGCGGTCGTGCTCGTGTCCGGTGGCATGGACTCGGCCGTCACGATGGCCATTGCGCGTGAACGCGGTTTCGCGGTGTATGGCCTCAGCGTCGCCTATGGGCAACGCCACCAGTCCGAGCTGGCCGCCTCCGAACGGGTCTGCCGCATGTTGCATGCGGTCGAGCACAAAGTGGTCAACGTGGACCTTCGCAGCATCGGCGGCTCGGCACTCACCGCCGACATCGCCGTACCCGAGGACGCGGTGGATGCCAATCCGGACCACGTCCCTGCCACCTACGTGCCGGCACGCAACACCATCATGCTGTCCATCGCCCTCGGCTGGGCCGAGGTACTCGGTGCGGCGGACATTTTCTGTGGCGTCAACGCCGTGGATTATTCGGGCTATCCCGATTGCCGCCCGGAATTTCTCGAAGCCTTCCAGCACCTGGCCAACCTGGCGACGGTCGCCGGCGTCAATGGCGCCGGCATCCGTGTGCATGCACCGTTGATGTCCCTGGGCAAGGCCGACATCGCGCGCGAGGGCACGCGCCTTGGCGTCGACCTTGGCCAGACCGTGAGTTGCTACCAGGCCGATGCCGCGGGTCGGGCCTGCGGCCACTGCGATGCGTGCCTGCTCCGCGCCATGGGTTTCCGCGAGGCCGGCATCCCCGATCCCACGAACTACCGCTGAACGCGCGAACCCGCTAAAATTCGTCGCTTGCGCGTCCACGCCGCCGTGGATGCCGCCCCCCGTTCAATCCTGTGGGCCGTTAGCTCAGTTGGTAGAGCACCGGACTTTTAATCCGTTGGTCGAGAGTTCGAGCCTCTCACGGCCCACCAATAAAAACAGTAACCTACCCAGCATCCACAGTGTAGCGCGACGCTTGGTTTGATTGCCCCGTGATGATCGCGGTGTCCAACGCGTGTCGGCACGCTGCACCGGCAGGTTGCCGGGGTCAATAATTACCGACTTGGCCCGCCGGATTATATTGATCTGGTCGAGCGGCCTGGTCTTTCGCTGCTGGGCCTTGCGCTCGTCACGCCCATGGCACGCCACGCCATCTCGTCGCCCCCGGAGGATCACCATGACCAATTTCATGCCACGACCGGAAATGGAGCGGTGTGCCGGCGACGATCCGCATGTCGCCGAACTGGAAAGCTGGCCTGCGCGTGAGGCGGACCTTGGCGCCGGGCTCAAGGTGCGCCGCGCCTTGCCGGTGCGGGGGCATAGGCGGCTGGTTGGCCCGTGGTGTTTTTTCGATTACTTCGGACCGCTCGATTTCGACCAGCGCAAGGCCATGGACGTCGCGCCGCACCCGCATATCGGGCTGCAAACGGTCTCCTGGCTTTTCGCCGGCGAAGCACTGCACAACGACAGCCTCGGATGCGAGGCCGTGGCACGGCCGGGTGAGCTCAATCTCATGACGGCGGGCAGGGGGATTGCGCATTCCGAGCAAACGCCCGAAAAACATTCGTCGCGACTGCACGGCCTGCAACTGTGGGTGGCGCTGCCCGATGCCGAACGTCACCGGGAACCGTGTTTCGACCACTACGCGGACTTGCCGGTGTCCGCGTCGGGCAGTGGCCGCGTCCAGGTGTTCATGGGACGGCTGGGCGATCTCGATGCCCGGACCCGCTGCTTTTCGCCACTGGTTGGTGCCGACATCGCCCTGACTGGCAATGGCGTCCTGCAGATCCCACTGGTGCCGGAATGGGAGCACGCCGTTTTCGTTGTGAGCGGCACGGTGGCGGTCGATGGCCAGCGGCTTGCGGGCAACGGCCTGCATTATCTCGGCAGTCGGCGGGCCGGCATGGACCTGTCCGCGACCGGTGATGCCCGCCTGGTCCTTGTCGGGGGTGCGCCGTTTGGCGAAGCCATCGTCATGTGGTGGAACTTCGTGGCCCGCAACACCAACGAAATCGCCGCGGCGCGGGATGACTGGCAAGGACACCGGCGTTTCGGCGACGTTGTCGCCTACCGTGGCGAACGCCTCGCGGCACCGGCACTGGTCGGTCGACTGGCGCCGAGCTCGTAAACAGCTCCGTGTCCGACCGCCTCGCCAGCCCGGCGCAGGCCGTACCGAATGCCCGACGAGCCCTGTATTCTTGGAACCTTGTTCCGTTGCGGGTTCCCGGCCACGTGAGACAACCGACGCTGCTGCGCGGGCTGCTGTCGTTCAGCTCGATGACCATGATCTCGCGCGTGCTGGGGCTGGCGCGGGATATCGCCATCAATACGACGTTCGGCGCCTCGGCGGCCACCGATGCTTTCTGGGTGGCCTTTCGCATTCCCAACTTCATGCGGCGGCTGTTTGCCGAAGGCTCGTTCTCGACCGCGTTCGTGCCGGTACTCACCGAGGTCAAGGAGACGCGCAGCCTGGAAGACCTGCGCGAACTGGTTGCACGGGTGTCCGGAACGCTGGGCGCGGTGGTCCTGGTGGTCGTCGCCCTGGGCCTGATCTTCGCGCCACAAGTAGTGACGGTGTTCGCACCGGGCTACGTCGACGAACCACAGAATCTGGCGGAGACGACCCGCCTGTTGCGCCTGACGTTCCCGTTCCTGTGGTGCGTGTCGATGGTGGCGTTGATGGCGGGCGTGCTCAACTGCTTCCATCGTTTCGCCATGCCGGCGTTGACGCCGGTGATCCTCAACCTGTGCATGATCGGCGGCGCGCTGTGGTTGGCACCGCACCTGCATACGCCCATCGTCGCGTTGGGTTGGGGTGTGCTGGTGGCGGGTATCGTGCAGGTCCTGTTCCTGTTGCCGTCGATGCGTCGCCTGAAGCTCCTGCCATGGCCGCGCTGGGGGTGGCGCCACGCCGGGGTGCGCCGTATTTTGCACCTGATGCTGCCGACGCTCTTGGGCTCGTCGGTGGCGCAGGTGAATCTGCTGCTGGATACGGTGCTGGCGTCCCTGCTGGTGACCGGTTCGCAGACCTGGTTTGCGCAATCGGTGCGATTCCTCGAACTGCCGCTGGGCGTGTTTGGCGTGGCCCTGGGCACGGTGATCCTGCCTGCGCTCGCGCGGCGCCACGTCGATACCGACCGGCAGGGATTTTCGCGCGCCCTGGATTGGGGATTGCGCATGGCGCTCGTCGTGGCGCTGCCAGCCATGGTCGCGCTGTGGTTTCTGGCCACCCCGCTGGTCGCCACGCTGTTCCAGTACGACCAGTTCACCGCGTTTGACACGCACATGACCACGCTGTCGATCCTCGCCTTCGTGTCCGGACTGCCCGCCTATGCGCTGGTGAAGGTGCTGCTGCCGGCGTTTTATGCGCGCCAGGACACGCGTACGCCCGTGCGCGCCGCCATCGTTGCGTTGGTGGCCAACATGCTGGCCAACGTGGGCTTCATCATCCTGCTGTTTTACCTCTGGGCGCCCCCGTCGATCCGGCAGCTGGGCTTGCTGGCGGGTATCGCGCGGGTGCCGGGCCTGCACATGGCACTGGGTATCGCCGGATCCCTGTCGGCCTACATCAATTGCGGCTTGCTGTGGTGGTGGTTGCGGCGCGCCGGCGTCTACCAGCACCAGCCCGGATGGGCGCTGCATTTGTGGCGCACGCTGTTGGCCTGCGCGGCCATGGCCGTCGTGCTGGGCGCTGGTGTCTACGCATGGCCGCATTGGACGAGCGTCGCGCCGTGGGTGCGGGTGTGGCATCTGGC
>CAYOEF010000098.1:0-8967 GCA_964402805.1 uncultured Rhodanobacteraceae bacterium | reverse complement strand
AGCCGCCGAAAGCTCTACTTCTGAAGTGTCTGCTTGACGGGGAAGCTTACGCGTGCACGAGGTGATGGCGGTGCGGCGCGTGTTGGCGGGCAACGGCTACGGGGCCACGGCGGATGCCCTCGAAGCCCTGTTGCCGGCGGCGGAGCGGGAGGCTCGGACGTAAGCGCCCATCGTGGCGCGTTCAGCACGTGCCAAAGGTACCGTGAGTGCGAGCGAGGCGGCTTGGCCGAATCAGCCTTGGCCTTCGACCTGCCGATCCCTGGCGCTTGCCGCCACCATGAGCAGCGCGACAAACGTGGCCACGCCGCCGAGGAGCAGCCAGTTCCCGATGCCCGCGGGCGAGATCACCCGGTACAGGGGCGCCAGATGATAGTCGGCATGCGGAACCGGCTGAAGCGGACCGGCCCACGGGCCGGCCAGGGGCTGGCAGACGGGGGCCTTCGTTTGCACACACAGCCACATACGGCCCTTGAGGCGCCGCTCGATGCGCAACGGTTGGCCGCGTGCCGCCGAGAGGTTTCCATAAAGGGTGAAACTGCCGCGGGTGCTTTGTACCGCCGTGGTGGTGACCGCAAAGAGGCCGCCGGGGCGACTGCTGGCGGACACGACGCGGCCGGCGTCGGCGGCCTCGATGGCGACATCGGGCGTGAGCATCGACCAAAGGCCGAGCCCGGCGGGGAGTGCGACGCCGAGGACGAAGAAGGCGAAGAGGATTCCGTATTTGAGTTTCATGGGCGCAAGCCTTGCAGGGGCATGAGGAAGCTACGGAGGACACATCTGCTGTGGAAGATGGCGTGAGCAAGTCACGGCGTGGCGCGGTGTTCGGGGCGGGGTGGCCGCAGAGGGCCGCGGTTAGTGGAACGTGGGCGCAGGGAGGTGCCGATCCGCGGGAGCCCGCCGCGTGGGTGCGGACCGGTTAAGCAAGTGGTCGAGGTCGCGTTGGTTGGCGGCCGCCGCGCTGACCTGGTCAAGCATGGCCACCAGTTCGGCCGGAAAGTAGTCGCAGCGCCGACGCGCGGCCGCGGGTATCGCCAGGAATTCGAGGATCTTCCGCAGTCCGGTCGCCATCGCCAAATCCTGCGCATCCAGCCAGGCGAGGTGAGGCGCCAACAGCTCGATGGTGCGCATCTCGTGGCGCACGACCAGCCCGTAACGTCCGCGGTGAACGGTCCCCACCGATTGCAGCTTGCCCAGGTCATGCAGGAAGTAACCGAGCTGGCCCAGGCAGGACGACACCGGGTCATCCGGCAGCACCTGGCGTATCAACAGGGCCGTGACATCTAGCAACTCTGTGCTATGGACCAGCAGTCCGCCCGGATAAGGATGATGGTGACGCACGCTGGCGCGACAGGTCAGGAAGGACGGAAACAGGCGGACGTCAAGCAACACGCGCTGCAAGAATCCGCGCAGGGGTTGTGGAAGCTCGGCTTCCAGGTGGCCAAGGCGCGCCAGCGCCTGCCTGGCGATCGGCGGGCACCAAGGTTGCGGCCAGAGCGAAACCACGCTGGGAAGGCGGCCCAACGCGACCGGGCGGGCGGCTGTGAGCTTCAGCTGTGGCGTGTCCTGGAAGAGCTGCACGCGGCCGCTGATTTCCATGGGCGCCGAGGGTTCGGGCGGCAACGTGATGGCGACCTGGACTTCCGGCCAGGCAAAGGCCGTGATGGCACCCGTGCCGTCTTCCAAGCGCAGGCGCAGGCAATGCTGGCCGCTCGCGCCCACATGGTCGTGATGCCCAGTCAACCAGTAGATACCGGTACCGCTTTGGCCGGCACAGGCCGCCAGCTGGCGGATGACGGGCAAGGAGGTGCCGTTCATCGCAAGCTGTCCTCGATGGCGAACAACAGGCGCTGGAGCCGGTTGGCCAACTCGATGGTCTGGCTGGTTGGCGGAAGGTCGACCACCGGAACATTCGTGTCCGTGAGTTGCGCGCGCACCCAGTCCGCCAAGGCTTGGGCGTTGTTGGAACAGGGCTGGCCGGTGAGCCAGGGAACGAGGGTCGTCTCGTGCGCCGGGATCTGGTAAAGGGTCAGCAGCTGTCCGGTGAAGCGTCGGACATGGCGCTGCAAGGAACGATCGCGATGCTCCCGGGACAGTGCCGCCCTCACCTCCGCAGGGGTTCCGGTGTCACGGCCGTGGCATGAACCGCCTGCTGGCCCACGGCATACGTCATGCGCGGTGAAGGGGTTCATGGCGTGGCCTCGTTCGGCGGGGTCGTGTGCGCGAAGGCGGTCTGTGTCGCGGCCGGAGGGCGCGGAGTGTCAACGATCCCCGTGACCAGGGCGTTGAACGCGGAGCCATCCTGCCGTGTAAGGTTCGGGATGAAACGCGAGTAGGTCTTAAAGAGCATGGTGGTGTCGACGTGGCCGAGTTGGCGCGCCACCCACTCGGGGTTTTCACCGGCAGCGAGCCAGAGGGTCGCGCAGGTATGGCGGCTCTGGTAAGGTCGCCGTTTCTCCAAATCGAGGTACCGGAGCAGGGGATACCAGACCCGGTGCGTGAAGTTGTCGTTGTCGATGGGCGCCCCGCTGGCGGTGCAGAAGACGTATTCGAAATCCCCGGTCCGCTCATGCTGCTCGACCAGGGCGTCGTACACGGGCTCGCTCATGACGACATCGCGTTGCGAGCCATCGGTCTTGGTGTACTCGGTGCGTCCGCGCACGATGGTCTCGCGCACCAGGATGAGGCGTTTGGCGAAATCGACGTATTTCCACTTGAGGCCGTGGATTTCCCCGGTGCGCAGGCCGGTGAGGAACCGGACGGTCATGTAGGGCCGGTAATCTTCACGAACACTCGCGATGATCTGCCGGGTCTCGGCCAGCGAGAAGGGATGGATGTCCACGCGCCGCTGCTTGAGGCGCTTGACCCGTTCGGCCGGATTGATGAAGCCGTATTGCTCGCCAGCTTCAGCCAATGCCTGGCTGAGCACCTGGACGATGCGGTTGATGGTCTTGGCGCTCAGCGTATCGTTGCCATTGCGCCCATGGCACTTCGCGACTTCGGCGCGGAAGTGCAGGATGTCGGCCTTGGCGATGGCGCCCACCGCCATGTTGCCAAAGTAGGGAATAAGGTGGCAATCCAGGGTCGAGCGGATGGTCGCAGCATGGGAACGCCGCCAGGCGGGCAGGGAATCGTTGAACCACGATTCGATGAAGTCGCGGAACAGGGGCGTCGGGTTTGGTTCCGCGGTCGTTGTTGCCGTGCGGACGGCGCGGGTCAGCGCCGCCGCACCTGCCTGCTCGAACCTCGCGACCATGTGGCTGCCGGGAAAGAAGTCGGCGTAGTGGAACGTGCCGGTGGCGATGGCCTTCTCGATCTTGTCCAGCACCCGCTGCATGCGCTTGCGATTGGCGCGGGTGTCGGGCAACTTCGTGTACTCGCGGCAACGGACACCCTGGAAAGAAAAGTCGAAGAATAGCTTTCCAGTTCTCGCGTAGATCTTAGACATGGCAGACCGCTCCATTGGCCATGGGGATGGCTGAGTTCCTCGTGGCAAGGGTGGTGGATGTCATGTCTTTTTCGATGACTTCCCAGTTGTACAGGATCTTGCGTCCCCCAAAGGGCCGGAAATAGTGCCGCCCCTCCAGTAGTACAGAATCCTTGAGCCGCTCGCGGATGGTGCGGACGTCGTATTTGATGCGTTCGGCGAGCTCTTCTGTTGTCAAGTAGGTCGTAGCCATCTATGCTTTCTCCGAAGTTTCAACGGTTCGTGCGTAGCCTATACGCTACTCACATAACCCATTATACACAACGCGGGTAGCACGTCAACTACACGCGAGGTAGCCAGGCTACATGGCCGTACGATTCACACTGAAAGAACGGATCGCAGATCTTGAGTTCCAAGAGCGCAGGGTCGTTCAGCTCAAGGAGATCGCTGCTGCAACCGGAGTTCATCGCGTAACCCTCTCCAAGCTGGCGAACAACAAGCTTGGCAACGTTGGTACCGCTACACTGGAAAAACTCTGTGCGTACTTTGGATGTGAAATCGGAGAGTTGGTTGAATACGTGCCGGATCAGGAGCAGAAGTGAGTGTGGCGGGGGTTTTGCGGAAGAAGGCCGACGGTCGTGAATCCAACTTGCGGCATGATCCATGTGTCTCAGATTTCGTCTCAGAAGCGTCTCAATAGTGTCTCCAGCCGGCGTTGCCCGACCTTGCAAACCTTGATGATGACCTATTCGACAGATTGTGCTGTCCCGTTATCCGGCTATGTTGAAGTGGAAAACTCCTTAAGTTATACGCAGTTAAAAGATTGCTGTTGCGCGTGGTTGAGCGCTTCCCTATACTGCGCGTTCTCCCGGTGCGGGGTGGAGCAGTCTGGCAGCTCGTCGGGCTCATAACCCGAAGGTCGCAGGTTCAAATCCTGCCCCCGCTACCAATCTTTCTGTCACAAGAAAGCCTCCTTGGGAGGCTTTTTTGTTAGGTGACCGGCAGGTGTCGCGTTTCGCGTGCGACAGGTCTGGAGGTTTTTTGGATACATTGGAGTTGACACGGCGATTCGGTGACGTGGTTGCGCCACTTGGCCTCGAGTGTGCAGGCGTGGAATGGCTGCCGGGGCGTGCGCAGGGTACGTTGCGTGTCTACATCGAGCATACCGGCCGCGAGGTCGGCATCGACGATTGCGAGGCGGCAAGTCGCGAACTGTCCGCCATGCTGGATGTCGATGACCCCATCCAGGGCCGGTATGTGCTGGAAGTATCGTCGCCGGGGCTGGATCGTCCGCTGTTCACCATCGAGCAGTTCAACCGCTTCGTCGGCAGCGAGGTGAAAGTGGTGCTTTCGCTGCCGATGGATGGCAGGCGCCGGTTCCGTGGGCGCCTGGCCAGTGTCGACGACGCCGGCGTGCGGCTGGCGCTCGACGATGGCCGTGAGGTCGGATTTGCGCATGCGTCGGTCGAGAGTGCGCATCTGGTGCCGGACTGGGAGGCACTGGGCATGGCGCCGTCACCCAAACCGCATGGCGGCAAGCGTACGAGGAAATCGCATTGAGTTGGCAGACAAGGGCGCTGGTGGCGCTCGCGGAGTCTTGACGATGAGCAAAGAATTGTTGTTGGTGGCAGAGGCGGTGGCGAACGAAAAGGATGTCCCGTTGGACACCATTTTCGAGGCACTCGAGGCCGCCCTGGCATCGGCCGCGAAGAAGCGCTGGCCCGACGAGGACGCCGATGTGCGCGTGTCCATCGACCGCCACAGTGGCGACTACGAGACGTTTCGCCGTTGGGAGATCGTTGCCGACGACGTGGAGATGGAATCTCCCTACCGCCAGATCCGGCTGATGGACGCCGTCGACGAGCGCGCCGATGCCCAGGTCGGTGAATTCATCGAAGAGCAGGTCGAGAATGCGCGTTTCGGCCGCATTGCCGCGCAGGCGGCCAAGCAAGTCATCGTGCAGCGCGTGCGTGAAGCCGAGCGCGCGCAGGTGGTCGAGGCCTTCCAGGATCGCGTTGGGGAACTCCTGACCGGCGTGGTCAAGCGTGTGGAGCGCGGCAACATCTTTCTGGATCTTGGCAGCAACGCCGAAGCGTTCATCGCGCGCGACAAGGCCATTGCACGCGAATCGGTACGCGTGGGCGACCGCCTGCGGGGCTATCTGTACGAAGTACGTTCGGAAATCCGCGGGCCGCAGATTTTCATTTCCCGCACCGCGCCCGAGTTCATGATCGAGCTGTTCCGCATCGAAGTACCGGAAATCAGCCAGGGTCTGGTCGAGGTCAAGGGGTGTGCGCGTGACCCCGGTGATCGCGCAAAGATCGCCGTCGTCGCGCATGACAACCGGACCGATCCCATCGGCGCGTGCATCGGCATGCGCGGCTCGCGCGTGCAGGCGGTGTCCAACGAACTCAATGGCGAGCGCGTGGATATCATCATGTGGAACGAGAATCCCGCGCAGTTCGTCATCAATGCCATGGCCCCGGCGGAAGTTCAGTCCATTATCATGGACGAGGAAAAGCATTCCATGGACATTGCCGTGGCCGAAGACAAACTGTCCCAGGCCATCGGGCGGGGTGGGCAGAACGTACGCCTGGCGAGCAAGTTGACCGGCTGGCAGCTCAACGTCATGACGGAAGACGACGTGGCGGCCAAGAGCGAAGCCGAGCAACAGGCGGCCCTGGATTTGTTCATGGACAAACTGGAAGTGGATCACGAAATCGCCGGCATTCTGGTCCAGGAAGGGTTTTCGAGCATCGAGGAAGTTGCCTACGTGCCGGTGGCGGAATTGCTGGCCGTGGAAGGGTTTGACGAGGACATCGTGGAAGAGTTGCGGGCCCGGGCCCGTGATGCCCTGTTGACCCAGGCGCTGGCGGTCGAGGAGGGTGTCGACGAGCACCAGCCATCCGCCGAGCTCCTGGCGCTCGAGGGCATGGACGAGGCCACCGGTTATGCCCTGGCCGGGGCGGGAATAGTCACCGTCGAGGATCTGGCGGACCTGGCCGTCGATGACCTGATCGAGATCGAGGGCATGGATGAGGAGCGGGCCGCCGCCCTGATCATGGCAGCGCGGGCTCCCATGATCGAGCGCCTGGAGCATGGTGGCTGAGAACGACGTGCACACTCCGGACGGGTGTGCCCAGGGCCTTGCAGGCCCTAACCATGGATGACCAGCGTAACCGGCGAACCGGTACGCGGCAGTCAGCGCAACGATGCGGAGTACAGAGAACTATGTCGGACGTCACCATCAAGCAATTGGCCAAGGTTCTGGGCATGCCGGCCGACAGGCTGCTGGCCCAGCTTGGCGAGGCGGGCATGCGGTTCTCGGACCCCGGGGATGTCGTGAGTGATGCCGAAAAGCAGTCCTTGCTGAGCTTCCTGCGGAACAACCACGGCAAGCAGGACAAGGCTGCGGTAAAAGTCGGCAGCCCGGATCGCATCACGCTGCGCCGTCGCAAGGTCAGTGAACTGAGGGTTTCCTCCGGAACCGGCCGGGGGTCGTCATCCAAGACGGTCAACGTGGAAGTTCGCGCGAAACGCACCTACGTGCGCCGCGCCGATGCCCCGGATGATGGCGATCTTGCCGAGGAACGCGAGGAGGCGCGCCGCCGCCTGCGCGAGTCCCAGGAACAGCGTGAGCGCGAACAGGTCGAGCTCGATGCACAACGGCAGCGCCGTGAGGAAGCCGCGCGGCGTGTGGCGGAGCAGGACACTGCCGCTGGCGCGGATACGGTGCCGCAGTCGACGGACCAACCGGCGGACGCGCAGACCAATATGCCGGCTGCCGGTGCAGATGCCGACGCGGTCGCGGTTGCCGAGGCTCCGCAGGCGGATGACGTACAAGCGGCCACGACCGACTCGCCCATTGATGCCGTGGCGGATCCCGCAACGCCGACACCGGCCAGCGCCGAAGACGCCGACGAAACGGACCCCGGTGCGCGCAAGAGCGCCTGGGACGTCCCCGTCATGCCGCACATCCACCAGCGCCGCAAACATCACAAAAAGCCCGAGGGTGATGCCGAGGACACCGCGCCCAAGGCCCCTGCCCAGGCGGATGCGCCCCCGAGGAAGCGGGCGGACCGCCATGCGGCCGATGATGACGACAGCCATGATGATGACAAGCACGGCAAGAAGCGCCTGCGTGGCGGCAAGCTGCACCTTTCGGAGCAGGATCGCGCGCGACGTGGCAGCAGCAGCCGGCGTCGCGGCAAGCCGGGCGCGGCGCAGGCCGTTGCCGGCTCGGCCGCGCACGGCTTTTCCAGGCCTACCGCCCCCGTCGTGCGCGACGTGGCCATTGGCGATGTCAATCTGGTAAGCGACCTGGCCCAGAAGATGGCGGTCAAGGGCGCCGAGGTCGTCAAGGCGTTGTTCAAGATGGGCGTCATGGCCACCATCAACCAGACCGTCGACCACGATACCGCCGCGCTGGTGGTGGAGGAACTGGGCCACAAGCCGGTGGACGCCGAGGAGCGCACGGCCGAGACCACGTTGCTGGAACAGACCGCCACCGTGGAGGAAGAGGGCAAGAAGGAACCGCGGCCACCGGTGGTGACCATCATGGGTCACGTCGACCACGGCAAGACCTCCCTGCTCGACCACATCCGCCATACCAAGGTGGCCACGGGCGAGGCTGGCGGCATTACGCAGCACATCGGCGCCTATCACGTAACCACGGACAAGGGGGTAATCACCTTCCTCGACACCCCCGGGCACGCGGCGTTCACCGCCATGCGCGCGCGCGGCGCAAAATCCACCGATATCGTGGTGCTGGTCGTGGCAGCCGATGACGGCGTCAAGCCGCAAACCATCGAAGCCATCGAGCATGCACGCGCGGCTGGCGTGCCGCTGATCGTCGCCATCAACAAGATCGACAAGGACGACGCCAACGTCGACAACGTCAAGCAGGCCCTGGCGAGCCACGAGGTGGTGCCCGAGGACTGGGGCGGCGACGTGCAGTGCGTGCCGCTGTCGGCCAAGACCGGGCAGGGCGTTGACGATCTGCTGAGCGCCATCCTCCTGCAAGCCGAGTTGATGGAACTCAAGGCGGTCGTGGATGGCCCGGCATCGGGAACCGTGATCGAGGCGCGCCTCGAGCGCGGCCGCGGGCCGGTCGCCACCATGCTGGTGCAGAACGGCACGCTGAAGCAGGGCGACTTCGTCGTCTGCGGTGTCGAATACGGGCGCATGCGTGCGCTCGTCGGCGCGGACGGCAAGCGCATGGAAAGCGCCGGCCCGTCCATCCCGGTGCAGGTGCTGGGCCTGTCCGGCGTGCCTGATGCCGGCGACGACTTCGTGTGCGTGGCCGACGAGAAGCTTGCCAAGCAAGTCGCCGAGGAGCGCCTGGAACGGCGCCGCGAAAGCAGGATGTCGACCAAGGCCAATCGTCTGGAAGACATCATGGCGCGCATGGGCCAGGGCGAGTCCCAGCAGGTACTCAACATCCTGGTCAAGGCCGACGTGCAAGGTTCGGCCGAGGCACTGCGCGAGGCATTGGGCCAGATCGGCAACGACATGGTCAAGGTCAACGTCATCGCCTCCGGGGT
>CAYOEF010000097.1:0-8985 GCA_964402805.1 uncultured Rhodanobacteraceae bacterium | reverse complement strand
GATCCTGAGCGCGGCCTTGCCATCGTCCTATGACCCAACGCTGGGCTGCCATGATGGTGATTATCTGGATACATACGGGTCTCATGATGGTCAGTGCGTTCATCGTGAGTACGCAACGACTTGGTATAACATGGATAGGTATGGTAACTGCAATAGGGGGGACCGTAAGGGGTATCACGATGGGACGTACATGTGTCGCCACCGCGGCTACACCTATACCTACTACACGCCCGATACCGAGACCTGCCCCCAAGGTGGGAGCTACGACAGTACTACCGGCAAATGTACCGGGCAGATTGAACAACAGGCTTATCTGTTCACGTATACGACGAAAGATGCTAACGGGAACTACGTCGAACATTACGTCGCCAAATCGCAACAGGATTGCTTGATCGCCGAAAACTCTCCCGACGCCGGTACCGGCTCGGACTGCGATTACAGCGCCGAAACGCAGCAGAATGTCGCCAACTGGTTCTCGTATTACCGCACACGCCTGCTGCTCGCCAAAACAGGTATAATGCAGGCCTTTTCGACACTGGGAGGGACGTATCGCGTCGGGTTTGGATCCATAAACGGAAACAATGATACTTCCGGATCCGGGAGCAACAGAACCTGGAACCTCCCGAATCATGCATCGTTCAACGGAAAGGACATCGCACAAGTTGCGCCATTCGGGGATGGAAGTGCCGGATCGCAAAAAGCCAGCCTGTGGAACTGGATCGCCGGCGAAAAGCAAAGCGGAAGCACGCCATTGCGCGCCGCGTTGAAAGCCGTTGGCGAGTACTATCAGTCGAGCCAGCCTTGGCAAACGTTTCAAGGCGAGACAAACTACAAGTCGACCGGTACCAACCCCCCACTGGCCTGCCGCCAGGCCTACACCATCCTTACAACCGACGGTTTCTGGAACGGTGACGCTAACAACCTCAGTAATGCCGACGACACGGACGGACCAAAAATCTCCAATCCGAACGGGGGCTCGTACACCTACAAGCCGAGTGATCCCTTTCAGGGTTCCACCTCAAGCACGCTGGCAGATGTCGCCATGTATTACTGGGACCATGACTTGGCTGACGGCCAAGGAGGTAGCCCGGACATTGCCAACGAAGTACCAACGAACGACGCGGATCCAGCATTCTGGCAACACATGGTCACGTTCACATTGGGCATGGGATTCCTGCCGGAATACAAGAGCAAAAGCAGCTCCGACAACCCGCCCATGACCCCGGACATGGTCACCGCGTTGTTCAGCTGGTCGCAAAGCGGTACGAAGCCGAGTACTCTCAGTGATTGGGACGGATGGCTGACACCATCTGGTAGTGGCGGTAGTGGCGGTAGCCTCAACAACATCAATGACTTGGTACATGCCGGTGTAAACGGACACGGTGGATTTTATGCGGCCACCGATCCAGTGTCCTTTGTAAACGGCATCCAGAACGCCCTCAACCGTGCACGAGAGCGCACGGGTAGCGGAGCCGGTGTCGCAGCGAACTCGACGCAGTTGCAGTCCGACTCGGCGGTCTACCAAGCCATTTACCACACCGTCACGTGGACCGGCGAACTTCGCGCCTTCCCGATTACCACGAACGGCTTGTCCAAGACCCAATCCTGGGATGCTGCCGACAAGATGCCAGCTGCCGCCGACCGCAACATCCAGACCTGGAATCCTTCGAACAACACGATGGTCGCGTTCAAGGACAGCGGTACTGACAGTCCACCGGCCGGCCTGTCCAGCGCCGAATTGTCCGCCTTGGGCAGCGACGCCACGACCCAGGCACAGGTCGTCGACTGGCTGCGTGGCAGCCACGCCGATGAGCAAGGCAACGGGGGCACCCTGCGCAACCGAACGGTCATCCTGGGCGATATTGTCGATTCTCAACCAGTGTACGTCGGCCAAGTGGATCCCAACCAGTTCGCCGGGCGTACTTTTACGGGCTCGGGCAGTTTTTCCGAATACGCCAGCGATCAGGACGGTCGTTCGCCGCGCCTTTACGTTGCATCCAACGACGGCATGCTCCATGGCTTCGATGCGGGTACCGGCAAGGAGACGTTTGCCTTCCTCCCGGCTGCAGTCATTACGGGCGGGATTGCAAAAACGGCACAACCCGATTACGGCCAGGCGACCAACCCGCACCAATTCTTCAACGACGGCCAACTTACGGTGGCCGACGCCTACTTTGCCGAAGGATCAAGCGCTGCGGCATGGCACAGCATCCTGGTGGGGACCACTGGTCGTGGCCCGGTACGGGCGGTGTATGCCTTGGATGTGACCGACCCGGACAACGTCAAGGTACTCTGGGAACGGTCAGCCGGTGATGGCCAGACCAATAGCGGCTACATCGGCCAGATCACCGGCAAGCCCATCATCGCCCAGGTCGCCGATGCCAGTGGCAATGATCAGTGGGTCGTCCTGATCGGCAATGGGTACAACAGCGCGAAGGATACTGCCGCGCTGCTCCAGTTCAATCTCGCTACTGGTGCATTGGATGTCCATACCGCGGGCACATCTACCGGCGACGGCCTTGCCACACCCGCAGTCTGGTTGAGCCGTCCGAACAACGGTTTGAGTGACGTGGCCTATGCAGGTGACATCCTGGGCAACGTATGGAAATTTTCGCTGGTCGCGTACGGTACCGATACCAACGGCAATGGCACGATCACCGGAACGCCGGATTCGGCAGGAACCCTGGTCTATGTCGCCAAGGACTCCAGTGGCACGCGCCAGCCCATCACGGCGGGCATGCTGATTGGCCAGAACCCGGACACGTCGGACCTGTGGTTGTTCTTCGGTACCGGTCGTTACCTGGCCCCGAGTGATATCTCCGATACCAGTGTACAAACCTGGTATGGCTTGGTCGTCGATGCTGGCCTTGGCTCATCCATGACGGCAGTCACCAGCACTTCGACGCGGGCAAACCTCGCGCAACGCAAGGTGATCGCCCAGAATGCCGGCAGCACGGTGACGACAGACGGCACGACAGTCGTCACCAGCCCGACGCGGGTCATCTCCCTTCCGCATGACGTCGACGCCAGTACGCCGAGCATAGCTGGCACGAGCGGGTGGTACATCGACCTGCTGGCGCCAACGGGGTACACACCGATCGGCGAGCGGATGGTTATCCCGACACAGTTCGACGGGACGCAGATCCTCGGTACCTCGATCGTTCCGAAGTCAAGCGACGTGTGCAACCCATCGGGAACCAGTTGGCTCAACCAGATCGATCCGTTCACGGGAACCAATCCGACGTCCGGCGGATTCGACGTCAACCACGACGGTGTCGTCGACAGCGCGGACATGGTTACCATCACCATCACCGACGCCGACGGGAACCCTAAGCAACTCAGCGTCGTGGCATCGGGCATCGGCACCTATTCGATGGCCAACTCGACCACCAGTGTCGGTCGCCGCCGTGTCACCAGCCTGACCAATGGCGACCTCCTGGACGGTGTCGGCGGCGGCCCGGGCGACAACGTCCAACGCGTCTCCTGGCGCGAACTGGTCAATCCGTGAGGGGACGGATATGAACGACGACAACTTCATACGCTATCGCCGCCGCACGAATCAGGCCGGCTTCACCCTGCTCGAACTCATGATCGTATGCGCGATCATCGCCATCCTGGCGTCGATCGCCTACCCGTCCTATACGCGCTACATCACGCGCACGCATCGGGTGGCGGCGGAGGGCTGCCTGTCGGAATACGCCAACTACATGGAGCGGTTCTACACCACCAACCTGAACTACAGCAAGGACATCAGCAGCGGCAATAAGCTAAAGGACAACTTTCCGGTCCTGGACTGCGCCTCCGCTTCGCAAACCGGTGACAATTACCAGTACACGCTGGCGTCAGCCACCAGCACCGCGTACACGGTCGACGCCACGCCCGTGGGGACGCAACTGGCCCGCGACACCGAATGCGGAACGCTGAGCCTGAACCAGGCAGGGCAACGCGGAAAGACCGGAACCGGCACCATCGAAAAGTGCTGGTGAGGGGTTCACCAAACTCCCCTGATTTCCAAACACCAGGGCAAGCGCTACCAGGACATCGCCCGGGATGCGCCGTCAATGATGGCATTATGACCCACGCATTGTTATTGTCACGCTATGCCGTACAATAAACCTATGTTCGAGTTCATCGAACTCGCGCCCTTCGCACGGGCACGCGAAGCCTATGGCATGGACGATGCGGAGTTTGCGCAGTTGCAGGCCGCATTACTGGCAGACCCCAATGCCGGCGATGTCATCCCGTCATCAGCCGGTTGCCGCAAGCTGCGCTGGCGCGCTTCTGGACGTGGCAAGCGCGGCGGCTACCGCGTGATCTACTTCATGCGCAACGTCCAAGGCCAGATTGTGCTGGTGCTGCTGTACACGAAGAACGTACGCGAGAACGTTGAACCCGCATTGCTGCGTGAACTGAAAGAGAGGTTCAGGCCATGACCAAGATGACCGCCAAACAACGGGCCGCGTGGGAGCACGGCCGCGATCTGAATGCCGAGTTGCGCGACGCCATTGCCGATGCCAAGCATGGCCGCTGGGCGCGCAAGACCGAGTTTCAGCCGCTCGCTGACGGGCGCATGCGCCGCATGGTGACACGCCGGGATGGTACGGTCGAAAAGGACGAGGTCATCCCTGCCGAACAGGCGCGTGTGGTAGCCGCACGCGCGGGTACTGGCCTGTCACAGTCCGAATTTGCTGGTTTGATGGGAGTGTCAATTCGCACCTTGCAAGACTGGGAAGCCGGTCGTCGCCAGCCAAGCGGAGCCGCCCAGACACTGTTGCGCATCGCCACCCGGCATCCGCGTATCGTGCGTGAAGCTGCCGATCAAGGCACGTCGAACGCACACCGCATGTAACACCTTGGCGTCTGACATCAGCCCCCGCCAGCCGCCAAAATAACAAAGGCCGCCACGAAGGTGACCCAAGTGTTTGTTTTACTTGGTGCGCGGTCCAAGCGTAAGCTTCCCCGAAACGTAGACACCTTGGAAGTAGGACTTTCTGGCATCGTACCCGCCAGGAGGTTCCCATGAAGAAGTCACGATTCACCGAAACCCAGATCATCTCGATCCTGAAGCAGGCAGACGCCGGAGTCCCTGTGAAGGCCGTCTGCCCGCAGGCCGGGATCAGCAGCCCGACGTACTCCAAGTGGAAGTCCAAGTACGGCGGCCTGGACGCATCGGGCCTGAAGCGGGTGAAGGAGCTCGAGGCCGAGAACAGCCAGCTCAAGCGGATGTATGCCAAGCTGGCGCTGGACGGAGAGGACGTTGCACCACCGCCAGCGTGACAACACCGTGACACGCTCAGATGATGCGCGGGTGGACGGTTTTGGTGGTTTCGTGACAACACTGTGACACCCGTGACACCAAAAACCACCCTTGAGCCATCCATGGCATCCTATAAGTCCTTGATTTTGGTGGGCGGTGCAGGGTTTGAACCTGCGACACCTGCCGTGTGAAGGCAGTGCTCTACCACTGAGCTAACCGCCCGAAAGCGAGCTGCGCATTTTACGCAGAAGGTGCTTCCGTGGTCAATGTCGCGGCGTGTAGCGAGTCGTCCGAAGGCGGCGACGTGCACGGGTTGCAACGGCAGGCGTGCTGTGTTCGTCACCAGCTACACGAGGCTTGCACGCGCCCCGGGAACATGCCACGTTTACCGTCCCGGACCGCCCCATCGACGCCTCTGCCATGAGCACTTCACCTTCCGCTTTCCGTCTTCCCGCCGAATGGGAACCGCAGGCTGCGGTGCTGATGGCTTGGCCGCACGCCGGCACGGACTGGGCGGCGCGTCTGGCGGAGGTGGAGCGCACCTGCGTGGCGATGGCGCTTGCCATTACGCGGTTCGAGGAATGCGTCATCTGCGTTGCCAGCTCAAATCTTGGCCAGCGTGTGTATTTTTTGCTGCAACATGCCGGTGTGGAGATGTCACGCGTGCGCCTGGTCGAGCAGGTGTATGACGACACGTGGTTGCGCGATTCGGGGCCGATCGTGCTGTCTGGCGGTGCCGGGGACTTCCGGTTGCTCGACTTCCGTTTCAGTGGATGGGGTGGCAAGTACCGGGCGTCACGCGATGACGCACTCGTGGGAGCACTGGCTGGCGCCGGCCTGTTTGCCCACGCCGAGCACGTGCGCATGGACTGGGCGTTGGAGGGCGGCGGCATCGAGAGCGATGGCGCAGGGACGATCCTGACCACCTGGCGTTGCTTGCACCAGCGCCATCCCGACGCGAAGCGCGTGGAGATGTCCACCTTCCTGCGCGACGCACTGGCCGCAACCCGTATTCTGTGGCTGGATCATGGTTATCTCGAAGGTGATGACACGGATGCCCACGTCGATACGCTGGCGCGCTTCGCCCCCGACGATGCAATTGTGTTCCAGGCCTGCGACGACGAAGCCGACCGCCACCATGCAGAGCTTCGGGAACTGCGTGCCGAACTGGAAACCTTGCGCACGACGGATGGGCGCCCTTACACCTTGCACGCCCTGCCCTGGCCGCATCCGATCGTGGAAGATGGCCGGCGCCTCGCGGCGTCGTACGCCAACTTCCTCGTCGTCAACGGCGGCATATTGATCCCCGCGTACGACGACCCGGCCGATCACGTCGCGGCGGCGGTGATCACACGCGCCTACCCCGGACGCGAGGTGATCCAGGTGCCCTGCCGCCCCCTCATATGGCAGAACGGCAGCCTGCATTGCATGACGATGCAGCTTCCCCGCGGCGTCCTGGCGCCGCGTTCCAGCGGCTCCCCGTGAACGCCGAGAGGTACGCTCGCATGGTCACGCACAAGACATCCGCCCTCGCCACCCGATGGTCCGCTTCGGTAATGAAGACGACGCTGTTGGTGCTTGCCTGTCTCGCCATCACGGTGTTCTGGGGCAACGCGCACGCCGCGTCCTTCCAGGTGCATGCCGCCGTGGCGGACAGCCACGGCCGAATCGAACCCGCCTACGTTTACGACGCGTCGGGTTGTCGTGGCAAAAACCATGTCCCGTCGATACGCTGGTCCGATGCGCCGGCGGGGACGCACGGCTACGCGGTCACGGTGTACGACCCGGATGCATCCGGTGGATGGTGGCACTGGATCGTCGTCGACATTCCGGCCAGCAGCCATCAACTTGGCGGCAGCACGCGTCTGCCGCAGGGTGCGCTGGCGCTGCGCAACAGTTTCGGCCAGTCGGGCTGGGACGGCCCTTGCCCGCCCGTCGGCGACCCGCCACACCACTATGTTTTCACGGTGCATGCGCTCGATTCGAACACATCCGGCCTGGCGGCCGATGCGACTCCGGTGCAGGCCATGGCCGCGATCCACGCCCACACGCTCGCCGCGGCCAGCGTCGTCTACACGTACGGACGGTAGTTCCCGACCGCAAACCCAGCCTTGCGACGAGCGGTGTGCGCGCTCAGTTGTGCACCTGCGCGTGGCGGCAATGCTCGCACACGCCATGCACTTCCAGCGTCTGCGCGTAAGGGCGAAAACCCATCTGGCGCGCCTGCGATTCGATGAGTTCGGCGACCTGCCCGTCGCAGACCTCGACGGCACTCTCGCATATGTCACATATCAGGAACGGAACCTGGTGCGAATTGGTCGGATGCGGGCACGAAACGAATGCGTTGATGGACGCGAGCTTGTGGATGAAGCGTTGCCCCAGCAGGAAGTCCAGTGCGCGATAAACCGTTGGTGGCGCCGCGTTGCCGTGCGTGTCACGCAACTGGTCGAGCAAATCGTAGGCCTTCACCGGCTTGGCGGAATTGGCCACCAGCTCCAGCACCTCGCGGCGCAGGCGCGTCAGGCGCACGCCGCGGTCGTGGCACGCCCGCTCGACGGCCTCGACGTAAGCCTTTGCATCAGGATGCTGATGATGTGACGCAGCAACGCACGAACCCATGCCACGAAGATGCGGCTTCCGGCGCCGCATTGCAAGCGACGGCGCCACATGGGGGGCAGGCCCAGCTCAGCCGGAAAGCGCGCGTGCCTTGTCCAGCGCGGCATCGACGCGCGCCAGCGCGGTCTCGCGCCCGCACAGGAAAACGGTGTCCTCGATGGGCGGTGACACCTGGGTACCGGTCATTGCCACGCGCAGCGGCTGGGCCACCTTGCCCATGCCGATCCCGAGTTCATCGGCGATCCGCGCGACGATGGCGTGGATCGACCCGGGCGCCCAGGTGTCCAGCGCCTCGAGCGCCTGCCGCGCCGCCGTCAACACGGGCGCCGCCGTCGCGTTGCCGAGATGTTTGTTGACTGCCTTGGCGTCCCAGTCGGTTATCGGGGCGTACCAGATGCGCGCGCGCTCGGCCATTTCCCGCAACGTGTGTACGCGCTCGCGCAACGCCACGATCACCGCGGTCGGGTCAGGGCCTGCCGCGACGTCGATGCCAACCTGCGCCAGGTGCCAGGTGAACTCGGGAACCAGTGACTCGGGGGTATCGTTTTTCAGGTATTGCTGGTTGAGCCAGGCCAGCTTGTCGACGTCAAACCGCGACGCCGCCCTGTGCACGTCGCCGATGTCGAACAGGCGCTTCAGTTCCCCGATGGAAAAGACTTCCTGATCCCCATGCGACCAGCCGAGGCGCGCGAGGTAGTTGAGCACGGCGTGTGGCAGGAAGCCCTGTTCCCGGTAATCCATGACGCCCACCGCATTGGTGCGCTTGGAAAGTTTCCTGCCCTGCTTGTCGAGAATCATCGGCAGGTGGGCGAACGTGGGCACGGGCGCGCCGAGCGCCTTGTAGATGTTGATCTGGCGGGGTGTGTTGTTGACGTGGTCGTCGCCGCGGATGATCTCGGTGATGCCCATGTCCATGTCGTCGACGACGACGGCGAAGTTGTAGGTCGGGAAACCGTCGGATTTGAAAATGACCAGATCGTCCAGCTCGGCGTTGGCAATCTCGATGCGGCCCTTGACCTTGTCGTCGAACGCCACCGTGCCCTCGCGTGGTGTCTTGAAGCGCACGACGCGGTTGGGATCGTCACGGTAGGGTTCGTTGCGGTCGCGGTAAT
>CAYOEF010000096.1:0-8989 GCA_964402805.1 uncultured Rhodanobacteraceae bacterium | reverse complement strand
AGCGCTTGTCCTGCGCCAGGATGGCGTCGAGCATGGCGTCGGACAGGGCGTCGGCGACCTTGTCCGGATGGCCTTCGGAAACGGATTCGGAGGTAAACAGCGTCGTGCTCATGTGGCCACGTTCCATCCTGCGTTTGGCGGTATAAACGTAGCTCGGCATCATACATGCAAACGCATCGGACATGCGTGCCCGCCGAGTACCATCGCGTTGCGGAGGGTGTTTCGTCCGTGCCGGAATTCAAGGGCAAGGAACGGGGCGCGGCCGGGGGGTGGCGTCACTACACTGGCCGCGTAAAACACGGGTTGCACAGGACCCGTTGGAGACCGAAGATGAATGGCCAGATGCAGCGCGTGCCCTGTTTGGAATTGCCGTTCGGCAGCGACGAGGAACGTTGGGAGGCGGTCAAGCGACGTGATCCCGAGGCCGATGGCGCGTTCGTGTTTTCGGTGGCCACCACGGGCGTCTATTGCCGCCCCAGTTGCCCGTCGCGGCGCGCGCGACGGGAGAACGTCGCCTTCCACGCCAGTTGTGCGGACGCCGAGCGGGCCGGCTTTCGCCCTTGCAAACGTTGCCGGCCGGACGCGTCCACTGCCGCGTTGCGTCGCACCGATGCCGTCGTCAGGGCGTGCCGGTTGCTCGAGGCGGCCGTCGAAGAGCCGACGCTCGCGGAGCTGGCACGGGCGGTGGGTCTGAGCCCCTACTACTTCCACCGGTTGTTCAAGGCCACGATGGGGGTGACCCCGAAGGCTTATGCCAATGCCTGCCGCGCCCGGCGCGCGCGCCACGAGCTTGCGGGCGACGACACCGTCACTACGGCGATCTATGCCGCGGGCTACAACTCAAGCGCCCGCTTTTATGCCGAGTCGCCGGCGCGACTTGGCATGACCCCGACCCGGCTGCGTGATGGCGGGGTCGGTACGACGATCCGCTTCGCCCTTGGCGAATGTTCACTTGGGGCCATCCTGGTCGCCGCCACGACCAAGGGCGTATGCGCCATCGAACTGGGTGATGACGCGGACGTGCTCTTGCGGGCCTTCGAGCGGCGGTTTCCCAAGGCATGCCTGATCGGTGCCGATGCGGCATTCGAGCAGTTGGTCGCGCGCGTGGTCGGGCTCATCGAGCGTCCGCAATGCGGCGTGGACCTGCCGCTGGACATCCGCGGCACGGCATTCCAGCAGCGTGTGTGGCAGGCGTTGCGCGCCATCGGGCCGGGAACGACGGCCAGTTATGCCGAGATTGCCCGGCGCATCGGCCAGCCGACGGCGGTGCGCGCGGTGGCTGGTGCCTGCGCGGCGAACCCCGTCGCCGTCGCTATTCCATGCCATCGCGTAGTGCGTACCGATGGCGCGCTGTCCGGCTACCGCTGGGGCGTGGCGCGCAAGCGCATCCTGCTAGAGCGCGAGGCTGCCGGGTAACGTGGTCGGCGTCAAGCGGGTGGATCGTGGTCGGTGCTGGAGTGTACGACCGTGCGCCGCCGGCGCCACCAATACAGCCCGCCAATGATGATGAGCAGTCCGAGTACCGTCCACAGCCCGGCCTGGCCACGGTGCAGCCATTTGACCAGCCACTCGTGGTTGTTGGCGCCAAAATAACCCAGGTAAACCCATATCGGCACGCTGATGAGCGCCGCGAGGCCATCGAGCAGCAGGAAGCGCCACACCGATACGCGATGCGTCAACCCGGCCGTAATGAACACCGCCGTGCGCATGCCGGGCAGGAAACGCGCACCGAACAGCAAGCCGTTGCCGTAGCGCGTGAATTTGTCCTTCACCATGGCATAGCGCTTGGGGGTCATGACGCGCGCGACCAGTCGCCAGCGCAGGATGCGTGCCCCGAAGTGATAACCGGAAGTGAATACGGCGAGGTCACCCAGCAGCACACCGCACATGGCCACGGCCAGCATCACATGGACGTTGGCGTAACCCAACCCGGCGATGACGCCGCCGGCCACCAGGGTGACGTCCTCCGGCAGTGGCGCCCCGATGCTGCACAACAGCAACGCCAGCAGCACGGCAAGGTAGCCATGCTGTGCGAAATAGGTGACCAGGTCTGTCAGGAGATCCATACGTCGAAAGTGCCACCGGCGGCATCGGTCAAATGTATATCGTCGCGCTGAACGGCGGGTTCAGGGTGGCATGATTGCCTCGCGCGCCACGACCGCCATGGTCAGGCGCGATACGCAGGTTTGTTGCCCAATGTCGTTGTGGAGTTCGATGTGCCACACCTGGGTGCGGCGACCGATGTGGATGGGGCGCGCGGTGGCGGTGACACGGCCGGTGCGCACCGCACGCAGATGATTGGCGTTGATGTCCAGGCCCACGGCAAGTTCGCGTGTCGAATCCAGCGTCAACACCGCCGCCATGCTGCCAACCGACTCGGCCAGCGCCACGGACGCACCGCCATGGAGCATGCCGAAGGGCTGGTGCGTGCGCCGGTCGACCGGCATGCTCGCGCGCAGCCAGTCGTCGCCGCAGGCCTCGAAGCGGATGTCCAACACCTCCATCAAGGTGTTGCGGCAGGATGCGTTGAGCTGGTCGATGTCCAGCGGTTGGTGCCACACGGGCATGCGGGGGGCTCGGTCAATCATGGAGTCGCAAGCGTACATCGGTTTGATCCAACCGGCAGGACGCAGTTCAGGCGATCACCGCAGTGCCGCGCACCCGCGCCAGGCCGGCTACCGGTTTGCCCCATTCGTTTTCACGCGCGGCAGGGCCACTCGAGGCGGCCGGTCCGGCGTCAGTGGCGACCCTTGGCCATGGGCAACTGCGCCTGCTTCCACGCCCCCATGCCGCCGCCGAGTATGTTTACCTTCTGGAAACCCGCCTTGACCAGGCGCTGGGCGGCCTTGGCCGAGGTGCGCCCGTCCTTGCACACCAGCGCGACAGGCAGTTCGCGGGCCTTGGCAAGTTCCTTGGCCTCGGGGTCGAACTGGCTCAGGGCCATGTGCCTGGCGCCCGGGATGTGGGCCTTTTCATAGTCGGCATAGCTCGACAGGTCGAGTACCAGCGCATCCTCGCGATTGATGAGCAGCGTCAGCGCCCCCGGCGTCAAGTGGTGGTACTTGTGCATCGCGTGCATCAATTCGTTGACGATCAACGCGATCAGGATCGCCACGAACAGAACGACCAGCCAGACGTGGTTGCCGACGAATTCGGGGAGGCGATGGAAAAACTCACTCATGGCGATGGCAGTCACGACGCAAACGCCGCATTATCCGCGACGCGGGTATCGGACGCAAAGCCCGCGTGTGACATCTCCGGGCTTACGTGCCCGCGCTGCGCACGGTGATGTCCGGCAGCCCGGTCGTGAGCCACCAGCGCCTGGCCTTCGCATCCCATTTCCAGACCTGCCGGTCAAGAATGAACCGCTCACGCTGGGTGTTGCGGTTGACCAGGTCGATCTTGACCGTTTGCCGCACTTCGTCCGGGCCAACCGGCGTGGGCGCGCCGCCTTCCGTATAGCCGACCACGCGAACCTGCTGGTAGCGGGCAAGATCGAGCGAACTCAGCGGATGTGCGTTGCGGTAGTCCGGCGAGACGAAATCGAGCGCACGCTGGAAGTTTCCCCAGCGCAAGGCCGTGTGATAGGCGTTGAGCGTTTCCTGGAGGCTGTCCTGGCGCTGGTTGGCGGCGCATCCGGCGATCAGGACCAGCAGGGCCACCATGATGACGAATCGAAAGCGATGCATGGGACCCCCCGGTCGCGGCATTGAAGTGATTTCAGTCGGCTCAGTCATGCGCGTGTGCGGCAGCTTCAGGCGCACGCCGCTTGGCCACGAAACGGGCGATCTGCGTGGCGCAGTCGGCCGTGCCGCCGCATTCACGCACCGTGCTGCGGGTCACGATGCGGGCCTTGCCGCGGGTCGTGAGGGTGCGCATGAACGTGTCGGTATCGCTTGTCTCGTCGAATCGGGCCGTCGCCCGGAAGTCCGTCCACACCGGCGCCAGGTAATTCACTTCGCTGCTGGCCACGAACACATCGCAGGCGAATCCCCGATCACGCAGCAGCAGCGTCAGTAGCGACCAGCCGGCCAGGGTCATGGTGCTGACCAGCGCCCCGGCGAACGCGCATCCCTTGTCGTTTACGTTGGGCGCCAGCGGCGCAGCGAGGCACACCGTGCCGTCGGCCTGGCGGTGCGCGGTGATGTCGATCGTGCCTGCAAGCGGAATGGTCGAGCGGATATGGTCTTGCAGCCAGAGGTCAGGATCGGTATCCATGGGCGTGGAGTCTGCCTGCGATTGCCGCAGCCGGCAAGCCGGCCCCGAATTGGCGGTAGCATCGTGACATGGACGCATCCTCTGTCAAACCCCTGCATGGCGCATATGTCGTGATTACACGCCCCGTCGGGCAGGGCCGCAGCCTGGTTCGTCAAGTGCGTGCCTTGGGGGGAACCGCCGTGTCGCTGCCGGGATTGGCGCTGCGCGCCGACACCGATGCCGACGGCGTGCGCCGCGCCTTGCGCGAGGCCCTGCAAGGCGACCTGGTGATATTCACCAGCCCGCCCGCCGTGCGCTTTGCGGCCGCGCTGACCCCGTTGAAGGGCCGCGCCGCCATCGCCACGGTCGGGCGGGGCACGGCGCGCGCCTTGCATCGGCACGGGTGCCGCGACGTCATCGTGCCGGACGTGGCGCAAAACAGCGAAGGCCTGTTGGCGCACCCGGCGCTGGCGTCCCTTGATGCGCGCCGTGTGGCGGTCGTCGGTGCGCCGGGTGGGCGCGGGCTGTTGCAGCAGGCGCTGCGCGCGCGTGGCGCCCAACTGGCCGAGGTCCACGTGTACCATCGCGTTCCGGCACGGCTGGATCGACGCCACGTCCGGGCGCTGCGTGCCTTGTCGACACGCGCCTACGTGTTGCTTTCCAGCGCGCAGACCCTGCACAACCTGCACGATGCGCTGGATACCGGGAGCTGGCGACGCCTCCAGGCCGCGCAGGCGGTGGTGAGCAGTGGGCGCCTGGCGGATCTGGTGCGGCAACTCGGATTCGTCCGTGTCGACACGGCGGAATCGGCACTCGCCAGCGACTTGCTGGCGCGGGTTGTCGAGCTCGATGCGCATATGAAATGATGCAGTTGCCTGCCACGGGAACAGTCGAGGAATCATGAGCGAGAAACCGGCGCAACCAAAAGCGCCACCGGCCGACAAGGGTGGTTCGGGTGACAAGCAGGCCGCCGCGAAGCCCTCGCCGGCGGCAAAACCGGGCAAGACACGGCGCCGCAACGTGATGGCGCCCCTGGCCCTGGTGCTCGCCATCATTGCGTTGCTGATCGCGCTCCTCGTGGGATGGCAGTGGCGTGCCGGTCGACAGGCGCGCCAGCAGGCTCTGCAAACGGCTACACAGGTGGATCGGCAAGTGGCTGGCGTGCAAAAAACCCTGGCGTCCCTCGAGACGCGGGTGCAATCCGGCGAGTCCAGCCTGCATGCCGCACAGGCGAAGATGGCGCAGGCCATGCAAAGCGCCGGTGCGGCCACGGACCGGACGGTGCAGGGATTGTCGCAGCGCGTCGACCAGCTGGAAGGCGCGGTTGCCGGATTGTCGCAGCGCGAGCGCAACGGACGCCAGGCGGCGCTGTTGGACCAGGCGGCGATGCTGTTGCAACTGGGCCAGCAACGCTACGTGTTGTTCCATGACGCCGACGGCGCCGCCATGGCCTACCGGCAGGCTGGCGCGTTGCTGCGTACGGCGGGTGATCCGGCGCTGGACGGCCTGGTGCGGGCCGTACACACCGAGCGCGCGGCGCTCGAGGCCGTTCCATCCGTGTCGCGCGACCACGTCCTGGCCACCCTGGCCAGTGTGCGTGCGCAGGTTGCCACGCTGCCGCTTGCGCCGGTTGGCGGCAAGAGTGCGACGACAAAATCGACGGGATTCTGGCAGCGCGTGTGGCATAGCCTGTCCCTGGTGCTGGTGGTGCGGCGCGAGGGTGCGGCGGACCTCGGCCGTGTCAGTACCCACCTGACCCGCCAGTTGACCGAGCTTGACCTCGCGCAGGCGCAGGCGGCTTATCTGGCATGGGATGCCAAGGCCGGGCGGGCCGCACTCGAACGGGTGGCGGCACGGCTCGGGCACGATTTCGATACCCGCAGTGATGCGGTGCGCAGCGCCCGGGCGACCATTGCCGCGTTGCTGGAGCAATCGGCGGCGACCGGTGCGCCGGTGCAACTGGGTGGCGCGTTGCAGGCGCTGCGCAACCTCGAGCACGTGCGCGGCGCGGCTGCCAGTGCCGCCACCCCCGGCACCGCCGCGGCCGCGCAACCGGCGCCGGCCGGCTCGGTTGGAAAGCCGGCGGGGGCGACGCCATGATCCTCTGGGTCTGGATACTCGTATGGGTGATACTGGCCGCTCTGGCGGCGTTCGGCTGGCACTGGATCGCGGTCGATCCGGGGCGCGTGCTGATCGAGTTGCGCGGCTGGGAGATTCACACGACGGTATTGACGGCCGCCGTGATCGTGGTGGTCGCGGCGGTGATCGTGTTCTGGCTGTGGCGTGCGGCGCATTGGCCGTTCGGGGCCACTGGGCGGCACCAGCGGCGCGTCGCGCGTGAGAACTTGACGTCAGGCCTGGTCTACCTTGCGGAGGGACATCACGAAGCGGCGCAACGTACGTTGCAGCGCGCCGCGCGGTATGCGCCACAGAAGGGGGTTGCCCTGCTGGCGGCGGCACGCGCCGCGGCGGCACGCGGTGACGCGGCCGGTGCACTGGACTTGCTGGCAAAGGCCGCCAAAGTGGTGCCGCTGGCCGCGTTGAGTGCCCGCGCACGCCTGGCGCGACATGACGGGCGGGCCGGGGAGGCGCTGGCGCTTTTGGTGCCGGCGGCGAAGGTGCATCGGCTTGCGCCGGCGGGCTGGCTGGAAATGGTCGAGTGCGCGCTGGCTGCCGGGGATCCCGCGCAGGCATTGGCGGCACTGGGTCCGTTGCGCAAGAGTGCCGCGCTCGGCCCTGATGCCCTGGCCGCCATCGAGGTACGCGTCGACGTGGCCGCCATCAAGGCCTGCACGGACGATGCGGCGCTGAAGAAGTTGTGGTCCTCGCTCGGCAAGGCACGGCGACGTCATCCCGAGGTGGTGGCGGCCTATGCCTTGCGTGCCAGCCGCTTCGGCCAGTCGATGGCGGCCATGGGCGAGGTCGAGGCGGCGCTCAATCGGCAGTGGTCGGCCTTGCTGGTGGAAACCTGGGGAGCCCTCGAGGATGCGGATATCGAGGTGCGCCTGAGTCGCGCCGAAAGCTGGCTGGACAAGCATCCCGGCGATGCGGTGCTATTGTCGGTCATGGGCCGGTTGTGCGCGCGCCTGGAGATATGGGGCAAGGCGCGCGAGTATCTCGGTCGCGCGCTGGCCGCGGCACCGCGGGCGCGGACATGGGAAGCGTTGGGCGAGGTCTATGCCGGCCAGGGCAACGTGCTCATGTCGCAACGGTGTTACCGCAATGCCTTGCGCCTGGAACGCGGCGAACCGGTCGAACCCTTGCCGGGCATGCAGGACGCGCCGTCGGGCGGTGACACGCCGGTCGATGATCGCCGTGATTCACTGGGCCTGCCACACGTCGATGCGCGTTGAGCGCACCGGTCACAGCGGCGTGAGCCTGGCGTAGGCGAGAACCAGCCATTTGTTGCCGCTGTCGGCAAAACGCACCTGGACCCGCGCATGCGCGCCACTGCCCTCGGCGTTGACCACCACGCCCTCGCCGAAGTTGGGATGCCGCACGGCCTGTCCCAGCGCGAGGCCGGGCAGGTCGTCCGCCACGGTTGCGTGTTGCGCGCCGTTCCACACCGGACGGGTGACCTTGATGCGCGGACGCACCTCGTTGATCAGTTCGGCCGGAATCTCGCCCAGGAAGCGTGACGGCCGGCAGTACATCTCGCTGCCGTGCAGGCGTCGCTGTTCGGCGCAGGTCAGGGTCAGTGTTTCGCGTGCCCGCGTGATGCCGACATAGGCCAGGCGACGTTCTTCCTCGAGCCGGCCGTCCTCTTCCACCGCGCGTTGGCTGGGAAAGAGGCCATCCTCCATGCCCACCAGGAAGACATGCGCAAACTCGAGGCCCTTGGCCGAGTGCAAGGTCATCAACTGCACGCAGTCGGCACCACTGCGGCCCTGGCCTTCACCGGCTTCAAGTGCGGCATGGGAAAGAAACGCCGCCAACTCCGACGACCCGGCCTCCACGTCTTCCGGACTGCGTTCGAAGCGGCTGGCGACGTTCACCAGTTCATCCAGGTTCTCCACCCGCGCCTCGCCACGGCCATGGTCACCGCCGTCGCGTTCGTGGTAGTCACGCAGGTGCGTGACGGCAAGCACGTCCTGGACCTGCTCGGCGAGCGGCATGGGGCTTGCCTCCGCTTCACTCGCTGCGGTGTTGCGCGCCAGGGAATCGACCAGGGCAAGAAACGCCTTCACCGCGTTCTGTGCGCGGCCGGCCAGGTCATTGCCTGTCAGTTCAACCAGTGCCGCCTCCCACAACGATATGCGGTCGCCGCGTGCGCGCCGGCGCAGGGCATCCAGCGTGCGCGTGCCGATGCCGCGTGGCGGGGTGTTGACGGCACGTTCGAAAGCGGCGTCGTCATGGCGGTTGGCGGTCAGGCGCAGGTAGGCCATCGCGTCCTTGATTTCGGCGCGCTCGAAGAAGCGTTGGCCGCCGTAGACGCGATAGGGCAGGCCATGCTGGACCAGTTGTTCCTCGAAGGTGCGCGACTGCGCGTTGGAGCGGTACAAGATGGCGCAGTCGTGCGGGCTCCCGCCATCGTGGATGAGCGTGCTGATGCATTCGACCACGTGGCGGGCTTCGTCCTGTTCGTTGTAGGCGGTGTACAGGGCGATCGGTTCGCCGGCGGTGCCGGCGGTCCACAGGTTCTTGCCCAGGCGATCGCCGTTGTGCGCGATGATCGCGTTGGCGGCCTTGAGGATGGTGGCGGTGGAGCGGTAGTTCTGTTCCAGCCGGATGGTCTGCGCGTGCGGGAAATCACGCAGGAACTGCTGCATGTTCTCCACCCTGGCGCCGCGCC
>CAYOEF010000095.1:0-9003 GCA_964402805.1 uncultured Rhodanobacteraceae bacterium | reverse complement strand
GCCATGAGCTTCGGGACATGAATGAACGGCAGTGCGATGGCAGCCGTCGCTGCGCCCTTGATGAATGTACGACGGGAATTGTCGAAGTGGCCTTTATCGTTGCCAGTGGTATTGTTTGACATATCGTGGGTACTCCTGAGACGCGCCTAGTGAAATGTGGGCGTTGGGTGCGTGCGCTGCCCACCTGCCTTTTGGGGTCCAAGACGACCGGAACCGCCAATACCCGCCTAGTCCGCAAAGGTTCTCGCGAAACCGGCGGTCCTGTCAGCCAGATACTGCGCAAATTGATAAACACTTTCCTCAAGGGTGGAAATTCGGCCCGGACGTGCCGAAGGTGCGCACAATCCCTTGTAGACACGTTCCGTGCATCCTTGGTCCTCATCCTGAACGTGGTCAAGGAAGGCATACAGCTCTTCCTGATACTTTGTCCCGTTGGGGTCATTGGTAAACTCGGGCGAAAGACCCCCGCCGTACGTAATCCGAACGTGATCGACGCCACTGGGCTGCAAGGACAAATACCAGAAGTAGCCTGGTGTCAACGTCACGAAATGGCTCGGATAGACAGACATGAGAATGGAGGTATTACGTTGTTCCCCGACGAGCCGAGTATTGTCCGGATGCGCGTTACCCAGAGCCAATTCCGCGTCCTTTGTGATCCAGTGGAAATTGAAGTTCTCGTGTGCTGGTTGCATGAAGATGTCACCGTAGCCGGTATGCGGGCCAATCGTTCCACGGTGGCAAACCGGCACGTGGTAGCTTTCCATGAAGTTTTCCGCGAGACACTTCCAGTTCGTATTCCACTCCCTGGTCTCAAGGAAGAAACTCGTGTAGTTTTCCACCTGGAAGTGCTCGATGAGTTTCGACAGACCCTTGAGACTGCTAGCGAGGCTCTCTACATCCGGATTCAACGTGACATAGATCCAGCCATTCCATTCCTCGCACCGGACTTCCGGTAAAGCCTGTCCCTTCACGGAGAATCCGGGCTGCTTGTTCATGAAGGGGGCGGCGCGGAGTGCGCCGTCCGTGCCGTACGTCCATCCGTGGTAGGGACACACGATTCGGTCCACGTGTCCGCACCCTTCCAGCAAGGTCGACATGCGGTGCAAACACACATTCGCCATTGCGCGGACAATGCCGCTCTTGTCGCGGATAATGATGACAGGCTGGTCGACCAGATCGTAAGTCAGGTAGTCGCCAGGGTTCTTGATGTTCTCTGACCGGCCAACGCACAACCATTGCCTTCGAAATATATTGTCTATTTCCGCCTTGAGGAACTGCTCACTCTTGTAGACACTCGGCGGCATTGCAACGGCGTCCGCAAAGGGCCTGCTGGCCATGTCGAGGAGGTCCTCGAAACTCTGGTCACGGTGTGGGGGATATTGTTCGATTTCGGTCATGGCAAGGCGATCCGTTCACGATGTAAGTTTTGTTGCTGAGTACATGACATGTCAGCCCTCCATACGCGCAACTAACCGCTCAAGAAGGGCATCACAACCCGCCAATTGCTCGGCACTCACGAATTCATCCGGCCGGTGGCCCTGGGCCATGTCGCCGGGGCCGCATACGACGCAGGGGATGCCGGCAATGTCGTGGTACAACCCACCTTCGGTTCCGAAGCCGATCTTGCCGACGGAAGGCTCGCCAAGGAGCTCGCGCAATACGACTACCGGCTCGGCGTCAACGCCGGTGGCAAGTCCCGGATAGGCCGTCAGTTCTTCAAAGGTGACGCCGCATTGTGCGCCCTTTGCGCGTAGTGCCGGAATGATTTGTGATTCCGCATGGGAGCGAATCTCGCGCAGCAGGTCGTCTGCGTCGGTCCCGGGCAGATAGCGGATTTCGAAGTCGAACGTGCATGCGGCAGGAATGATGTTGAGGGCGGCGCCGCCTTCGATCCGACCCACGTGCAGGGATGTCGTCGGGTAATCGTAGGCGTCGTCGCGTGCGCCGCTCTGGCGAACCTTTTCCGCCAGTTCCTTGATGAACAGAACGAGCTTGGCCGCCGCGTAGATAGCGTTTGCCCCGGCATCCGGGTTACGCGAATGGCCCGCCAGGCCGGTGACGTGCACGCGCCAGGCTACTTTCCCCTTGTGCGCGTGCGCCGGCTGCATGCGGGTCGGCTCGCCGATCACGCCCCAGCGCGGTTTCACTTTCATCCGCGCCATGTCTTCCAGGAGGTCGCGCACGCCGACGCAGCCGATTTCCTCGTCGTAGGAAAACGCCAGGTGCACGGGCATGCGCAATGGTTTGGCGACAAACTTCGGCACGGCGGCCAGTACGGACGCCAGGAAACCCTTCATGTCCGCCGTGCCGCGGCCGTAGTAGCGACCGTCGCGTTCAGTGAGCGTGAATGGATCGCTGGTCCACTTGTCGGCGTCGACCGGCACGACGTCGGTGTGACCCGCCAGCATGATTCCCGGCACGTTGTCCGGGCCGATCGTAGCGTAGAGGTTGCTGCGATTGTCGCGGGTCGACACGCGTCGTGACGGCACGCCATGATCGGCAAGGTAGCGCTCGATGAATTCGATGAGCGCAAGGTTGCTGCCACGCGTCGTCGTGTCGAACGCGACGAGTTGGCGCAGCAGTGCGACGGTGGGCGTGTCACCGGTCTTCATGGGTCACCCGCGACGCCATAGCTCGGCGCGTCCACGGGCCGGTGCGCGCGCAGCACGTAATCATCCAGTTGCGATTCGTAGCGCGTCCACAGGTCGCGCAGTTCGGTGACCGGGTTGCCCTCGGTCCAGTCCACGCGCAGGTTGACGATGGGCCAGGGCTCGGTGGATGCGACGAGAAGGCCGATCGAATGCACCGGTCCCGCCTCACCGCCCTTGGCAAGGCCTGCTTCCATGGCGCTGACCAGGCGGTGCGCAATGTGCCCCGTGGTGTCCTGGAAGGCATCGACCATCACGCCGGGGACGCCGGCATCGGCCAGCATGTTGCCGGCTGCAATGCAGTCCTCGGCCACCGCTTCGTTGTGGACGCCCAGGGAATTCCTGCCGCTGCGCGCACCCGCCCTGCCCTTGAGCGGTTGCACGAGAACCTGGCGGTATTCGATGGTGGGGTTGCCCGCGGTGATCTTTTCCAGCGCCGCTTCCGTATCGAGGCCCTGTGCCAGGGCATCCAGGACGCCCGGCCCAAGCGTCGGGTCGGTCACGTTCTGGCTGAGCGCGGCGCCGATGCCGGCCCGCACGTAGGCACAGCGCGCGGCGACGCAAATGCTCGATGAGCTGATGGCGACGCCGACCATGCCGGTGGTGACGTCACGCGCGGCGATCGAAAAGGTCACGTTGCACCCTCTTCCGGAATGACGGCGATGACGTCGATTTCCATCAACCACTCCGCCTGCGCGAGTCCCGCCACGACAATTCCCGTCGAGATCGGAAATACGCCCTTGAGCCATTTGCCGACCACCTGATACACGGCCTCGCGATGGCGCGGATCGGTGATGTAGGTGGTGGTCTTGACGATGTGGCTCAGGTCGGATCCGGCCTCCGCAAGGAGCTGTTGCACATTCCGCATGGCCTGATCAGCCTGTGCACGCGGATCGCCCAGGCCGACCAGGTTGCCGTCGAAGTCGGTGCCGACCTGGCCGCGGACGTAGACCGTGTTGCCGGCACGCACCGCCTGGCACAGGTCGTTGTCCAGACTCTGGTTCGGGTAGGTGTCCTTGGTGTTGAACATGCGGATTCTGGTATGCGTAGGCATCGAATCAGTCCTTTTCATGATGCGTGAACCCCGTGACCACCGCTGCGTGTGCCGGTGTCCGGGAATTGGCCGGAGCGCGAATGCCGCGCTCAACGTGCCGACAGGTATTTGCCGTGGCGCGTGGCGTTGGCATCGTAGGCCTCGTAATGGCGTTGTTTGACAATATGTCCGGCGACGTAGCGGGCATCGTGCCAGACACCCCAGATGAAGCTCGAACCGCGGCAGGTGAGGAACGGCAGACCAAGGAAATAAACGCCCGGCTCCTTGCCGATACCGCGATGATGCGCGGGTGCGCCTTTGGCATCGAAGGTGTCGACGTCAAGCCAGTTGAAATCCAGCTTGTAGCCGGTCGCCCCGCCGATGGACGTGACGTTCGCCGCGGCGAGGTCAAGTTCCTGCAGCGGATGCGTGAGGCAATCCGGATCCGACAGGAACTGGCGCGCGGACGGCTCCTCGGGCAGTTCCAGCCCGTTGGCCTGGATGTATTGGTCGGCGGCGTCCAGCATGGCCAGATAATTGGCATCGCCGGCTTTCACGTTGTCGACCAAGTCCTGCGCGAAACTCACCTTGCCGTCTTCAAATTGCCGGGTCAGGCCGACCAGTACCATGCCCTCGTGTGCAAGACGGCGAAAATCCACCGTCTCGCCGCCGCGCACGCCGCTGACGGCAATGGTCACGTGCTGCGTCTGCGGATCGGCCGGCACGTCCCACATGCCCAGCACGCCCAGCCACCAGTCGTAGTCGCGGCCCCGATAGAAACGCGGCGGACGCTCGTGCGGCCCCACCGAAAGGTAAACCTGCTTGCCGGAGCGCTGCAGTTCGTCCGCAATCTGCACCCCGGAAGCGCCTGCACCCACGACCAGCACGGCGCCGTCGGGTAATTGCGACGGATTGCGATATTGCGAGGAGTGGATCTGCGTCAGCACGGCGCCATCGGGGGCGATGGGCGGGATGGCCGGCTTCTGGAAAGGTCCGGTGGCCGCCACGATGCGCCGCGCGTGGACCGCGCCCTGGCTGGTGTCGGCGACAAACCCCGGGCGCCCAGTGCGACGCCGGACGGCGTGCACTTCCACGCCGGTGCGTACGGGCGCATCGAACTTGCGCGCATAGGCCTCAAAGTAGCTTGCGACCTGCTCCTTGGGTACGAAACCATCGGGATCGAAACCATCGAAATCCAGGCCCGGAAAGCGGTCATGCCACGCCGGACCGTTCGCCACCAGTGAGTCCCAGCGCCAGCTGTGCCAGCGCTCGGCAATACGTCCGCGCTCAAGGACAAGGTGCGGCACGCCGGCCGCGGTCAGGTGCTCGCTGGCGGCGATGCCTGCCTGGCCTCCTCCCACCACGAGGGTGTCGGTTTCTTCGATAGCCACGCTGTGATGCTCCAGTATCGTGGACCTGTCACGCGCCGCGAGGATTCACCCCGGTGTCCGCGGCACTTGCCAGGACGTTACCGATGCATCCTGCCGAACTTCACATGCTTACTCAAACATTGTTTTCTGTCATACAATAAAGCTTGTACTTATGTTCTAACGATGGCCATCATGCGATCGGTGCAGGCCAGCGGCACGCCAGTTCACCGTGTCCCCGCGGAGGGCGTATGTTCACGCTGAAACAGCTCAAGTATTTCGTGGAAGTCGCCAAGCTCGGCAGCATCAGTGCCGCGGCGGAGTCCCTTTACGTTTCCCAGCCCGGGGTTTCGGCCGCCATCACACAGCTTGAAAGCATGCTGGACGTCCAGTTGTTCGTCCGCCGCAAGGCGCGTGGCGTGACGCTGACGCCGGCCGGCCGGTCACTCGTCGTCATGGCGCGCGAACTGCTGAATCGCGCGGACGACGTCATGACGCAAGGACGCAGCATGGACAGCGAGCTCAAGGGCAAGTTGCGCGTCGGCTTCTACCACACCATCGGTCCGCACATTCTGCCGGGCATGCTCGCAAGCTTCAGCCGGCAATACCCCGGAGTGGACGTGTCCATTCACGAGGCGGACCTGGCGCAACTGCACGCGATTCTGGACGAGGGCGACATCGAGCTGGCCATCCTGTACGACCTGGATCTTGGGCCGCAGTTTGATCACGAACGCCTTCTGGCGCTGCCGCCCTACGTTCTTGCCGCCGCAAACAGCGACATCGCGCGAGGCGACGCCATATCCATCCGTGCCTTGGCTGACCAGCCGATGATCCTTCTCGACCTGCCACACAGCAGCGAATATTTCCGCATGCTGTTTCGTGTCGCGGGCGTCGAACCGCGCATCGAGTACAAGACCAAGAGCATACCGATGATCCGCAGTCTGGTTGCCAACGGCCTGGGCTATTCCATCCTCAATTTCCAACCCGTGATGCACGCGACCTATGACGGCAAGCACCTGGCCTACCTGCGTATCAAGGAACATTATCCGGGCTTGCAGGTCGTGATCGCCTGGCTCAAGCAATCACGTACCACGGCGCGGGCCCGCGCCTTCATCGATGCCGCGCAAGCCTATGTCGCCACAACGTCCTACGCGGCGATCGACAGGTACGAGGAGTGAGCCGCCAAGCCGCCCCGTGCGCTTACACGATGGCGTCCAACATGGCCTCGGCGCTGGACACCCGGAATTCGGCCGGTGCCTCGACGTTCAGCACCCGCACGATGCCGTCCTCGGCATACAGGGCGAAACGCTTGGCACGCAGCCCCATGCCCGACTGCCGCAAATCGATGTCCAGCCCCAGTGCCTTGACGAAATCGCCATTGCCGTCGGAAAGCATCAGCAGGTCATCGGGCACGCCAAGTTCGCGCGCCCAGGCACGCATCACGAATGCATCGTTCACGGCAAGGCACGCCACCGTGATGCCGCGCCGCGTGAACTCGTCGTGATGTTGGACGTAGCCGGGGACGTGCCGCTCCGAGCATGTCGGCGTGAACGCGCCGGGGACGGCGAACAGGACTACCTTCCTGCCTGCGAATACGTCATCGCGCGTGAGCTTGACCACGCTGTCGCGCAGCACCGTGAACGTGGCATCGGGGAGGGTCTGGCCAACCTGTATCGTCATTGTCTGCTCCAGCGGTCAACGGGTAGTGTTTGATCCGGCAGACGGTAGCACGCGGGGACACGGCATGCGCAGGATCAGGGCAGGCGGTCGAGCACCGCCAGCGTGGCCCTGGCCCGGTTGAGGGTATACAGGTGCAGACCGGGCGCCCCGCCGTCGAGCAGCCGGCGGCACAGGCTGGCCACGATGTCCGCGCCCAGTTCACGCACGCTGTCGGCGTCGTCGCCGTATGCCTTCATGCGCTCGGTGATCCAGCGCGGGATCTCCGCACCGCAGGTGGCCGAAAACCGCTTGAGTTGCACGAAGTTGGAAATGGGCATGATGCCGGGCACGATGGGAATGTCCACGCCCAGCCGCGTGATGTCGTCCACGAACCGGAAGTAGGCGTCCGCGTTGAAGAAATACTGCGTGATGGCGCCGTTGGCGCCGGCGTCGATCTTGGCCTTGAAATGACGGATGTCCGCCAGCGCGTCACGTGCCTCGGGGTGGACCTCGGGATAACACGCCACGTCGATGCGAAAATGGTCGCCACTATGGTCGCGGATGAAGCGCACCAGTTCGGCGGCGTAACGCAACTCGCCATGCCTGGCCATGCCCGACGGCAAGTCGCCACGCAACGCGACCACCCGATGGCAACCCATGGCCTTGTAGGTGTCGAGCAGATCACCGATTTCCGCGCGGGTACCGCCAACGCACGACAGGTGCGGCGCGACGTCCAGGCCAGCGTCCGCCAATGCACGCACCGTGCGCGGCGTGTAGCTCAGGGTCGACCCGCCGGCACCGAACGTCACGCTGGTGTAGCTGGGCCCCGCGGCCTTCAGTTGTTGCACCGCCTGGTCGAATTGGACGAGCTGGTTGTCGGTTCGCGGCGGGAAGAACTCGAGTGATACGGTCGGCATGGCGCTCGGGTATTATCTTTCCATCAAGATGCAAAGAATGATAGCAGTAAATACGGCGGAAAAGTAACTGGCCGCCACCGCGATCCATGCCGTCGGCTCAGTCCGGGTCGTAGTCCAGATTGGCGGCCAGCCAGCGCTCGGCTTCGGCCATGTTCCATCCCTTGCGCCTGGCGTAATCCGCCACCTGCTCGCGTGAAAAGTGGCCGGCCACGAAGTACTGGCTGTCCGGATGGCTGAAGTACCAACCCGAAACGGCCGCGGCGGGATACATCGAAAAGCCCTCGGTAAGCTCGATGCCGGTGTTGGCGGTGGCGTCCAGCAACCGGAACAGCGTGGTCTTTTCGGTATGGTCCGGACAGGCCGGATAACCCGGCGCCGGACGCACGCCGCGATACTGTTCGGCAATCAGCGCCTCGTTGTCCAGGTCCTCGTCCGGCGCATAGCCCCAGAACTCGCGGCGCACCCGCTGGTGCATGTGCTCGGCGAACGATTCGGCGAGACGGTCGGCCAGGGCCTTCAGGATGATCGCCGAGTAATCGTCGTTGTCGGCCTTGAAGCGCTCCAGATGCTCCTCGATGCCAAGGCCCGCCGTGACGGCAAACCCGCCCACCCAGTCGTCCCGGCCGGAGTCCTTCGGTGCCACGAAATCGGACAGGCACATGTTGGGCCGCTCCACCGGCTTGTCCACCTGCTGCCGCAAATGATGCAGCATGGCGAGCACTTCCCGCTCTCCGGTCCCCGGTTCCCCGTCCCCGTACACCTCGATATCGTCCCCCACCCGATTGGCCGGCCAAAACCCGATCACCGCGCGCGCCGTCAGCCACTTCTCGTTGACGATGCGGTCGAGGATGGCCTGGGCGTCGTTGAACACCTCCGTTGCCTGGACCCCAACCACGCTGTCGGTGAGGATCGCCGGATAGTGGCCGTGGAGCCGCCAGGCCTGGAAGAACGGTGTCCAATCGATGGACTCGCGCAAAGTTTCGAGGCTGTAGTCGTCGAACACATGGATACCGGGACGGCGCGGGGCGGGCGGCGTGTATTGACTCCAGTCGGTTTGCATGCCGTGTGCGCGCGCGACGTCCAGCGACACCAGCTTCTTCTGGGTTCCGCGCTTGGCGCGGCGCTCGCGGATTTCCACATATTCGTCGTGGATCTTCTGCAGGAACCCGTCCACCGTGGCCTTGTTGACCAGGGTCTGCGCCACGCCGACGGCACGCGAGGCGTCCTTGACCCACACCGTGCTGCGTTCGTAGTTGGGCTCGATCCTGAGCGCGGTGTGCGTGCGCGACGTGGTGGCGCCGCCGATCAGGAGCGGCAGCTTCAGGTCGCGCCGCTTCATCTCGCTGGCGACGTGGCACATTTCCTCCAGCGACGGCGTG
>CAYOEF010000094.1:0-9023 GCA_964402805.1 uncultured Rhodanobacteraceae bacterium | reverse complement strand
TCCTGGTCAAGGCCGGCTCCGGCGCCCTGACGCTCGGCGTCCCGACCTCACCAGGCGTGCCACGGGCACTGGCCGACCTCACCCTGACCCTTCCCTACAACGACCTGGCCGCCGCGCGGCGACTGTTCGCCGAACAGGGGGATGACATCGCGGGACTCATCATCGAACCGGTTGCCGGCAACATGAACTGCATTCCGCCGCGCCCCGGGTTCCTCGAGGGGCTGCGGGAACTGTGCACCGAACACGGCACGGTGCTCATTTTCGACGAGGTGATGACCGGCTTTCGCGTGGCGCTCGGCGGCGCGCAGGCACGCTACGGCATCACGCCGGACCTGACCACCTTCGGCAAGATCATCGGCGGCGGCATGCCGGTGGGCGCCTACGGCGGCAAGCGCGAACTGATGCGGCAGATCGCGCCGGTCGGGCCGGTCTACCAGGCCGGCACGCTGAGCGGCAACCCGGTGGCGATGGCGGCGGGCCTTGCGATGCTGCGGTTGATTCAGGCGCCCGGCTTCCATGAGGAACTCGAACGCAAGGTCGGTGAACTTGCCGATGGACTGCAACAAGTCGCCGACGAGTCCGGCGTTCCCTTCAGCACCAACCGCGCCGGTGGCATGTTCGGATTGTTCTTCAGCGCGGGCAAGGTCGAGAGCTTTGCGCAGTCGACCGCCTGCGACAAACGCGCGTTCCAGCGGTTTTTCCACGGCATGCTGCAGCGCGGAGTGTTCCTGGCGCCCTCGCCGTTCGAGGCGGCGTTCATGTCCGCGGCGCACACGCAGGCCGACCTCGACCATACCCTGGAAGCCGCGCGGGCCACACTGCGCGCGCTGCGCGATGCGTGAACTCACGCATCGGCGCGGCCACTGCGCGTGCGTGCGACCGCCGCGTGCCAGCCACGCAGCATGCGCGCGCGCGTGACGTCGTCCAGGGCCGGCGAGAACACTGCATCACGATGCCAGCGCGTCGCAACGTCGTCCAGTGACGTGAACATGCCCAATTGCAGGCCGGCGAGAAAGGCGACGCCCAGGGCCGTGGTTTCCACGGTATCCGGCCGCTCGACGGGCACCTTGCATACATCGGCCAGCATCTGCAGCATCCAGTCGTTGGCCGCCATGCCGCCATCGACACGCAGGGCAACCGGGTCCGCGCCCGCATCGGCGGCCATGGCGCGCAACAGATCGTGGGTCTGGTAGCACACGGACTCCAGCGCCGCGCGCGCCAGATGCGCAATGCCGGTATCACGCACCAGGCCGAAGATCGCGCCGCGCGCCAGCGGATCCCACCAGGGCGCGCCAAGGCCGGTGAAGGCCGGCACCAGGTAGACACCGTGGTTGTCTTTCAGGCTCCGTGCCAACCGTTCGGTTTCCCCGGCGGCGCCGATGACGTGCAGGCCATCGCGCAACCACTGGACCGCCGCCCCGGCCACGAAAATCGACCCTTCCAGGGCGAAACGGGGTTGCCCGCCGAGGCGGTACGCGACCGTCGCCAACAGCCGGTTGCGTGACTGGATGGGTTTGTCGCCGGTGTTCAACAAGGCGAAACAGCCGGTGCCATAGGTGCTTTTCAGCATGCCCGGCTCAAAGCACGCCTGGCCGATCGCCGCGGCCTGCTGGTCGCCCGCCATCGCGCAGATCGGCAGCGCCCGGCCGAGGATGTCCGGATCGCTGTTGCCGAAGTCGTGGGCGCAGTCCTCGATCGTCGGCAGGATGGCCGCGGGGATGTCCAGCCAGCGCAGGAGTTCGTCGTCCCACTGCTGGTCGTGGATGTTGAACAGCATCGTCCGCGACGCATTGGTGGCGTCGGTGGCATGCACGCGGCCGCCGGTGAGGCGCCACAGCAGGTAACAATCGACCGTGCCGAACAGGAGTTCCCCACGCCGGGCGCGTGCGCGCCCATCGTCGACGTGGTCCAGGATCCACGCGATCTTGGTGGCGGAAAAATACGGATCGAGCAGGAGCCCGGTGCGCGCGCCAACCTGGGCGTCCAGACCACGCTTGCGCAGCGTTTCGCACCGATCCGCCGTGCGCCGATCCTGCCAGACGATGGCGTTGTACACCGCGCGCCCGCTGGCACGCTCCCATACGATCGTGGTTTCGCGCTGGTTGGCGATGCCCATGCCAAGGACGTGCCAGCCGTCCGCCTCCACGCGGTCGAGCAGCGCGCGGCCCACCTTTACCGTGGTCGACCAGATCTCCTCCGGATCATGTTCGACCCAGCCCGGTTGCGGGAACAGCTGCCGAAACTCTGCCTGGGTGGTGGCGATCGACTTGCCGTCGGCATCGAACGCGATGGCGCGGCTGCTGGTGGTGCCCTGGTCGATGGTCAGGATGCACGGTCGGGTCATGAGGCTGTCCTGGTACCGTCCGTCCGGGGCGCGGCATGGTGATATGTCCGTTGCAACCAGGCGGCCAGCGCGGCGGTTTCCCCCGCGCCGAAGTGCAGGCCCAGTTTCGAGCGGCGCCACAGGATGTCTTCCGCCGTGTCGGCCCATTCGTGGTCATGCAGATACGCCACTTCGCATTCGTGCAAATCCGCGCCGAAGCACCTGCCAAGGCCGTCCAGCGATCGCGCGTTGCCGATGATGGTTTCCATGCACGTCCCGTAATTGCGCGCAAGGCGCCACGCGAGGTCCGGGGGCAGCCACGGCCAGCGGCGCCTGGCGCCGGCCAGGAACGCATCGAAGTCGGCATTCGGCAGGTCGCCGCCGGGCAGGCGCGAGTCGGCCGTCCATGGCCCGGCCGTAAAGTGCAGCAAGGGTTGCAGTTGGCGCATGGCCTGTTCGGCGAGGCTGCGATGCGTGGTCAGCTTGCCGCCATAAACCGACAACAGCGGCGCGCGTCCGTGGTCCGCATCGAGTTCGAGCGCGTAGTCGCGCGTGACGCCGGCCGCGCTGGCATGCTCGTCGGCATGCAGGGGACGTACTCCCGAGTAGCTCCATACCACGCGCGCGGGCGTGACCGGCGCGCCACGAAAATAGTGGTTGGCGGCGCCGCACAGATAGCGGATTTCATCATCCGAGATACGCACCTGCGCCGGGTCGCCGTCGTAATCCACGTCGGTGGTGCCGATGAGGGTGTAACGGCGTTCGTAGGGAATCGCGAAAATGATGCGCCGGTCCGGATTCTGAAAGATGTAGGCCTTGTCATGCGCGTACAGGCGCGGCACGACGATGTGGCTGCCCTTGACCAGGCGTACCGCGGAAGCCGCAGGCAGACGCAGGACGTCGTCGAACACACGGTTGACCCACGGGCCGGCGGCATTCACGAGGCACCGCGCGCGCAGGTGGTGCTTGGCACCGGAGACCGTGTCGCGCAGCGTGACCCGCCAGCCGTCGTCCGCACGGTCGGCCTGCTCGCAACGCGTGCGGGTGCGGATCGTGGCACCGCGTTCATGCGCATCCAGCGCATCGAGTGCGACCAGGCGCGCATCCTGTACCCAGCAATCGGAATACTCGAAGCCCCTGCGCAGGCGCGGGTCGAGCGGTTCGCCCGCCACATGGCGATCGAGCCGGATGGCGCGGGAGCCGGGAAGCCGGCGGTGGCCACCGAGGTGATCGTACAGGACCAGGCCGGTGCGGATCATCCAGGCCGGGCGCAAATGCAGGTCGTGCGGGAGCACGAAGCGCAGCGGCCAGATGATGTGCGGCGCCATGCGCAACAGGCGCTCACGTTCGCGCAGCGCCTCGCGCACCAGGTGGAACTGGTAGTACTCGAGGTAGCGCAGCCCGCCGTGAATGAGCTTGGTACTGGCCGACGACGTATGCGACGCGAGGTCATGCTGTTCGCAGAGCACGACGCGCAGCCCGCGTCCGGCGGCGTCACGGGCAATGCCGGCACCGTTGACGCCACCCCCGACCACCAGCAGGTCATACTGCCCGTTCGCGCCCACCATCGTGCGATGTCCTGTCGGTACTGACGCCGCGGCACGCCATCATTCGCTTCGTTCCACGGACAGTAGAGCATCAATACCCGGACGGTTCAACGTGCGGCCACGGCGGCCGGCATGGCGCAACCCACGTCTCACCAGGTCCCGGTATTGGGCATGGATGCCCAGGGTTCGGCTGGCGGCAGCGGGTCGCCCGCCTGCAGCAACTCCACCGAAATCAGGTCCGGCGAACGTACGAACGCCATGTGTCCGTCGCGCGGGGGCCGATGGATCGTGTAGCCCATGTCGGCCAGGTGCCGGCACAACGCGTAAATGTCCTCCGTCCGGAACGCCAGATGCCCGAAGTTGCGCGCGCTGCCGTAGTCTTCCGTCGAATCCCAGTTCCAGGTCAGCTCGACCTCGGCCTCCGGGCTCTCCGGAGCCGCCAGGAAGATCAGCGTGAACTTGCCCTCGGGCACGTCGCGACGGCGCACCTCGTGCAGGCCCAGACCCTCGCAGTAAAAGCGCAGCGACGCATCCACGTCGCGGATGCGCACCATCGAATGCAGGTATTTCATGGCAAGCGGCCTCCTTCCGGCGCAAAACGGGAGTCGTCACGCGGCACGCGGGCATCGCGGAAGGTCACCACCAGCACGTCGCGATGCGCCGGCAATGCCGGATCCAGCGGGGTGACGGCGGTCACGCCGTGGTAGACGCGATGATCGTCGAGCAGCGTGGCGTCCAGGGGCCGGGTCAGCGTGAAGCTGCCCAGCGGCCGATGGGCGGGATCGTAGACAGTCGTGGTGCCGCTGGCGATGTTGCTGCGGTCGACCATCAGCACCAGCACGTAATCCACGCCGTCGCGGTGGACCCCCTCGGGGGTCGGTTGCCCGGCGGCATCGGCGCGTGCCTCGATGCGGAACTGGTGCACCTCGAAGTGGAAATCGCGCGTGTCCGGTTCGAGCCGGCCGAACACGCGATGGCAACAGGCGAGGATGGCGCGAATCGTCGCGCCGGCGCCGATCTCCGGTTCAACGGGCGCGAACCAGCGTTCGATGCCGCCGTTGAGATTATTGTAGGTACGCGACTGGTAGTGCGGCTGATGCGCCTGCCGCACCACGCCACCATCGCGCGTGGCCGCGTACACGGCATGACGCCGCCGCCGATAGCGGCCATGGTCGGCCATGTAGCCATCCGGCTCCAGGCGGTCCCAACTGGCCACGAAGGCATCCCAGTCATCAAGCGTGCCATGTTCGTGCAGGGCGCCGCGCATGGCGTCGGCAGGCACCAGCACGTAGCCGGATTGCGCGATGGCACCCGCCAGATCGGTGCGGACAGGATGGGAGGCAATGACGGGCGACACGGTGACGTTCCTGCAAGCGGGAAACTCACGATGGCACCATGCCACGCGCGTTTCAATGGCCGCGGGATGATACCGGGCGCACGGGCGTGGCGTCGGCCTCCGTGGGAGTTGATGCACGGATGAACGCGACTTTCCGGGTCGACCCGCCGCTTCAGTCCAGGAACAGATCAGGCGCGAGCGTCGCGCCAGGCTCTATCGCGTAGGGGGCGAAATCGGTGACGCCGGCGTGCGCCAGCACCTCCTCGTCGATGCAGAAGTGGCCGGTGTACGAGGCCGCCGGTTTGCATACGATGGCGTGCGCCGCATCGGCCATGATGTCGGGCTTGCGGCATTGTGCCGCCTGCACGACGCCACCCAGCATGCGGACAGCGGCCGTGCCGATGACGGTGCGTGGCCACAGCGCATTGACGCCGATGCCGGCACCGGCCAGCTCGGCGCTGAAACCCAGCACGCACATGCTCATTGCGTACTTGGAAAGGGTGTAGGCGGTGTGCGCGGCGAACCAGCGCGGATCCAGGTTGATCGGTGGGGCCAGCACCAGCACGTGCGGATTGGCGGAACGCCTGAGCCACGGCAGGCAGGCCTGCGTGGCGACGAAGGTGCCGCGCACATTGACCTGCTGCATGAGGTCGAAGCGTTTCACCGGCGTGGCCTCGATGCCGGCCAGCCAGATGGCGCTGGCGTTGTTCACCAGGATGTCGATGCCACCGAAATGATTCGCCGCGCGCGCCACGGCCTCCTGCACGTTCTTTTCATCGCGCACGTCGACCTTGAGCGCCAGTGCCCGGCCGCCCGCCGCCTCGACGGCCGCGGCCGCGGTGTGGATCGTGCCTGGCAGTTTCGGATTGGGGACCGCGCTCTTGGCCGCGATCACGATGTTGGCGCCGTCACGCGCGGCACGCAGCGCAATCGCCAGGCCAATGCCCCGTGATGCGCCGGTGATGAACAGGGTTTTGCCAGCCAGGGTTGCCACGTCGTTCCTCGTATCGATGGGTTTCGCGAATGCTCCGGCGTACGCCCTTCAGCCGCGCTGGAAACGTGGCAGCGCCTCCAGCAGCCACGCCAGGCGCTCCGAGGGGTCGGTCATTTCCAGCAACTGCTGGCGCTCGTCCGTGGCCAGCGGCAGCAGCTCGGACAGGCGGAAACCGACCCAGCTCGCATCGTCATAATGCTCGCGCGGAGCGTCCTTCCACATCGGCGCCATCTGCTCGACCAGGCGCTCCAGGATGGTCACCAGCAAGCCGTACTCGGGCGCCACCTCGCATGTCGGTTCGCTTTCCCAGCACACCAGGTCGCCCCGCAGCTGGCCATCGGCGCGCACCCGTGCGCGATCGACACGGAAACGCTCGCCCCCTTCGATGCGAATGCCGAGCAGGCCTTCCTCGCTGGTGAAGAAATCAACGATGCGCGCCAGTGTGCCCACGGCCGCCGGCGAGGCCGGACCACCCGCCTCCTGGCCCTCCAGGATCAGGCACACGCCGAACGCACGGTCGGCGCGCGTGCACTCGCGCACCAGGTCGATGTAACGCGGCTCGAACACGCGCAGTTCCAGCGGTCCGCGCGGGAACAGGACCGTGGCCAGGGGGAACAGCGGCACGTCGACCAGCAGCGCAGATTTGCGAGCCATGACGCGAGTGTACCCACTCGGCGCCCGGCCGGTCGAAATCAGGCCACCTGGGCGGCCAGTGCATCGGCCAGTTCCAAATAGCGCGCGCCCTGGCGCAGGCCACTGACGAACCGCTCCGGGATCGCCTCGAAACCGCCGATCGCGCCACACAACGCCCCGGTCAGCATGGCGCGGGCCATGTTCTGGCCGCCCCCATTGATGGCGTGGAGCACGGCCGGTTCGAAGTCGCCACCGAAACGCGCCGCCAGATGGTAGGCCGCGGGGAACTGGTGATAGACGGCGCAGGGCAGGCCGTAGACGAGCGACACCTTCCAGGCCGGGTCCAGGCGCACGCCCTGTTCCTGCACGGCCGCGGCAATGGACGATACGGTCAACAAGGCATCCGGCGAGGCGAACTGCCCGGCCAGCGTGGGTGCCTCGGCGCCCGCGGGTACGGTGAGGTTGCCGCTGGTCACCGTATGGAACGGCAGTACGCCGTCCCTGACCATCGCCATCAGCTTGTCCGAAAGGCCGGAATCCAGCGCCACGCCCTGCACGAGCTGGCCGAGGATGGCAGCATAGGCCAGGGTCATGGCGCCCACGGTGGGATCCCGTTGCGTCAACGCGACGTTGGCGCTCACGTGGCGCGCAAGGCGCCCCGGATCGGCGGCATAGCGCACGGCGATGGCGAGAATGCGTTCGGCCGCCTCAGTGTTGTCGGCAAGGCCCGCCACCTGGCCCCACGGCAGGCCCTGCCGGCGCTTGCGCCACGCCTCGCGGATGGACTGGCTGGTATAGCCGCCCGGCCCCGCCATGGGCGTGCCGTCGAGCGCCGGAAACAGCTCCTCGTCAAGGCGACGGCAGAAATCGGCTTCCTCGTAACCACCGCGATCGACCAGCGATTCCAGCGTGATCCGCAGGATGATCCCCGACTGCGACGAGTCGCCGGGCTCGAGACCCGCGTGGTAACGCCCTGGTCGCGGCGCGGTGTAGCCGTCGATCCACGGGCCGAATTCACGCCGCAACTCATCCAGGTCGTAGTACCAGTGCGGCCCCACGCCCAGTGCGTCGCCGACGAAGGCGCCGATGAGCGCGCCCTTGACGCGGCTTGCGCGTGAAATGTCTCCTGCCCGCGACATCGATCTCCACCTCGACAGCCTTGATGCGGCCACGATACACCTGCCGCGGCGGGGTGGCGTCAGCCTGGTGCCGGCTTCCGGTGCGCCGCCCGCTGCAGCCCTTCCACGAAGCGACGCGGCGCATCCTCGAATCCGCCATTGGACATGAAGACCACGAAATCGCCGGCATCCGCCTGCGCGCGCAGGTCGGCCAAGAGCGCATCGACCGATGCGACGGCGCGCCCGCGGCCGCCGAGTGCGCCAATGACCGGCGCCACGTCCCATGGCAACTCCGGACGTTGCAGGAGCGCCACGTGGTCCGCTTCGGCAAGGCTGGGCGCCAGTGCCGCCGCGTGCACGCCCTCGCGCATGGAATTGGAACGCGGCTCGAGCCCGACGAGAATGCGCGCCCTGCCCACTCTGGCGCGCAATCCGGCCAGGGTCGTGGCGATGGCGGTCGGGTGATGGGCGAAATCGTCGTAAACGCGAATGCCGCGAACCTCGCCAATCGGTTCCATGCGGCGGCGCACGCCGCGAAACGTGGAAAACGCAGGCCACAGCGCGTCGAGGTCGCAGCCCTGCGCATGCGCCGCGACCAGTGCCGCCAGCGCGTTCATGACGTTGTGCCGGCCAAGCAATTGCCAGTGCACCTCGCCGACGACGTCCGCACCATGGCGCACGCGAAAGCGTGATCCGTCGGCCTCCAGCAACTCGGCCTGCCAATCACCGCGCCCGATGCCAAAGGTTTGCACCGGCGTCCAGCAACCCATGGACAGCACGTTGGCGAGGTGTTCATCCTCGGCGTTGACGACCAGGCAACCGTTTCCCGGCACCGTGCGCACCAGGTGATGGAACTGGCGCTCGATGGCGGCCACGTCCGGAAAAATGTCCGCGTGGTCGTACTCGAGGTTGTTGAGGATGGCGATGCGCGGCCGGTAGTGGACGAACTTGGAGCGCTTGTCGAAAAAGGCGGTGTCGTATTCGTCCGCCTCGATCACGAAAAGGGGGTCAGAGTGCCTTTTCTCCGGTCGGGCCGACCCGGCGCGTGTGTCCCGCGGGGAAAAGGCACACA
>CAYOEF010000093.1:0-9044 GCA_964402805.1 uncultured Rhodanobacteraceae bacterium | reverse complement strand
GGGCGCATGCAAGGCCCAACCGGCGAACACATTCCAGCGCAAGCCATATTCGGTGCCACGCAGGCCAACGAACGCCCCGGCGAGCGAATGTCCACCCCCGGTTGGGGCACTCGGCCCACTGACTGCGCCCGTATCCACGCCGCCGTAGACGCGAACCCCTTTCCCAAGCGCCAGGCCGAGGCTGTTGCGCCAGAACCAGCCGCGCTCGGCGCCCAGCGTTTGCTCCCCGTCGAATCCGCGTACCGTGTAGCGGCCACCGATGGCGATGAAGTCCTCGGCGTACAAACGATCATGCGTGGTCTGCGCGTGCAACGTGCTGGACCACAACAGATGCTGTTTCCCCCAACGGAACGGCAGGCCGAGTTGGGCATCCAGTGTGTTGATGGTGTACTGGAATGTTGGCGCCCCGCGTGGATATCCCGGGGGATCGGTCTGTCCGCCGAACCACGGCACACCGCGCCGCTGCGCCAGGCGCAGATCGAGTTCGGCACGACCGATATAGCGACGTTGTGACAAGGCCAGCTCAGCGGCACGCGTGTGCCGGCGCTGCACCTGGATTTCGACTCCCTCGATGGTGCTGTGTGCGTTGCGGCCACTCAGCGTGAACGCAACGGCCGTCACGCTGGCGGCGGTGCGGTGGATCACGCGCTTGACCGACAGCGCGGTGGTGCGTGAACGGCCGCCGGTTTCAAACGCCTGGGCTACGCCCTGGATGTGCTCGTGATAGCGGTAGCCGTAGGAGCTCAACGCGAACGTCCAGTTGTCCCACGGCACGCTGTAGCGGACGTCGTCGCCCTCGGAGCCCTTGCCGGATTGCGGCCCCACGTAACCGGAAAGCCCGACGTCAAGCAGGTCATTGATGCCAAGCGGCTGGTCAACAGCGAGGTGGACGCCACCTTGCTGCCGACCGGTGGACTCCGGCCCGGCATCGTTGTAACTCACATAAACGCGACAGCACGAGCCACGCCGTACGTCGAGCACCAGGTCCGACACACCGGGCTCGTCGCCGGGGGTGATGTTGATGTGCACGTCCTGCGACGGCAGGCGCTTCATCTGCTCCAGACCCTGTTCGATGGCGCGCAAATTCAGAAGGTCGCCCGGGCGCACGGGCAGTGCATTGCGCCAATAGGCGTGTACCGAGCCCGGGGCATACCGGATGTGCCCGACGACGCCCGGCATCAGCAACAGTTTCAGTTTCCCGGATGACAGGTCCTGTCGTGGTATCAACAGGCGCGTCGTCACGTAGCCACGGTGCAGTATCAGGTCGGTGGCGCGTTTGACGACGAGATTGAGGCCCCGCTGACCAACACACTGGCCGACATACCCATGCAGGTAATCGGATACCCACGAAAAGGCCTGCAGGTGGGAGCCGGCGAGGTCAATGGAAATCAGCTTGAAACACGGTGTTTCCGGCGGCAACGCATGGTTGCGAAAATCCGTCGAAAAGTGTCGCTGCAGGCGGATATCCGGCTGTTCGCGCTGCCGTGCCCGTTGCCGCGCTGCCTGCGCCGCGCGCTGGTATTGTTCCTGGCGCCGCATTGACGCTGTCTGGGCGTACACCGAAACCGGGACCGCACCCACCACAAGCAGCAGGCAGCCACCGGTCACGAGCGGCTTCGTGCCCCTCACCGGGTACGGAAACGAGCACAGCGCCAGGACCGGCACACGGCTCGCCAAATGCGCGAAGCCTTTGGTTACCCGAAAATCCAACTCTTCCCCCTGTAGAAGATGTGAACCGATGTTGCAGTAAATAAACGAATCCCGCCTTGCGAATGGCGATTATGTCTGGCCTCGCTGTTCAATCGAAATAAGCATGAATTTCCCCGGAAAAAAGGAAAACAACGGTCAAAGTGCGCGTTCTTCACCCATGGAGCATTGCATCATCCCGCTGAAAGCGTGACTCCCCACGTCTTGCAGGGTTGATTCCGGCACCGTCCGGTACTGGACACGCACCGCGACTTGATGCGACGAGAGGTGTGGGCCCCATCATCCTTCGATCGGCGCCGCCTGTCTGTCAGCATAGGCTGACAAGCATGTCGGGAAACTCCACCCTCGACAGGGCTTTTCCGGCCGCGCTCAAAGCCGTGACCCGAATGTCGCTCGGATTGTCACGTCGAGGTGTCGTGCCGGGCGGCGAGTCAGCGGGAGCGCTCGTCGATGGCTTGGGATTGCGTGCAAGCGGGCGGGTGGCGGGGAATTGAGGAGCGTCGGAAGCCTACATTTTGGCCCGATCAATTGTAAACACCGACCTCTTCGAAAATCGACTTCGATTTTCGGGCGACTTCATCGTCCCCGTTAAGCGTTTGTACCGTTGATATCACCGTTGAATGCGCGATATTTTCCTGAATGTAAATGGCGCCACCGGCGGCAAGCATGGTATGCATGGTGGTCCATCGCATGGGGTGTGTATATTATGGAGGGTGGATACGCCCCGCCTGCATCGAAGTGCGTTGGCACGAGTTGTCCACAAACCATCCGTTCAGGGAACCCTGATCCGATGCGAAAAGCCGATCCCAGGACTTCCCACTGCCACCACGATGGTCTGCACAGGTTCTCGTGCGCCTCAACGAGCTCATCAATTGTGGGACGTACCCGCGGGCTACGTGCGATGGGACCCGGCGGTGGCAGCGATCGTAACAGGCCACCGGGAATGGCATGAGATCATCACCGCCGTACCGAGTGTTACGAGAAAATAAAATGAAAGCGACATGATGAAGAAGAAGACGCTATCCGTGATGCCGCATAACATGTAGAGAATGGTTATCGCCATACCGGTAACGGCAGGCGCCGATATGCGGGGATCGGGATCACTCATCCTGCGTCCGAAGAATATAAGAGCCGTCCCAAACAACGTGAGGAGTACGATTATTCCGGGGATGCCTCCCTCGACTGCCGCCTTTAGATAGGTGTTGTGAGGAGTCGCAAACTGGGCAGTCACCGATTTGGTTCTTCCCGCGGCGATTTCCGACTTTTTGTACGCTTTGAAATTCCCGACACCGACTCCCGTCCATGGATGAGACGCAAATCCGCGAGCCGCCGTTCGCCACATTTCCAGCCTGAGCCCGATTGATGTATCAACTCTTCCACTATCATAGGCCATTATTTGGGGGACTATCATGCTGAACCGGTGCGTGAGTATTCCTCTGACACTGACACCGGCGATTATTGCGAGAAACACGACTGCGGCCAGCCATGGCAGGGATTGACGCCAGCGCCACCGGCGCCTTGTCTGGAAAACGAGCAATCCCGCGAATACCGCGGCAAACGCCAAAATTGGCCCTCGGCTCTGCGTCAGTAATGCACCATAGGCGCCAAGCGTCAACCCGAGGCCGTGGATGACCTTCTCGATCCAGCTCGTATGAGGGCGAAGGAGCTGGATTGCCGACACCAAGGCAAGTCCGAACAACACCATGGCGTATTCGATGGCGGTGTACACCCCTCTGCCCGGGGCATGTGCCCGGAGATCATGCCAACCAAAATGTTGCACGATGCACAACGTTCCAAGTAGAACGGCAGTCAGGCTGAAGCCGATCCATACGATGCGCGGGTTGAACCGGAGAGTAAAGACAGCTGCTATAACCAGATACAACAAGATATGCGCAGCCCCGTCCATGGCGGACACATCCGAACTATGAGCAGCCACGTTCACCACAACGTACAGGAGCATCAGGCAGGAAGCTCCGATTAATGGCCATGCGCTTTGTAACCCTGTACGTGCTTTGTGGCTGATGCTGAGCAGGCAAGCACCTGCAATGAAGAGGATGATCGGGACAATTGATTTCATGACGCTACCAGTGACCACCAGGGAAAGTGGCATGAGCGCCAGCAATACAGCAAAAACGATGGTTGGTATAGCACTGGTCTTGTATGAATGGCTCATATGCGCCTATCGGGTCCCGCGGAGGGCCGGTGGATCGATGCTCGACAGGACGCCATGAAGACGCTCCGGAAACTCTACCTGCTGTTGCTCAAACCAATCCCGTGCGTTGGTTTGGAATGTTTCTATTTCCGATTCAGGCATGTTCATGCATCTTTCCACGGCTGCCTGCATAGCGTCGGAATCAAAGTCATACAGCGTCGCCAGCTTTTGTATGCGCCCGGCATGTGCGGCGACCAGCAGGCCGCGATCGCTGGTCACCAATTCGTTCATCGGCTCCGCGTCCGTCGTGATGACTACTGCACCGACGCTCAACGCTTCGGCGATGTAATGCCCGTAGCCCTCGGTCTGTGACGGACAAAGGTGGAAGATGTGTTCATTTTGCACCTTGCGCAGTTCAGCTTCGGGGAGATACTTGTCCAATAGCGTGATGTTGGAGGCGATTTCCCCCCCTCGCGCTGGCCCATTACGCCATATCAGAGTCAATGCCGGCCATTCGGGATGCGCCGCCCACAGCGCAACAAGGTTGTCGGTCCCCTTGGTGGTACTCTTGCCCGGCATGTGCAGGAATGCGCGTTTGCGGGGTACGTTGGCGTCCATGCGATCGTTGCTTGTAAATCCGATCCATTTGACCGGATAGCCCAGACGCTCGAAGATCTGCCGGGCATGAAGTGTCTTGGCAATGATCAAGTCGAAGTCGTGCAAATAGGGCAGCCACTTGTTGCGTACCCACTCGGGATTGGGGATGAGCAGGTTTCGGCGCGCCGTCTCGAAATAGCTCGGGAATATGTGTTCGAGCATGAGATTGATATCATGGTCCGGCCGGATGTCGTGACCGACGATGGCGCCATAGCGTCGCCGGATGTCTTGTCCCAGCCTGATCGCCCTCAAGGTGACACGTCGGCGATGGATCGGCTCGGCCATGGTCACCGCGTGCCCACGAGCTTGCAGGATGTTGGCGATGAGCTGCGCGTCATGCGAAAGTCCGACACCGTTGAGACGTGTCAGTATCTGGATCTTCATAGATGGCCTTGCTATCGCCGCGAGTCGTGGTGGCTGTTGACCCGTAGTACCGCGCCGGGGTGGCCCATCGGTTGTGTCCCGTGAGCGTCAACGCGCGCATTGTAAGCCACTCCTGTTTGTAAACGCGTCAACGCACCATGGTCAGTCAGGAGCACTGGCCTGCTTCACGGGCAAACATCCCGCCACCACTGCCCCGGCCCCGAACAGCCACCAGTCGTACTTGTCGCCACGGCCGAGGTCGGTGGCGCGGTCGCGGCGCACGCAATCACCCATCGCGTCCTGGCGGATGAAGATGCGGCGCTGTGCCGGGTCGGCGTCGAGCCAGGCGATGGCGGCTGTGAATTGCTGGTTCCATGGCCGCGAATAACCGAAGTCGGTTGACGGGCCCTTGAGCATCAACAGGTTGCGCTCTTTCCAGCCAACCAGGCCGATCGTGGTATCGGGTCCGGCGGTGGCACGCGCGGCGCGCATGGTGTTGGCCGATGACAGCAGGCCGTTGAGGATGGGATAGCCCCACAGGCCGTGCAGTGCCCATGCGATGGCGACGAACAGCAGCCAGCCGAGCGCGGCGTGGCGGATGCGCGTGAGTGCGACGGCGACCAGCCCGATGATGCCAGCGGCGAGCAGCACGTGCCAGATGCGTGGGTCATGCACGCCGGGAAGGTCGCGTGCCCACCGCGGGTGCGCGGTGACGGCGATGGCCGATGCCAGGGTCAGCACGGCCGCTATCGTCGCCGTAAGCAAGGCCACGAGCCAGCGCAGTCCAGCCTTGCGCAGCAGCCCCGGCAACAACGGTGCCAACGCGAGGGCCGCCATGGGCAGCGCAGGCAGGATGTACAGATCGCGCTTGCCGGAACTTGCGGAAAAGAACAGCACCACCAGGACCACCCATCCCAGCGGCAGCAGGAAGCGCGCGTCGCGGCGTCGGCGCAGGCGTCGCCACCAGGCCGGAATGGCCCATGGCAGGGCCAGCACCAGGGGCAGCCACTGCGTGCAGATGACCTCGGCGTAGTAGTACGGCGGCTGGCGATGCAGGGGCGCCGCGACGTAGCGGTGCACGGTCTGGCCCAGCATGATGTCTTTCACGTAGGCCAGGTGCATCGGGTCGCCATCGGCATGGGCGACAAGAATCACGGGCACGGCCCAGGCCAGGATGGGCAGCGCGAAGAGGCCGAATCCGGCCAGTGGCCAGCGCCAGCCGCCGTGCGTTGGCGTGACGTGGCGCCAGCGGCCCGCAAGGGCCAGGCCGTAGGGTACGTACATGAGCAGTGCAAGGATGCCCACGCCCTTGGTGATCACGCCGATACCGGCAAAGAAGCATCCGATGGCAAACCAGCGCTTGTCGGGCCCGAGCAGCAGGTGGCGCAGCAGGCCGTAGTTGGCGAGTGTGACGAAGGCGGTGAGCGTGGGGTCGATCTGCGCGTGGCGGAACACTGCCGTGAACTGCAATGTGATCAGCAGCGCCAGTGCCGCCAGGAGGCCGGCGCGATGGGTCCACAGGCGGCGCGCCATGTCGTACACGAGTCCGACCGTAAGCAGTCCGGACAGTAGCGAGGGCAGCAGGAACGCCACCCGCCAGCTGCGCGTCACCAGATAACCGAGTGCCTGCAGCCAGAAAAACACCGGTGGCTTGTCGGAATACAGCTCGTGCCCGCGATGGGGAAACAGCCACTGGCCGTGCTCCACCATCAGGTGTGCCACCAGCGCAAAGCGTGGTTCGTCGGTCGGCCACGGGTCGCGCAGGCCCATGCCAAGGCCCAGCAGCAACAGGGCGAACACAAGCAACCAGACCAGCTCGCGGCGGGCATCGCGCAGCCACAGCGGCCGGGCGCGGGGCAACGGTATCCGACTCACGAGGCGTCTCGTTGCGTGGCACGCGTGCGGGCGACCATGCGGTCGAACTTGTGGCGCGTACGTGCCGCGTTGTGGCGCCGGTTCATGGAACAGTGGGGTATGACGTTCTTTTCGCCGAAGCCGTCGATCATCACCAGGCGTGGGCCGCCCCAGGAATCGCGGCCATAGACGACGTTCCAGGCGTGCAGGTCGCCGGCGATGACGTTGTGCTCGAGCATGGCGGCCAGGAACGCATCCAGTGCGGCTGCGACGGCCGGCGTGAAACCGTCGCGGCGGACCCAGGCGTCCAGCGTCGGCGCAAGGCTTCCATCCGCTGCCGTCACCTTCTCCACCACCAGGCCCGGGCCCAGGTCCGTCTCGGCCAGTCCGATCACACGCGCCAGCGGCGACGGCCCGCCGGCGGTATGGCGTGAGGCGAGGAACTCCTTGAATTCACGTACGAAACCGCGGTACGGACCCGTGCGCGCGAGGCGTTCGTACCATACCGCGCGCCGATAGCGGTCGATAGCTTCAGGCAGCATCACCTTGACCAGCCATTCAGGCCGCTCGGGGTGCGCGTATACGGCGCGCAGGTGGCCGGTCGCGGTGGGCGTGGCGTGGCGAAGGGCAAGCACGGGCGGTCCAGGCGGAAGATGTGCCGCCATTATGCGGATGGGGCGCACAAGGGCAACCGGCCAGCCGGCGCGGCGTCAGCCATTGCCACCGGTATCGACCGGCAGGCACCCGGGTATGACGGCCCTGGCGCCGAACAGCCACCAGTCGCGCCGGTTGGCTTGGCCGAGGTTGGTGGCGAGATTGCGACGTATGCACGCGCCCATGGCGTCCTGCAGGATGAAAATGCGGCGATGGGCGGGGTCGGCGTCCAGCCATTTGATGGCCGCCGTGTATTGCGTGTTCCAGGGCTGCAAAAAGCCGAAGTCGGTGACGGGCCCCTGCGCCATCAGCAGGTTCTGCTCTTTCCACGCGACCAGGCCGATGGTGGTGCCGGGGCCGGCGGCAACGCGCGCGGCACGCATGACGTCAAGCGAGGAACGGTCCCCGTTCATGATGGGATAGCCCCAGAACCCGAACAGCGGCCACAGAACGCCCACGAACAACACCCAGCCCAGCGCGGCCCGGCGCAGGCGTGTCAGCGCCACGATGACGAGCCCCGCGATGCCGACAGCCAACAGCACCCGCCACATGCGCGGATCGAGCACGCCGCGCAGGCGGACGGCCCATCCGGGGTGCGTGCCGATGGCAAGGCCGGCTGCGATGGCCAGGCACAGTGCCAGCCCGAGCGTCAGCACCAGCACGAGTACGCGCGGCCCGGGTTTGCGCAACAGGCCCGGCAGCAACGGCGCCAGCGCCAGCGCGAACATTGGCAACGCCGGCAGGATATACACGTCGCGCTTGCCAGGGCTGATGGAAAAAAACACCACCACCAGCACGACCCAGGCCAGCGGCAGCAACACGCGTGCATCATGGCGCCGGCGCAGGCGCCGCCACCAACCCGGGATCGCCCATGGCAACGCCAGCGACAGGGGCAGCCAGTCGACGCAGATGATGCCCAGAAAGTAATACGCCGGTTTGAGGTGGCCTTGCGTACCCTCGGCGTAACGGTTGACCGTCTGCCCGAACAGGATGTCCCGGACATAGGCGGCGTGGGCCGCGTCGCCGTAATAAAAATGGGCCATCAACACCATCGGCACCAGCCACGCCAGGATCGGCAGCAGGAACAGCCCGGCGCCGGCGAGATACCAGCGCAGGCCGTGCGCACCACGTGCCGGCAGATGCGGCCAGCCGCGCCAGGCGGCGAACGCGAAGGGCACGAACATCAGCAGCGCGAGCACGCCCACGCCCTTGGTGATCACTCCGACCCCGGCACAGAAGCATCCCACCGCAAACCAGCGCCAGCTCGGCCCCAGCAACAGGTGGCGCAGCAGCCCGTAGTTGGCCAGAGTGATGATGCCGACCAGGGTGGGATCGATCTGTGCGTGCCGGAACTGGTAGCTGAAGTGGATGCTCACCAGCAGTCCCAGCGCCGCGAGAAAGCCTGCGCGGTGGTTCCACAAGCGCCGTGCGAGGTCGTAGACCAGGCCCATGGTCAGCAGGCCGGAAACGATCGAGGGCAGCAGGAAGGCTACGCGCCAGTTGCGCGTAACGTAGTACGACAGGGCCTGTAGCCAGAAAAAGACTGGCGGCTTGTCGGAATACAACTCGTGCCCGCGGTGCGGGAACAGCCATTCGCCGTGCTGCACCATCCAGTGCGCCACCAGCGCGAAACGTGGTTCGTCCGAGGGCCACGGAT
>CAYOEF010000092.1:0-9172 GCA_964402805.1 uncultured Rhodanobacteraceae bacterium | reverse complement strand
GCGACATGGTGCAGAACCACCTGCTGCAACTGCTGTGCATGGTGGCCATGGAACCCTCGTCGTCGCTGGCACCGGATGCGGTGCGCGACGAAAAACTCAAGGTCCTGCACGCCCTGCGGCCCATCAACGCCGACAACGCCCGGCATCTGACGGTGCGTGGACAATATCGCGCGGGAGCCAATGCGGAAGGCGCCGTGCCCGGTTACCTCGACGACATCGGTGCCAGCCAGTCCGCCACCGAGACCTTCGTTGCACTCAAGGCCGAAGTCGGCAACTGGCGCTGGTCCGGGGTCCCGTTTTACCTGCGTACCGGCAAGCGCCTGGCTGAACGACGCTCGGAAATCGTGGTCCAGTTCCGTACCATTCCCTACTCCCTGTTCGGGCATGGCGCCGGTGACATCCTGGCCAACAAGCTGGTGCTGCGCCTGCAACCAGACGAAGGCGTGAAACTGTGGCTGATGGCCAAGTACCCAGGCCCCGGCGGACTGCGCCTGCGCTGCGTGCCGCTGGACATGAGTTTCGCCACGACGTTCGGCGTGCGCCAGCCCGATGCCTACGAGCGGCTGGTGTTGGACGTGGTGCGCGGCAACCCGACGCTGTTCATGCGTCGTGACGAAGTGGAAGCGGCCTGGCGCTGGATCGATCCCATCCTGGGCGCCTGGGAAGCCGACAACGAAACACCGCGCGGCTACACTGCGGGCACCTGGGGACCCAGTGCATCCGTGGCCCTGATCGAGCGCGACGGCCGCACCTGGCATGACGATGAAAACGCGGATTGAATCTTCCATGCAATGGCACATCCATGACAACGACGCGGCTCTCGCCAACGTACTGGCGGACCGCGTCGCCACCGACCTGGGGCGGGCGTTGGCCGCCAGGGGCCAGGCATTGCTCGCCGTCTCGGGCGGCAAAACGCCGAAAGGCTTCCTGCAATGCCTTTCGCAACGTGAACTCGATTGGGCCCATCTCACCATCACGCTCGTCGACGAGCGCTGGGTACCGCCGGACAACCCACGCTCCAACGCACGCCTGGTGCGGGAAAACCTGCTGACGGGCGCGGCGTCGGCAAGCCGTTTCGTACCCCTGTACGCGCCGGCCTCCACGCCGGAAGACGCGCTGGCCAAGGTCGCCGCGCGCATCGACGCGCTCGCGCTCCCGCCGGACGTGGTCATGTTGGGCATGGGCACCAACGGCCACACGGCTTCGTTCTTTCCCGGCGGCGACCACCTCGCCGAGGCGCTTGATCCCAGGGGAACACGCAAGGTCCTGCCGATGCGCGCGCCGGATGCCGGCGAGCCGCGCATCACGTTGTCCCTGCCCGTGCTCGTGCAGGCACGCGCCCTGTACCTGCAAATCGAAGGCGAGGAAAAGCACCGCGTGCTGGAACAGGCTGCCGGCGGCGCCGATTACCCCATCCGCGCGGTGCTGCGGGCCGCGCCGCACCTGCAAGTCTTCTGGTGCCCATGAACGCATCCCGGTCGTGGCACCCACCGGCGACCAGCGGACATGCCTGAACTGCCGGAGGTGGAGACCACCCGCCTGGGGATCGCCCCGCATGTGGTTGGCCACCGCATCGCGCGGGTCATCGTACGCTGTCGCAACTTGCGCTGGCCCGTACCCGGCGCGATTGAACATGGCCTGCCGGGCCAGGTCGTGCACGGCGTCGAACGGCGCGCGAAGTACCTGTTGCTGCGCGTGGACGATGGCAGCGCCCTGCTGCACCTGGGCATGTCGGGCAGCCTGCGCGTGGTCGCCGCCGGGACGCCGCTACGCAAGCATGACCACGTGGACCTCGTGCTGGATGATGGCCAGGCACTGCGTTTCAACGATCCGCGCCGTTTCGGATGCGTGCTGTGGCAACCGGCCGGCACGCTCCACCCGCTGCTTGCCGGGCTGGGCCCCGAACCGCTGTCTGACGCGTTCGATGGCGACTGGCTGTGGCGCCTGTCGCGCGGGCGCCGCGCCGCGGTGAAGGTCTTCCTGATGGACCAGGCGGTCGTGACCGGTGTCGGCAACATCTATGCCAGCGAGGCATTGTTTGCCAGCGGCATCCATCCCGCGCGCGCCGCAGGGCGCGTATCACGCGAACGCTATGCGCGGCTTGCGGTCGCGGCAAAGGGCATCCTCGCCTATGCCATCGAACGCGGAGGCACCACCCTGCGCGACTTCATCCGCCCCGACGGCGAACCGGGCTATTTCGAACGCGAACTGATGGTCTACGGTCGCGCCGGACAGCCCTGCCGCCGTTGTGGAACCGTCCTGCGCAGCCGTGTCCTGGGCCAGCGCAACACCTTCTTCTGCCCACACTGCCAGCATTGACGAGACCCGCGACTCAACCGGCCTTGCGGAAGGTCAGGTTGACGCGACTGCGTCCGAGCAGCGGATGCGTTCCCTCGGGCAGGGCCGCCACGCCATGGTAGGCCATGCGTGCCGGGCCGCCCCATACCAGCACATCGCCATGCAGCAGGGGGACACGCCGCACCGGTGCACCACGCGTGGAGCCGCCAAGGAGAAACGTGGCCGGCAGGCCCAGCGACACCGATACGATGGGAGCGCTGAAGTCATGCTCGTCGCGATCCTGGTGCAACGACAGGCGCGTGCCGGGCGCGTACACGTTGACCAGGCAGGCATCCGGTACGAACGCGCCAAAACCTGCCTGCATCGCGGACAAGCACGCAAGGTCCAGCCAGGATGCCGGCATCGGCGGCCACTGGCGCCCCGTCCGCGGGTCGCTCGCCACATACCGGTAACCGCGCCTGTCGGAAACCCAGCCCAGCGCACCGGCATTGGTGTTGCGCACCGACATCACGCGCCCGCCGGGCGTCAGCATGTGCCGCAGCGGCGCCGCCGCCACCACGCCGGCAAGCGATTCCAGAAGCGCGTGCGCACAACCCGAGGCATGGCCCCGCAGGAGCACGACGCCCGTGGCCAGGTCATCGCGCGACGGTGGTTGCGGTGTGTCGGCAAACAGGGAGCCGGGGACGGCTGTCGATTCCATCCGGCACAGTCTTGCGCAGCGCTTTGCGAAAGGGAACCCGAAAGCCGACCAAACCGGCCGATTGCGGCATACTCTGCGCATGCATGCGACGCCGATGCTTCCATCGAGGCTGGAGCGGCTGCCGGATTTTTGCAGCCCGCCCATCGTGTTCGCCATGCTGTTGGCGGCGGCACTGACGGTCGCGGTGATGGCCCTGGCACCCGGCGCACCTTTCCATTGGAACAATTTCACCACGGCCATGGCGTTCGCGGTGTGGCTCGCCGTGGTCAACGCGGTGGCCTTGTGCAAGTGCCGGCCGCTGTTCATGCGCATGCCGGGCCTGTGGGCGTTCGCGGGCGTATGGCTGGTCATCGTGGTGATCGTGCTGGCCGCCAGCATCGTGGTGGGCTGGCTGGATCATGCGCTGGCAACCGGCCTGACCGGAACATCGACGTTCCATTTCGCCCTGGCCTGCACGGCCACCAGCGCACTCATCGGAGCCGCCCTGCTGCGTTATTTCCATGTCGTGGCGCAATGGCAGGCGCGCACCGCGGCCGGTACGCACGCCAAGTTCCAGGCCTTGCAGGCACGCATTCAGCCGCATTTCCTGTTCAACAGCATGAATACGGTCGCCGCACTGGTGCGCGTCAATCCGCAGGCGGCCGAAACCACCATCGAAAACCTCTCCGAATTGTTCCGCGCCGCGCTCGGCGCCGAGGACATGGGCACGCTGGGCGGCGAACTGGCGCTGGTCGACCGTTACCTCGGCATCGAGGGCTGGCGTCTGGCCGAACGCCTGAAAGTCGAGCGCGACCTGGAGGGGCTGCCCTTGTCGTTGCCGTTGCCTCGCCTGCTCCTGCAGCCGCTGGCCGAGAACGCGGTGCGTCACGGGATCCAGCCACGCCGTGACGGCGGCACGATCCGACTCGCCGGACGGGTCGAAGGTGACGCGGTGGTGCTGCGCATTACCAACCCGCTGCCGCCGCCCGGCGCATCCACGTCGGGATCCGGCCAAGGCCTGGACAATGTCCGCCAACGCCTCGCCTACCACTTCGGCCCGCGCGCGCACCTGGACAGCCGTCGCCACGACGGGTGTTTCATCGTGCAACTTTCCATACCGTTCGCAATGGCCCGGGACCCGGTACGCCCGGTGCACACGCCCTCGTCGGGAGCCGAACATGCGGATACTGATCGTTGACGACGAACCACTGGCCCGCATGCGTCTCGAGGCGCTGGCAGGGCAATGCGACGACACCGACGTGGCCGGCACGTTTGCGGATGCCGACGCGGCGTTGGCGGCCTGCCTCGAGGGAAAGTGCGACCTGCTTCTGGCCGACATCCACATGCCCGGCATGCCCGGCACAGAGCTGGCGCGCCGCATCGCCCGCCTGCCGCGGCCACCGCAGGTGGTGTTCTGCACCGCCTATGACCACTTCGCGGCCGAGGCCTTCGAGCTCGGCGCCGCCGATTACCTGCTCAAACCGGTGCGCCTGGAGCGCCTGCGCGAGGCGTTGGAACGGGCACGCCGCCTGCACAGGCAGGAGCCACGACCGCGTCCCGCGCTGGTCATGCGCATGGGCAACGAGGAGCAACACATCACCCTGGATCGCGTGCTGTACCTGTTGGCTGACGACAAGTACGTCAGCGTCCACCACGATGCCGGAAGCAGCCTCACCGACACCTCGCTGCGCCAACTGGCCGCGCAGTTTCCCGCCGAGTTCGTGCGCTTGCACCGAAACTGCCTCGTACCACGCCAGCGCCTGCTCGGCCTGGTCACCAGCTCCGGCGGCCGCGTATTGGCGCGCCTGGCCGGATGCGACCACATGCCGGAGGTGAGCCGTCGCAACCTGCCGCAAGTGCGACGCCTGCTGCGCGAAGCGTAGCGTCGCGCGACAATGGGCGACTCGAATCCGACGGAGGCCGCATGACCCGGCAAACCCTGCGCATAGCCACCCGCAAGAGCACTCTCGCCGTGTGGCAGGCCCAGCATGTCGCAACGGCGCTGGAACACGCACACCCGGATCTCGACGTCGTCCTGGTCCCACTGACCACGCGCGGCGACGAAATCCAGGACAAGCCGCTCGCGGCCATCGGCGGCAAAGGACTGTTCCTGAAGGAACTGGAAGTGGCCATGCTGGACGGTCGCGCCGATATCGCCGTGCACTCGCTCAAGGACGTCCCCGTGGACCTGGACGCCGCCTTCGCCCTGGGTCCGGTATTGGCCCGCGGCGACGCCGCGGACGCCTTCGTCAGCCCGCATTACCGGCACCTCGCCGACCTGCCGCACGGCGCGCGCGTGGGCACCTCGTCGCTGCGCCGGTGCGCGCAACTGCGCAGCCTGCGGCCGGATCTCGAGATCACCGACCTGCGCGGCAACGTCAATACCCGCCTGGCCAAGCTCGAACGCGGCGACTACGACGCCATCATCCTGGCTTGTGCCGGCCTGCAGCGCCTGGACCTGGGGCAGCACATCCGTTCGCGCCTGTGTCCACCAGACTGGCTGCCGGCACCCGGACAGGCCGCCATTGCCGTGGAACTGCGTGCCGGCGATGCACGAACCGCCGCGCGCCTGGAAGCGCTCGACGATCCCCTGACCCATGTGGTGGTACGCGCCGAGCGGGCCATGAACCGGGCGCTCGGCGGCAGTTGCACCGTACCTGTCGGCGCCTGGTGTACCTGCGCGGACCACATGCTGGATCTCAGCGGGCTGGTGGGCGACACGGCAAGCGGCCAGGTGCTGCGTGCACGTGAGCAAGGACCGGAGGATGCCCCTGAGGTCCTCGGCGAGCGTGTCGCGCAACGGCTGTTGGCGCAGGGCGCGGCGGCGTTTCTCGGCGCGAGGACATGAGGGCGGGGCGTTGGTGTTCTGCCTTGGGCACGGCACGCCGTGCCGCGACGGACGCGGCGGGGCGGCGTCTCGTCCGCACCGGTCATGATCGCGACCAACCTCATGCTCTCATCGGGCTGCGCGCAGGAGCGCGGCGTGCCTTGCCCGGACCCGATTCCCGGCCCGGGCCTGGTCAATGCGCATCCATCACCGGCGACGCCACCCGTGCCAACGCCCACACGTCGACCCGCTCGATTCCGGCACGACGCAACACCCGGGCGCATTCGGCGAGCGTGGTCCCGGTGGTCATGACGTCGTCGAACAAGGCGACGTGATCAGGCAGATCCCCGGCATCGCGCACGCCAAAGGCGCCACGCACGTTGCGCCGCCGGGCGGCCGCGCCCAGGGTGCTCTGGGCCTGTGTCGCGCGCGTGCGGTACAACACGTCCGCACGTAGCGGCAGGCCCATGTGCGTCGCGATCTGGCGCGCGAGCTCCAACGTCTGGTCATACCCGCGGCGGCGCAGGCGCCCACGGTGCAACGGCACGGGAACGATTGCCGCCACCCGCTCCGGTGGCGGGAAGTCACACCAGGACTGCGCCAGGACGCGCCCTGCGGCAAAAGCCGCAGAGAATTTGTAGCTCGCTTCCAGCCGGTTCAGCGGCCAGGCGTAACGAAACGGCGCCCATGCCGACGCCCACGGCGGTTCGCGTTGCAGGCACTGTCCGCACAGGGCGACGGGCTGCGGCAAGGGAAGCGCGCATCGCGCGCAACACGAATCATTGCGTGGCAGATCGGTCCGGCATCCACCACACAAGTCACGCCCCGCCTCGCCAGTTCCGCCACACAGGACGCAGCGGGACAGCGGCCACCACCCGCCGATACCGCCAAGCCATGCCCGCCATGAATTCATCCGGCAATGGTCACCCGCCCCCGGCGCGCGGTCTGTAGGCAGCGGGCACGGACGGACGTCGGCGCGGGCCTGCCAAGCCATCCACGCTAGAATAGACGGCCCATGTCCGACCTGTACATTGAAACCCACGGCCACGGCGCCCGGCACTACGTGCTCCTGCATGGCTGGGCGATGCACGGCGGCGTCTTCGCGCCGTTGACCGACGCCCTGGCACGCCATGCCACCGTCCATGTGGTCGACCTGCCTGGCCATGGCCATTCGCGCGACTGCGACGTGCCGCTCGAGCCTGTGGCCTGCGCGGCCGCCGTCGCCGCCGCGACGCCACCAGCCACGTGGCTGGGCTGGTCGCTGGGTGGCGCGATCGCCCTGACCGCGGCACTCGATCATCCGGACCAGGTGCAGTCACTGGCGATGGTATGCACCTCGCCCTGCTTCGTACGCAAGCCGGACTGGGCATTCGGCATGCCCCGCGAGGTATTCACCACCTTCGGGCATGAACTGGACAGCAACTACCGGGCCACGCTGGAACGCTTCCTGGCCCTCGAAGCCATGGGCAGCGAACATGCGCGGCAGGACATGGAACGCTTGCACGCGAATGTGTTCACGCGCGGCGAACCCGACAAGCGCGTGCTCGTCGAGGGCCTGGAAATTCTCGAACACAGCGACCTGCGCAGCCGCCTGCCCGATCTGGTCCAGCCCAGCACGTGGATCGCCGGCGCGCGCGACCGCCTGATCCGCTGGCAGGCCATGGCCTGGAGCGCCGCGAAGTGCGGCGGTCGCTTCACGCGCATCGAGCACGCCGGCCACGCCCCGTTCATCGGGTTCGTGGATGAGGTCACGCAGGCCATGCAACCCCGGGCCTGCACCGCACCCCGGAAGAAACAGGCATGAGCGACACCTTCGCGCTGGATCGCCGTCACTTCAGGCGCGCCGTCGACCGCGCCGCCGCCACCTATGAAGACCACGACGTGCTGCACCGCGAGGTCGAGCAGGAGCTGCTGTCGCGCCTGGATTTCTACCTCGATAAGCCGACGCGGGTCGTGGATCTTGGCGCCGGTACTGGACGCGGCGCGGCACTCCTGAAAAAGCGCTACGGCAAGGCCGAAGTCATCGCGATCGACCTGTCGCTGCCCATGCTGCGCCGCAGCCGGCGCAGCCTGCTGCGACCGGTCACCCGCGTCGTCGGCGACGCCGCGTGCCTGCCCCTGGCCGACCACAGCGTGGACGTCGTGCATTCCAACCTGTGCTTCCAGTGGTGCAACGACCTCGACACCCTGTTCGCCGAATGTGCGCGGGTGCTCAGGCCGGGCGGATTCCTGGTGTTTTCGACGTTCGGCCCCGATACGCTATGCGAGCTGCGCGCGGCCTGGGCCGAACACGACGCCGCCGCGCACGTCGGCCGCTTCCTGGACATGCACGACGTCGGCGACATCGTACTCAACGCCGGCCTGTACGATCCGGTGCTGGACGTGAGCCGCTACACGCTCACCTACGATTCGCCCAAGGGACTGCTGGACGACCTCAAGGGCCTCGGCGCCACCAATGCCGACGTCACGCGGCGACGCACCCTCACGGGCAAGGTACGCTACCGGAAAATGCTCGATGCCTACGAGAAGCAGCGTGTCGACGGACGCATTCCCGCCACCTGGGAAATCGTGACCGCGCATGCCTGGGCGCGCCGCGAGGGCCAACGTCTGCGCCTGCCGATCGGGGTCAGCGCCGTCGGATCAACGCACCTCCCCGCCGGTGCGACCCGACGCTGACGGGCCAGCGTACCCCGCCGCCGACCGCGTTCAATGTTCCTGGCACGCCGGGTGCCGGAAGCATTCCACGAGATGGTCGTTCACCATGCCGGTGGCCTGCATGTGGGCGTAGCAGATGGTGGAGCCGACAAAGCGAAAGCCGCGCTTTTTCATGTCGCGGCTCATGCGGTCGGAAACGGGCGTGGTCGCCGGGACGTCCCTGGCAACCCGCCATTCATTGACCACCGGCACGCCGTCGACGAACGACCACAGGTAGGCGTCCAGGCTGCCGTCGGTCCGGATCACGTCCAGCGCCACGCGCGCATTGCCGCGCATGGCCGCCAGCTTGCGCCGGTTGCGGATGATGCCGGGATCGCCGAGCAGCCCGTCGAGTTCCGCATCGGACATCGCCGCGACACGGGCGATGTCAAAATCGTGGAACACCTCGCGATAGCGCGCACGCTTGTCGAGCACCGTGCGCCACGACAACCCCGCCTGTGCCCCTTCCAGGCACAGGAATTCAAACAGCAGGCGGTCATCATGCAGGGGCACGCCCCATTCCTGGTCGTGATAGGCACACATCAGGGAATTGCCGTTTTCGGCCCAGTCGCAACGTGGCATGGCAAGTAACCGTGCTAAAGGGTGGAAGCCTACACCGAATCTTTGCCGTGATCATGTCACGCGGCCCCCCAATCTCACCGCATGAGACTCCT
>CAYOEF010000091.1:0-9441 GCA_964402805.1 uncultured Rhodanobacteraceae bacterium | reverse complement strand
TGGGCTGCTGCGCCTTGTAGCGCTTGGTGAAGTCGTCGCGCTCGAGCATGCGCGCGACGGTATGCTGACCGGCCAGGCGGATCATGTCCCCCGCGCCCATCTTGCCGAACCACTCGGAGTTGAAGCGCAGTTCGGTGCGCTCGCGATCGAGCACCTTGTAGACCTGGCCAGCATAAGTCTCGGCGTTAGTCTTGACCTCGTCGGCGGTCAACGGCTTGCGCGTGGTGCTCTTGCCGGTGGGATCGCCGATGCGACCGGTGAAATCGCCAATCAGGAAAATCACCGTATGGCCCAGGTCCTGGAATTGACGCATCTTGTTGAGCAATACCGTATGCCCGAGGTGCAGGTCGGGCGCGGTGGGATCGAATCCTGCCTTGACGCGCAGGGCGCGTCCCAAGTTCAGGCGTGTTTCCAGTTCGTCCTGCTTGATGATTTCATCGGCGCCCCGGCCGATCAGCGCAAGCGCTTGCGCGAGGTCACTCATGAGTCACGTCCCAGGCATGCAATCGAATTCGGCGGCTGCGGCGGAACACATGCAGGCATGAACCCCGTGTGAACGATGCAGCCCTTGCAATACATTGATCCTGAACAATTATATTGACGCACGCAAGCTGGCGCCATTATCTTGGCCCTATTTTGTGCAGCTCGCGAGCATAACAAGATGAGCGGAAGCCGTCAGGGATCCCACAGCAGGCGGCGCCAAGCCATACGGCGCAAGGTCCAACGACGGCACATGCGGTTCTATGGCCGCTGCGCGGACTGGACGTTTGCCGAAGCCTCCCCTGATGCGGCACAACCCATTCGATGGCATCGCGAGCATTGGATCCTGGTGGCGACGGCAGCCTTGTTGACGTTGCTGTCGGCAGTGGCCATGCCGGGTTGGGCACACGCCATGCGACCCAACTACAGCACGCCGTCCGTCTACGTCACCACGCCGCTGCTGTTGCCGGCCCTGCCCGCATCAACCAGCAGGGTCACGGTGAAGCCGCGCTGGAAAAGCGTCACGGTCCAGCCCGGACAGACCCTTTCGGCGATCTTCCAGCAGCAGGGACTGGGTGCCAGCGACCTGCAGCGCGTGGAGAATGCCGCCACCGATTCGCACGTCCTCGACTTCGTCCACCCGGGCGATGTCTTTGGATTCCAGTTCGGTGCTGGCCACAAGCTGGACGCACTGCGCTTCGACCCCGACCTCACACACCGCGTCACGTTCCGTTTCCACGACGACGGCAGCGTGTCACGGGATATCGAAGTCCGGCCCGTGAACCGGCGGCAACAGGTCGCGCACGCGGTGATCCATACATCCCTGTATGCCGCCGCGCAGAAAGCCGGCATCAACCAGGCCGTCATGAACAAGCTGGCCCGCATCTTCAAGTCCGACATCAACTTCCGCAAGGACATACGGCCAGGCGATGATTTCACGGTGATCTACGAAACGATCTACCGCAAGGGCCAGTACCTTAACACCGGTGAAGTCCTGGCCGCCGAGTTCAACAACCGCGGCCATCGCTACACCGCTTTCCGGTTTACGCTCCCCGACGGGGAAAGCGGCTATTACAGCGCCGACGGTCGCGCATTGCGCACCGCATTGCTCCGCATCCCCGTCAAGTACACGCGTATCTCCTCCCCATTCGGCATGCGCGTCGATCCAGTGACCCATCACCGCCATCTGCACGAAGGTGTGGATCTTGCCGCCCCGAAGGGAACCCCCATCCACGCCGCCGGCAACGGGGTGATCACGGTGCGCGGCTGGGTGCATGGCTATGGCCGCTACATCCGCATCCGCGACACGTCCACGTACAGTACGGCATATGCGCACATGTCCCGATTTGCATCGGGCCTGCACATCGGGTCGCACGTGCACCAGGGCCAGGTGATCGGATACGTGGGCGCGACCGGCTGGGCTACGGGGCCGCACCTGCATTACGAGGTCCTGGTCGACGGCAAACCCGTCAACCCACTGACTGTGACGCTGCCCAAGCCGAAGCCGCTCCCGCCAACCCTGCTCGCCCATTTCAAGCAACACGCGAAGCCGATGCTGGCAAGCATGCAGCACCTGGACGCCTTCTACCAGTTGGCCCGTGCCAAGTCATCGTCAAGCAACGGCTGACGGCCATCCAAACCGTGAATGATGCGGCGAGCATGTCGAGCGGGCTCTACATCGGGCTGATGTCCGGTACCAGTGCGGACGGGATCGATGCGACCCTGTGCCGGTTTGACGATCGCCCACACCTGCTGCATGCGCTGACGCGCCCATGGCCACGCGAGCTGCATGCGCGAATTGTGTCGGTGGCGCAAGGCGAAGGGCCCATCGAGCTGGATGAACTGGGCCATCTGGACACGACCATCGGCGAGGCCTTTGCTTCCGCGGCGCAGGCCCTGCTCGATGCGTCGGGGCATGATCCGGACGCCATCCGCGCCATCGGTTCACATGGCCAGACCGTGCGCCATCGACCGACGGGGGCACAACCATTCACGCTGCAACTGGGCAATCCCTGGGTTATTGCGGAGCGTTGCCGCATCGACACGGTCGCCGATTTTCGCCGCGCCGACATCGCCGCCGGCGGACAGGGTGCGCCCCTGATGCCGGCGTTCCATGCAACGTTCCTTGGCGCCGCGGGACACACACACGCCGTACTCAACCTGGGTGGCATCGCCAACGTGACGGTACTGCAGGGCGATGGGCATATACACGGATTCGATACCGGCCCCGCCAACGGTCTCCTGGACGCCTGGGCCCAGCGTCATCGCGGTGAGCCGCTCGACAAGGACGGGACATTCGCTGCACAAGGCCATTGCGATGCCGTGCTGCTGGACGACCTGCTGGACGACCCTTATTTCGCCCTTGCCCCACCCAAAAGCACGGGCCGCGAGTATTTTCATCTGGCTTGGCTGGAACGCCATCCGCGGGTAGCCGACCTTGCCCCCAAGAATGTCCAGGCGACCTTGCTCGCCCTGACCACCCGGAGCATCGCCAACGCGCTTGACGCCCACGCGCCAACCTGCGAAGAGGTGCTCGTGTGCGGTGGCGGCGTGCACAACACCACCCTGATGCGGGATCTGGCGCGAACCCTGTCGCCACGTACGGTACGCAACACCGCCGAGATGGGAGTCGATCCGGACTTCATGGAAGCCATGGGTTTTGCGTGGCTGGCACGCCAGCGCCTGCTCGGCCGGCCCGGCAACATCCCGACCGTAACCGGCGCCGACGGACCCCGCCTGCTGGGTACGGTCCACCCGGCGCCCCACCCTTAGTCGGCGCCGTCCACCACCATTCGGCACGCGTGACTGGCACCGCCGCGTCGATTCACGCCCCGTCGGCGGCCGCCGTGGTCCCCGCCGTGATGCGCACGCGCGGCCCCAGCCAGGCAAACAGCAGCAATGCCGGAATGATGGCCACCGTGGTGAACGTGAAATAACGCGCATAGCCGGCCATCGAGGCAACGGATGCCTGCGAAAACCACAACACCAGGCTGCCAGACGCCATGCCGAGCAATTTCCCGGGCAGCGTGACCAGCGAACTGAACAACGCGTACTGTGTAGCTGTATAGCGTTGGCTGACCAACGCCGACAGGTAGGCCACGGCCACCGTGCCCAGGAACCCGCCGGACAGGTTCTCCCCGGAAATCACCAGCAGGAACGTCTCCACGCTGCCGTGATGATGGGTCAACACCACGTACAACAAGTTGCTCACCGCACCCAGGATCATGCCGACCCACAGGCTGGGCCGCAGCCCCCAGCGTGCGACGGCGACCGCACCCACGAACGCCCCGGCGATCCCCACCCATACGCCGTACAACTTGCTGACGGTGCCGATTTCCGTCTTGGTGAAACCCGCGGCCAGGTAGAACGGCCCGATCAGGCCACCGCTCAGCGCCTGGTCCGATATCTTGAACAGCAGGATGAAGGCGAGCAGGCCGACCCCGATCCAGCCCTTGTAACGGCGGAAGAAATCCACGAATGGATCGATCACGCCTTCACGCATCCGCGCCAGCCAACCCTGCGTCTGCTCGCGCAGGACCTCCGGCTCGCGCACGACCAGTGTCGTCACCAACGGGATCAGCATGACCGCCGCCATGGCCACGTATACGCGCGACCAACTCATGTGGTCGGCCATGACCAGTGCGACGGCGCCACTGATGATGAGCGCGAACCGATAACCGAGCGTGTACGTCGCCGCCAGCGCCGCCTGGGCTTCGGTCGGGGCGATCTCGATACGATACGCGTCGATGAGGATGTCCTGGGTGGCGCCGGAGAAGGCGGTGAACAGGGTCAGCGCGACGAATGCCGTCGTGGCCAGCGGGGTGATCGCCGCCATGCCGAGCAGCCCGGCAATCACGCCGACCTGCGCGACTGCCAGCCAGCCGCGCCGCAAACCGAGCCGGCCCAGCACCGGCAACTTCCAGCGATCGACCAGCGGGGCCCAGACGAACTTCAGCGAATAGGCCATCACCGCGCCGGCCAGCACCGTGATCTCGTCGATGCGATAGCCGGCCTCCTTGAGCCAGAATGCCATCGTCCCGGACACCAGCAGAAACGGCAGGCCCGATCCAAAGCCGAGGAACAGCAGCGTCAGCGCGGACGGCTGGGCCAGCGTGCGCCAGGTTTCGCGCCAGCGGCCACGCGTCATGTACGGTAGTCCACCGTGAACGGGGCGTGGTCGGAGAACTGTTCGTCGCGATAAATCGAACAGCCATCCAGGCGTTCCCCGAAGCGTGGCGTCACCAACTGGTAGTCGATGCGCCAACCGACGTCGTTTTCACGCGCGCGGCCGCGATTGGACCACCACGTGTAGTCCTCGCCGTCCGGATTCAGGCGGCGATAGGCGTCCACCCAGCCCTTGTCATCAATCAGCCTGTTCAACCACGCGCGTTCCTCGGGGAGGCAGCCGGAATTCTTCTGGTTGGATTTCCAGTTCCGGATGTCCTTTTCACTGCGCACGATGTTCCAGTCCCCGCACACGACGTAGTCGCGGCCACTGGCAAGCCACGTATCGAGCACACCGGCAAACCAGTCCATGATGCGGAACTTGTATTGCTGGCGTTCGTCGCCCGACGTGCCGGAGGGGAAATACAAGGACACCACGGACAGGTCCCCGAAGCGCGCCTCCAGATAGCGCCCCTCGCTGTCGAAATCCTCGCGATCGAGTTTGTGCAGCACGGCGTCCGGCTCACGTCGGGTATAGATGGCCACGCCCGAATAGCCTTTCTTGCACACGGCATCGTGGAGGTAGCGCCGATAGCCTTCCGGCTGGTAAACCGCATCGCCGAGCTGTTCGCCGCGGGCCTTGGTCTCCTGGATGCACAGGACATCCACGCCGTGGCGGGAAAACCAGTCGAACATGCCCTTGCGCGCGGCCGAGCGGATACCATTGGCGTTGAGACTGACGATGCGCATGGGCGTTCCCCGGTTCATGGTCGTTTTTGCATGGCGGCGCGTCACCGCCCGCGATGGCGCATCATAACAATGTGCCCGCCACCCGTTGCCACGGCGCGTATCCACCCTCTACCAATCGGCGAATCCATGCACACCTACCAACGCGATTTCATCGAGCTGGCGCTTGCCAGTGACGTCCTGCGCTTCGGCGAATTCACGCTGAAGTCCGGCCGCGTGAGTCCGTATTTCTTCAACCTCGGCCAGATTACGTCCGGCGCCAGCCTGGGTCGCCTGGGTGCGGCCTACGCGGCGTGCCTGGCTGGCGCGTCCTTCGAAATCGACATGTTGTTCGGACCCGCCTACAAGGGCATCGTGCTCGCGGCCGCAACCGCCATGGCACTGGCCCGCGAACACGGCCGTGACCTGCCGTTTGCCTACAATCGCAAGGAAGCCAAGGATCACGGCGAGGGCGGCCTGCTGGTCGGTGCCCCGCTCCGCGGGCGGGTGCTGATCGTCGACGACGTGATAACGGCCGGCACGGCCATACGCCAGTCGCTGGCACTGATCCACGCGCAGGGGGCCACTCCCGCGGGCGTACTCGTTGCGCTGGACCGCCAGGAACGCGGCCATGGCGAACTCTCTGCCACGCAGGAAATTGCGCGCGAATTCAATATCCCCGTACTCGCGATCACCGACCTCGGCAACATCCTGGACTACACCGCCGGCATGCCCGGCATGGCGCGTGAGCACGCACGCCTCGTGGCCTATCGCGAACGCTACGGGACACGCCCGCATTGACCGGGCGCACACCGCGCACGTCGAGTCAGAACGGCAGTTCGAGATCGGGTTCCAGGGCCAGCAGCTGTTCGCGGAAACATTGCTGGACACGCGCCAGTTCACTGGCGCTGTCGGCGTCGAAGCGCAGCACCAGCGTGGGCGTGGTGTTTGACGCGCGCACCAGGCCCCAGCCGCCGGGCCAGTCGGCACGCACCCCGTCGATGGTCGTCACGCGCGCGCCATCGAAATGCGCCTGCTCCCGGAAACGCCGCACGAAGGCATGGTTGGCGCCTTCCGTGGCCAAGGCGATCTTGAGTTCCGGTGTGGACACGCCCGTGGGCAAGGTCGCGAACACGTCATCCGGCGTGCGTCCTTCGCGATCACCGGCCAGTATTTCCAAAAGGCGCGTGGCCGAATACAAGCCATCGTCAAAGCCGTACCAGCGTTCCTTGAAGAAGAAATGGCCGCTCATCTCACCCGCCAGTGCCGCGCCGGTTTCACGCATCCGCGCCTTGATGAGGGAATGACCAGTCCGGGACATCATGGGAACGCCGCCCGCCTGCTCGATGACCGGGGCGAGACGCCCCGTGCATTTGACGTCGTAGATGATGTCGGCACCCGGCTGGCGGGACAGCACGTCGCACGCAAAGAGCATCAGCACCTGGTCCGGATAGACGATTTCGCCGCCGCGCGTCACCACCCCCAGGCGGTCGCCGTCGCCATCGAACGCGACGCCGAGATCGGCGTCGTTGCCGGCGACGGCGCGTTTGAGATCCTGCAGATTGCGTGGATCGGACGGGTCCGGATGATGATTGGGGAAGTGTCCGTCCACCTCGCAGAAAAGCGGGGTGACCTTGCAGCCAATCGCCTGCAGCAGGCGCGGCGCGACCGCGCCTGCGATGCCGTTGCCGGCGTCGGCCACCACCTTGAGCGGACGTGATACATGCACGTCCGCGGCGATACGCCGGATGTAATCATCGACGACGCCAGCCTCGCGAAAGGTACCCGATCCGCCCGTTACCAGCCGGCCGTCGCGGATGCGCTCGTAGAGCGCCGTGATCGCATCCCCGGACAACGTGTCGCCACCGATGACGATCTTGAATCCGTTGTAGTCGGGCGGATTGTGGCTGCCGGTAACGGCCACGCCGCAGCCGCAGTCGAAATGAAACGTGGCAAAGTAGACCACCGGCGTGGGAACCGCACCCACGTCGATGACATCGACACCCGTCGCCCGCAGTCCGTCACACAAGGCCGCCGCAAGGCCGGGGCCGGAAATGCGCCCGTCGCGTCCGACCACGATGGTGGCGAGCCCCTTGTCGCGCATTTCGCTGCCGATGGCGCTGCCCAGCAGGTACGCCACGTTGGCATCAAGCTGTTTGCCGACGACACCACGGATGTCGTAGGCGCGGAAGATATCGGGATCCACGGCGCCGGCGGACAGGGACACGGCGGCGCGGCCGTTCGATGCATCGGTCAAGACGATTACCTTTGTTGTTGTCGGCTTCGCGCCTGGCACGAAGGTCGTTGCCGCCGATGATACCGCGCCACCGTGCGGCCGGATGAACGGTCCGCATTCACGGGCATGGCGCGCGCAAGCGCGCTGGCGTCTGCCATGCGGCGTATCGTCAGCCCACTCCGGTCGATCCGAATCCGCCTTCGGATCGCGCACTCGGCACGAAGGAGTCCACCCGCTCGAGGAGCGCGCAGCCGATGGGGACGAGCAGCAGTTGCGCAATGCGGTCGCCGGGGGTGATGGTGACCGGCGCATCGCCACGGTTCCAGCATGAAATCATCAAGGGTCCCTGGTAGTCGGCATCGATCAGGCCGACCAGGTTGCCCATCACGAGGCCGTGTTTGTGGCCCAGCCCCGAACGCGGCAGAACCAGCGCGCACCACGCCGGATCGCCAATGTGGATGGCCAGACCACTGGGCACCAGGAGGCTTTGGCCCGGCGCAAGGGTTTGCGGGGCGTCGACGGCCGCGCGCAGGTCCATCGCCGCACTGCCATCGGTTGCGCGTGTCGGCAACGGGATGGTGTCGCCCAGACGCGGGTCGAGCACCTTGTACTGTACGTTGACCACATTCATGAACGGCCACCGCGGGCCGCCTGGTAGCGCTCGCCGATGCAAGCCACGAGCGCTTCGGCAAGGCTGCCCTTGTCGGTCCGTGGCAGCATTTTCTCACCGCCTGGCCAATACACGCCCAAGGCGTTGTCCGGGCACTCGAAGCCCATGCCGTCGCCGACCTGGTTGGCGGCGATCATGTCCAGCTTCTTGTGTTCCAGCTTGGACCGCGCGTAAGCGTCGACATCATTGGTTTCCGCCGCGAATCCGACCACGAATGGCGGCTCGGGCAGCGCGGTGACCGCCATCAGGATATCCGGGTTCTCGACCAGTTCGAGCGTCAACCCCGAGCTGTCCGCGCGTTTCTTGATCTTGCACGGCGCCACCTGGCGCGGGTGATAATCACCAACGGCCGCCGCCGCGATGTAGATGTCGCTGTCCGGTATCGCCGCCATGACGGCCTGGTGCATCTGCTCCGCGCTGCGCACGTTCACCCGTCGCGCCACGCCTGCAGGCGTATCCAGGCCCACCGGCCCGGCGACCAGCGTCACCTGCGCGCCGACTGCGGCCGCCGCGGCGGCAACGGCGAATCCCATGCGTCCCGAACTGCGGTTGCCAATGAACCGTACCGGGTCGATGTCCTCGTAGGTCGGGCCGGCACTCACCAGGATGGCCTTGCCGGTCAGGGGGCTGGTCAAGGACCGGAAGCGCAGGGCCGCCACGATGGCATCCGGCTCCAGCAACCGGCCAGGGCCGGATTCGCCCTCGGCAAGCGGGCCGTCCACGGGGCCCAGGATACGCACGCCGCGTTCGCGCAATGCCGAGACATTGGCCTGCGTGGCCGGATGCAGCCACATGCGGTGGTTCATGGCCGGGGCCACGGCGAGCGGCGCCGTGCTGGCCAGGCACAATGCGGCCAGCAGGTCGTCGGCCCGACCCTGGGCAAGGCGCGCAATGACGTCCGCCGATGCCGGGGCGACGACGATATCGTCGGCCCACCGGGCCAACTCGAGATGCCCCATGCCCATGGCCGATCCGGTATCCCAGACACTGGCGTATACCGGCGCACCCGACAGGGCCTGGAAGGTGACGGCGCCGACGAAGCGTGTGGCATCGGGCGTCATCACCACACGTACGCTGGCACCGGCATCGCGCAGGCGCCGCACCAGCTCGCACGCCTTGTAGGCGGCGACGCTTGCCGATACCCCCACCATGACGTGGCGTTGAT
>CAYOEF010000090.1:0-9442 GCA_964402805.1 uncultured Rhodanobacteraceae bacterium | reverse complement strand
GTGGAAGCGCTCGACACTGAACGGCGCGATGTCCAGTGGCAAGGGGCGGTCGCAGATCAGGTCCCGGATGATGCGCCCCGTGACGCCCGCCAGCGTCAGCCCCACGTGTCCGTGTCCGAAAGCGAGGAACACGTTGGGCAAGCCGGGCACAGAGCCGATGACAGGGAGCGAATCGGGCAGGGATGGCCTGTTCCCCATCCAGAATGTCGCACCCGCGCTGTCCAGGTGCGGGAAAATTTCTTTGGCCTTGTCGACGAGGATTCGCGCGCGGGCAAACCGGGGTGGCGTATCCAGCCCGGCGAGCTCGGCGGTGCCGGCGATTCTCAAGCCCGCCGCCATGGGGGTGATGACGAAGCCCTCATCGGCATGGATCAACTCACACTTGAGCGATACGTTCGAGCAGGGCAGCATGACGTGGTAGCCGCGTTCGGTCTCCAGTGGTACCCGGACTCCCAGCATGGCCGTCAGCTTCCCGGACCACGCACCCGCCGCGATGACCAGGCGGTCCACGGGCATCGATCCGCCTCCTTCCAGTTCGATCCGCTGCGCCTTCCCGTCCGCGTGGTGGATGGCCACGGCTTTCTCCTGCACGATCCGCCCGCCATGCCGTATGAACGCACGGGCTATCCGCCGCGTGAATTCCGCCGGGTCCGTGACATGTCCCCATTCACTGTGCAACACCCCGTATGGAAAGGCCGCGGATACGTCGGGTTCCCGTTCGTGGATGCCGCGCCGGTCCAGTGGCTCGAACTTGACGCCGTGCCGTCCGCGAAGCTGCCAGTTGTCCTGGTCGGCCAGGTAGCGCCCCTGCGTGCGATACAGGGAGATTGCGCCCGCCATGCGTACCATGTCGCGCAGGCCGGCGCCTTCCATGAGCGGTTCGTAATCGGGGTAGGTACGATCGCACAGGCTTGCCATCGCCGCGGTGAGCCGCTCGACTTCCGCCGGACGGGCGGACATGAGGAATCGCACCAGCCAGGGTGCGAGCCGGGGCAGGTGGCTCCAGCGGATGACGAGCGGTGACTCCGGTTGCAGCAGCCACTTCACGATGCGCGAAAAGCTGACGGACTTGGCCAGTGGTACGACTTCGGAGACTCCGAACCCGCCGGCATTTCCACCCGAGGCGCCGCTGCCGATTTCGTTCGGATCCACGACCGTCACGTCCAGGCCCTCGCCGCGCAGGTAGTAGGCACAGGCGAGCCCGATGATCCCGGCGCCCACGACCGTCACTTCATCCTTGCCTCTGGAATCCATGGTCAACCATTCTCATATGAAAACGTGAACACACCGGAACATTGCCGGGTCCCCACAATGCCGAACGTATTGTTCCATCGCGTCGCTGCCCGCGGGGGCAACATGGGCACGAAAGACCGTGGGCCATGATCCACCACCAGGAACTGACGCCGCTAGCGGAGTTGAATCCAGATGGTCTTGGTTTCCGTGTATTGATCGTGCGCCGCCAGACCCTTGTCCTTGCCGCCGAAGCCCGATTCCTTGTACCCGCCAAACGGCACGGCGAAATCGCCTTCGGAATAGCAATTGACCGAGACCGTCCCGGCCCGGATCGATTTGGCCATCCTGTGGGCCCGGTTGAGATCATCGGTATAGAGCGATGCGGCAAGGCCATAGTTGGTGTCGTTGGCGATTTTCAGTGCTTCTTCCTCGTCCTTGACCGTCACGACGGACAAGACCGGCCCGAAGATTTCCTCACGGGCGATCCGCATGCTGTTTGATACCTCGTCGAAAATGGTGGGCTCCACGAAACTGCCGCCCGTTTCGGCAAGCACCTGGTTGCCTCCCAATGCCACCCTGGCGCCTTCCTTCCGACCGAGTTCGATATAGGAAAGGACCTTGTCGAGGTGCTCCTTCTCGATCATCGAACCGATCCGCGTCGTGGTTTCCAGGGGATCGCCCACCGTCCATGTCTTGAATACCGACTTCAATTCCTCGAGGAGCCTGTCCTTGATTCCCTCCTGGACGATGAGACGGGACCCGGCCGAACAGTTTTCACCCTGGCAGAAGAGGATGGCGGAGGCCACGTTTTCCACGACCGGGGCGAGGTCCTTGATGTCGTCCATCACGATGGACGGGCTTTTGCCGCCGCACTCGAGGACGATTCGCTTCATGTTGGACCCGGCCGCGTAGTTCAGGAAGTAGCGACCCACCTCGCCGGAGCCGGTGAAGCTGACGCAATCGATATCCCTGTGCAAACCGATCGCGCGGCCCGCCGTCGGCCCCATGCCCGGGACGACGTTGATCACGCCATCCGGTATGCCCGCTTCGGAGGCCAGTGCGACCATGCGCAGGAGCGACAGCGAGGTTTGTTCCGCGGGTTTCAGTATGATCGAATTGCCGCCAGCCAGTGCCGGCGCCAGTTTCCACATGGCGACGAAAAGCGGGAAATTCCAGGGTATGACCCCGCCAACGACGCCAATCGGCTCGCGTACGATCATCGAGACAACGTCGCTGGGCGCGGCCGACATCTGATCGTAGATCTTGTCGGTGGCTTCGGCATGCCAGCGAAGTGTCCCGATGGCATCGGGAAGATCGCCGTTCAGCGCGTCGTTGATTGGTTTGCCGCAGTCGAGGGTTTCGATGAGCGCCAGTTCCCGGCTGTTGCTTTCGATCAGGTCGGCAAAGCGCAGAAGCACTTTCTTGCGTTCACCTGGTGCCATCTTCGACCAGCAACCCGCTTCGAATGCGCGGCGCGCCGCCCTGGCCGCATCGTCGACGTCGGCGGCATCACCGGCGGCGACACGAGCCAGCAGCTCACCGGTTGCCGGATTGCGTGTCTCGAAGGTCTCACCTGATTTTGCGTCGACATATCGGCCATCGATGAAAGCCCGGGTTTCGAATTGCAGCTTCCTGGCCTCGTGGTGGAAATCTGGGTGCGCATTCATTGGGCGACTCCGGTTCAAGATGGAATTGATGGTTGCGAGACTGGTTGCGATATGGGCCAGCGGTTCGCATCCTGGTGGCACGTGGCCGGGAACTGTGTCGATGCCGGCTTGGCGGGCGCCGCTTCAGTGCTTCGAAGATGCCGACAGGGCCTTCAATTTTTCCCAGTCCACGTCGAGGCCCAGGCCTGGCCGGTCCGGCAACTCCGCGTAGCCTTTGTCCGTGACGACGCCCCCCGAAAAAACCGTGGGATCGGGTAGTTTCAGGAACGTCTCGTGGCCATCGCAGCAGATCGGAAAGTGGCTTCGGGTAGTCATGCCGAGGTGGCAGTTGGCGGTGTCGCCGACCAGGGTGTACGGATTGGTGTCGATACTGACGCCGACACCGGCAGCCTCGCAAATGGCGACGACACTGCGCGCCCGGCTGAGCCCGCCGACGCGATTGGTCTTGAGGACGATGCGATCGCATGCCCCGATCCTGATGAGGTTCTGGACCGCTTCCGGAGACCACGCGGATTCGTCGAGGATCACCGGCACGGTGCTGCGCTGGCGGATTTCATGGTGGCCCACGGCATTGTCGTATTGCAGTGGCTGTTCGATCGACAGGTTGGCCGCATCGCGGAAACGTTCCAGTGTGCGTACCGTCAGGCCCACGTTGTCCCAGGCCTGATTCGCATCGGCATCGATGAAAACATCGCGCGGCACCGCGTCCAACGCCGCTTCCAGGAAACTCGTTTCAGTGGCGATCGATGTGGCACACAGGCCGTTTTTCCAGATCACGTCGCCAACCTTGATCTTGAGGCCGCGAAAACCACGCGCAACAAAGTCTCTGGAGGCATCGGCCATCGCCTCCGGAGTCTTGTGGTAGAGATTGGTCATCAGGTCGAGATGCTGGCGACGCGCGCCCCCGAGGAGCGTACTCACCGGGACGCCCCACAGCTTGCCGACGATGTCATGCAGCGCCATGTCGACGCCGCCCTGCGCGGAACGGCCGCCGGGCATGCCGCCGGAATAGCTCATCTGCATGAGGTGATTGGCCATGGCGAGGTTGGTCGGATCCAGGCCAATCAGCCGTTTCCTGTACAGGTCGAGCACGCTCGTCATCTGCGCGGCCGTTTCGCCCAGGTACCAGACCTGGCTCGTTGCCTCACCCACGCCGACAGTGCCGTCCTCGGCGGTGACCCGGATGATGAAGCTCGGGAGGACCGGCGACCAGATTGATTCGGAATCCCAGCTTTCCTTGATGGCGCTGGGATACAGCTCGACATGATCTATATCCGCTATTCTAGGCATGGAAGGCCTCTCTTCTTTGGTTTGAGTCTTGCCCGATGGCCCGCAACTGCCCCATCCGCCGGTAGCGTTCAGCTGTCATCCGTACCGTGTCCTCGCGTTGAGTGCCACGAGCGAAGAACCTGGCTGTGATCCTGGCGAGCTGGTTCTTCGAACCGGTGCCATGGTAGGATTGTAATCGATTACAGTGTAGATGCCAGCGTTGCTTCGCCTTGTGTTTCAGAACCGGGACAAGGGGCTGTGCATTCCCAAATGCGGGCTTGAAACCGGGGTTCGCGGCATTGTCGCAACGGGTGTGCGACAGTGGAGCGTACATGCAGTCACTCGTCTCGACGGTGCGAGACGGCACCGGGTAATCCAATGGACGTTTCCGATAAGCGTAGGAAGGATGCAGTCGACGCGGCCGTGCGTGAGGGCAGGCCGGCGTTTATGGCCAGTCCGCGCCTGGCGGGGGTGGATGGCGTGTTGTCCACGCTCCCGGTGCAAAGAGGCGATCTGGATGCCGCGCGGGATCGGCTGGCACGCTGGGCTCCCGCACTGGCGATTTTGTTTCCCGGGTTGCATGCGTCGGCAGGGATTATCGAATCACCCCTTGTTCCCGTGCCGTCTGTTGCGTCACTGGTTGGCGCCGACTTGCCCGGCAAGGCTTTTATAAAAGCCGATCATGCCTTGCCGGTGGCGGGTTCGATCAAGGCGCGCGGCGGCATTCACGAGGTATTGGTCTATGCGGAGAAGGTCGCTCTCGCCGAGGGCCTGATTCAGCCCGGGGGAGATCTGCGGCTCCTCACGACGCCCGGCGCGCGCGCGCATTTTTCCGACTTCCGCATTGGTGTGGGAAGTACGGGAAATCTTGGCCTGAGTATTGGCATCATGGCCTCTGCGCTTGGTTTCAAGACGACCGTACACATGTCCAGTGATGCCAAGGAATGGAAGAAGGAACGGCTGCGCAGCCACGGCGTGAATGTCGTCGAGCATTCCGGTGACTACGCAAATGCCGTCGCGGCCGGTCGGGACCAGATGTCGGACGACCCGCGCGCGCATTTCGTCGACGACGAAAATTCCCTTGATCTGTTCCTTGGCTATGCGGTTGCCGCGCTCCGCCTGCACGAACAGCTCGGCAAGCTGGGGGTCACGGTGGATGCGCGGCACCCGTTGTTCGTCTATCTGCCATGCGGCGTCGGCGGCGCTCCCGGCGGTATCACCTGGGGCCTGAAGCACGTCTATGGCGATGCGGTGCGGTGTTTCTTTGCCGAACCCGTCGCGTCCCCCGCCTTCATGGTCAGGATGCTGTCAGGAGAACCGCGGTCCGTTTACGACTACGGGCTCGACAACAGGACCGAGGCCGATGGCCTGGCCGTGGCGCGGGTATCGGAATTGGTATTCGGGCTTGTCGGGCGTCTCGTCAGTGGCTCTTTCACGGTGGCCGACTCCGAACTGTTCACGGCGCTGGTTCGGCTGGAGCGTGCGACGGGTTTGCGCATCGAACCCTCTGCGGCGGCCGGGTTGCTGGGGCCGGCGCGCATGCTGGACGAAAACGCGATGGGATGTGCCGCCGGATCATCCGTGGATCCTGCCCTGGTTACGCATCTGTTCTGGACTACCGGCGGCGCCTTTGTGCCGGATGCGGAATACATGCGTTTCCATGAACGGGGCGTGGCGCTGCTCCAGGGTCGTATTGATTGATAATCCCTCGAAAGTGCCCAGGATCGGATCAAGGCGATTGTTGCCGGCAACTGGTGGGGTGCCGGCGGCCCCCGGGCCCAAGACCGGCCTGCACGCGCCCGATCAGGTTTTCGGCGTGGCTGGATGAAATCCGTTGAGGGGGATACGGCCTGTGACGGGAAAACTTCAGGCGACCAGCAATGGACCGAGTTGCTGCTTCACACGGGGTGGGCAGGCTGATTTCCTGACGACCAGTTGCGAGTCGAGCTTGACGGCGCGCGGGGAACTATCCGTCGCGAGGGCCTCGAGGAGCACGTTCGCCCCGATGGAGCCCATTTCCTTGGCTGGTACGGCAATGGTCGTCAAGGGCGGATTGAGATGCCGGTCGTAATCGGAATCATCGAAACCCGTGACCGACATGTCCTGGGGGACGCGAATGCCCACGCGCCTGCACTCGCTCAGGGCCCCCAGGGCCGCCACGTCGCTGGTGGACACCACTGCCGTCGTATCGCGATAATCCTTCAATATTATCTGCATGGCATCGGCTCCTGCGCGGATTTCGTGAGGCCGAATAATCACCCGATCCGCCCCGCACAAACCTCTTGCCTCAATGAACTCCCTGTAGCCTGCAATACGGGATCTTTGCCGATCGTTGCCCAATGGCGATGCAGCAATCAATACGAAGTTGGTGTGGCCGAGATCCGCAAGATACTCCAGCACGCTTACGGAAGCGCCGTAGTTGTCGAAACCAACCGAAGGAACAAGGCTATTGGGAAGGTACGAATAAGTCGTGACGGCGGGAATGGAGGTTTTTTTCAGGAACTGCTGCAATGCCGTGTCTTGAACTTCACCAACCAGGAGTAGTGCCTCCGCGCCCCGATCATAAAGTATCTTCACCTTTTCGAAGATTCTCGTATTATCGAACCCGGTCGTCGATACGATCGTCATGTATCCATGTTGTGCAAACGTATCCTGGAAGCTGTTGACCATTCTCGCGAAGATGGCATGATCCAACGTCGGAATGGCCGTACCGACGATGTGGGTCTTGCGTGAACGCAGAGCCTTTGCCGCCGGGTTCGCCGTGTAACCCAACCGCCGTGCATTCTCGATAACCTGGATCCGGACGTCCTCGCGTACGAGATTGGGTCGATTGAACGCGCGCGACACGGTTGCAACCGATACGTTTGTCGCTTTCGCGACGTCAAAAACACTCGCGCGCTTCTTGCTGCCGGGTTCCTTGCCCTTGCGTGTGGTCATGAGCAGTTCTAGCCTTTGCCGCCCTGTTCCGAAGCGAACCTGTCACGAGATCGAGTGCTCCAGCACCGCAAATAAAACGGCACGAAATAATGACGGCTCGATCTGGCGCGTCGACTCATACGATAGCACGTCGTGTGAGCCGGCGCGCCTCTTTGGGTTCCGCCCGTGTGGCTGATGGTGGCGGGCCCTGCGGCTGATCGCACGGAGTCGGTTGCAGACTTGGCTCGACTATGGCCTGGCTGCTTCGACCGCCTGTTCGACGAGACTCAATTCCTCTGGCGTCAGTGGCGGAACGGGCATGCGGCATTCGCCTGCGGGACGCCCGGTCATGTGGCTCGCAGCCTTGGCGACCGGGTTGAAAGGCAGAGTCCAGAGCAGGTCACTGATCGGTACGAGGCGTCGCCACAGAGGCGCGGCTTCCGTAATCCTGTTTGCCTTGACGAGATCGTAGATACGCACCAGCTGCTCGGGGACGGCGTTGCCGGAACCGGTGAACAGTCCTGGTGCACCGGCCAGCAGGCTATAGAAATTGAGAAAATCGCAGCCATTGAAAACCTTGGCGCCCCGCGCGACGAACTGTTCAATGCGCTGCATGTTGGCGGTGCTGTCCTTGACGTACTCGACACCGTCGATCCTGGAAAGCCGGCCGAAGACGTCGGGCGTGACGTCGAACTGCGTATAGACGGGAATGTTGTAGACCATGATCGGAATCTTCACGGCGCGCGCGATTTGCTCGTAGTGCCATGTGACGCCATTTTCGCCCGGACCCTCAAAATATGGCGGAAGGATCAGTGCCGCGTCGGCTCCCACGCCTGCGGCATGCCGGGTATTTTCGATCGCATCTTCCGTGCGTATGGCAGAGGTCTGGACGACGAGCCTGGCCTTGCCATCGATGCGTTTGGATGCGATTTCCGCCGTACGGCGCTTTTCCGCCTCGGACAGGAATGGGAACTCGCTCGTGCCGCCATTCACGGCGATGATGTGGATACCCGCTTCGAGCAATGAATCGATGTTGGCTTCAAAAGCCTTCTCGTCCAGTGAAGCGCCGTTGTCCTTGAATGGCGTGCAGATTGGTACGCAAATACCCGCCAGGTCGCTCATCTCAATCTCCTCGGTTGTAGTTGATGTCATGAGGTAATGGTGCTGGACAGCGGTCATCGCTGCCGCCGGTACGATAAAAACACATAGGGAGTGTGGCCTGGCCGTCGAAACGACCGGCGTTCATTCGCGTGCGGGCCAGGCATCCGGCAGGTTGAAGCCCGTGGGATACGGGTCCGAGGCATCCAGCACGTACTGGTGAAAAGCCGTGATCCAGGCCGAACCCGTGATGGTGGGCACGATTCCCGGTCTGCCTCCGACATCGGCGGTTTCGACGACGCGGCCGGTGAATTCACTGCCGATGATGGATTCGTGCAGGAAAGGCTCGCCGGTTTTGATCTGCCCACGGGCATGCATCACGGCAAGGCGGGCGCTGGTGCCCGTCCCGCAGGGTGAACGGTCGATCCGGCCCGGTGAGACGATGACCGCGTTTCTCGACCGCTTGCCTTCACCGGTAGCCTGCAACGGTCCCGCGAACAGGGTCTGGTTGATTGTGTGGATTTCGGGATTTTGCGGGTGTACCGCAGGGCATTGTTCGGCCGCCGCCTTTTTGATGCGTTCCCCAAGCTCGACCAGCGCCCTGGCTTCAGCGGGAACCAGTTTGAAACCAAGCTCGGCGGCATCGACCAAGGCATAGATCATGCCGCCGTATGCGACGTCGACTTTGATCGTGCCGAGGCCTGGAACATCGACGTCCTGATCGAGCGCAAAGACGAAAGCGGGGACGTTCTGGAATGTGACATCCTTGCATTTTCCGTCACTACAGGTGGCGATTATTCCAATGAGGCCTGCAGGGGCTTCCAGGTTGAACCTGGTGACAGGTTCGACCATCGGGACCATTCCGGTTTCCAACAGCGCCGTTACCGTGCAAATCGTGTTGGAGCCCGACATGGGCACGTAATATTCCGATTCCATGATGATGTAACCCGCCACGGCCTCCGGATCGGATGAAGGCAATACCAGGTTGACACATTGCGTGATACGCCCGCGCGGCTCGTTCAGCAGGAATTGGCGCAACTCGTCCGCATGGTTCTGGAGATACAGCATCTTGTCGAACATGGTCCGCCCGGGGAAAACGTCGAGGACGCCGCCTGTGATCACCTCATTGAGCTCGCCACCGACATGCACACCCACGACGTTTATCATTTTCTGGAAACGCATATTTCCTGCCTTTGATCCAGCATGGTTGCGAATGCCTGCCAGGAGAGTACGTTAGCGCCGACGGTCATATGAGGCCA
>CAYOEF010000089.1:0-9451 GCA_964402805.1 uncultured Rhodanobacteraceae bacterium | reverse complement strand
GTTCTGGTGGCGCCTGGCGCACGTGCTGAGCATGGCCGCGGTGGCGGCGCAGGCGCTGGCGGGGCGGGCGTGTTTTCTTACCATCTGGCAGGACGACCTTGCCGGCAACGCGCAGACACAACCCTTGATCGCGAGCTGGATCAACCGCCTGATCTATTGGCCACTGCCGCTATGGGTGTTCGCGGTTGGCTACGTCGCGGTGTTCGTATACGTGATCGTACTGTGGGTCGTGGTCAGGCCACGGTTTCGGGGACGGTGTACGTGAGGGTCGCTTGTTTTATAGGAGCGTGAGTCGCGCGCTACCGCGCGTGACTGTGACGGATTTCAGAGCGTTGCAAACAAGGCATTCTGTGTGCACGAGCGATTTGTCCCAGCTCCGAGGACGAAGACTCCCATGCGCACGAGATGATGGTTCGGCTGAAAAACGGCAAGACACACCCGCACACAACCTGATCCTCGCCCTGATGGGGAGTCGGTGGAACTGCTTTCTGGCCTTTGTCAAGAGTTGTTGTGTACAATTCGCTTCGTGTGCAGGGGAGAGCAGAGATGACCGAGGCGGATGCTTCTATGCGGCCATGCGAGCTCGTTGTTCGATGCTACGCAGAGCGGGGTGCTGACCACCAGTGGGTTGCCGTGTGTCTGGATCTTGCATTGGCTGCCCAAGCTGATTCTTTCAATGAAGCCAAGGCAAAGCTCGACGAGCAGATTCGAGAGTATGTGTTCGATGCGCTGGCTGGCGAGGATGTGGCGCACGCCGAGTATTTGCTCTCGCGCCGTGCTCCGTTGCGCTTCTGGCTTCGGTACTGGTTCCTGATTCTTCTCGGCAGGATGCGCAACAATGGCAATGGAGACGGTCGTGCCAAGCAGGTGCGGTTCGCTGAACAGATGCCATTGGTGCCCGCGTCCTGCTGATTCTTCGTGGGGGAACGCTATCCGCCGGTGACGTGCCGCGAAATGAAGGCGGTACTGCGACATCTGGGATTTCAGCCTCGGCAGAAGAAGGCCACATCTCATGAGCAGTGGGTGAAGTCCGATGCAACCGGCTTTCATCGCGTGACGGTGGATTGCCCGAAAGCACCTTTCAGCAAGCAGCTACTGACGATGATGCTGCATCAGGCCGGCGTCTCGAAGGCGCAGTTCTACCGAATTCTGCGATCGCTGTAGCGTGGGTATGTGTAACGCACCACTGGCCGGAGCCGGCGCGCTGTCGCCATGAACAACCGATACATGGTGGTGCCGTTGGAGTGACTCGAACACTCGACCTACTGATTACGAATCAGTTGCTCTACCAACTGAGCTACAACGGCACGGATGGCGGGTGTGCGATTCTAGCCACGCGCGTTGCGGCGCGGCAAGGGGAGTGACGGGGTGGCCGTGGCCGACTGCGGTGGTCGCGTCGGGCCGGGGCGGTTCAGCGCTGGCGCGCCTTGAAGCGGGGGTTGGACTTGCAGATCACGAAGACCTTGCCGCGACGGCGTACGATCTTGCAGTCACGATGGCGCTGCTTCGCGGACTTGAGCGAGGAAAGTACCTTCACGACAGACTCCTGAATTACCGAAAGCGATGATACAAAGCCGGGCATTGTACTGGCTGGCGATGTGCGCTTCAACACGCATGCGCGGCCGCGGCGCACTGCCGGACCGTTCGTGGCGGTGGTAGCATGCCACTTCGTGCCGGTGGAGCCTTCGAACATGCGTCTGGATACCAAGCTGCCCAAGGTCGGGTTGACCATCTTCACCGTGATGAGCCAACTGGCGGCGGAATATCGCGCGGTCAACCTGGGGCAGGGTTTTCCTGATTTCGAGCCGCCGCAGGCATTGCGTGATGCGGCCGCCCGGGCCATGAACGAAGGCGAGAACCAGTATGCGCCTGCGACCGGCATGCCCGCCTTGCGCGAGCAGATCGCACTCAAGACCGAGCGCCTGTACGGGCGTCGCGTAAGCCCGGATACGGACGTGACGGTGACGTCCGGGGCCACCGAGGCGTTGTTTGCCGCCATCGCCGCCGTGGTGCGTACCGGCGACGAGGTGATCGTGTTCGACCCGGCGTACGACAGCTACGAGCCGGCCATCGAGTTGCAGGGCGGCACGGCGGTGCACGTGCCGCTTGCCGCGCCAGGCTTCCACGTCGACTGGCAGCGCCTGAAGGACGCGATCACGCCGCGCACCCGCATGATCGTCATCAACAGCCCGCACAATCCGAGTGGCGCGGTGCTCACGGCGGCGGATCTGGATGCCCTTGCCGAGGTGGTCCGCGATACGAACATCGTGGTGCTGTCCGATGAGGTCTACCAGCACATCGTGTATGACGGGCACGCACACCAAAGCGTGTGCCGGCACGCGGAGCTCGCCGAGCGCAGTTTCGTGATCGCCTCGTTCGGCAAGACCTGGCACTGCACCGGCTGGAAGATTGGTTACTGCGTGGCGCCGCCTGCCCTCTCGGCCGAGTTCCGGAAGGTACACCAGTATCTGACGTTCTCCGTCTTTCGCCCGGCCCAGGTGGCTCTGGCCGAAGTGCTGGAAAAGCACGCCGACCATTGCACCGACCTCGCCGGTTTCTACCAAATGCGCCGCGACCACTTCCGCGAGCTGCTGGCGCCGTCGCGCCTGGGCCTGCTGGACGTCGACGGCGGTTATTTCCAACTCGTCGACTACAGTGCCGTGCGCGATGTGGACGATGTCGAATTCAGCCAGTGGCTGGTGCGCGAGGTCGGCGTGGTTGGCATTCCCTTGTCGCCGTTTTATGCCGTGCCGCCGTCGCTGCGGTTGTTGCGCCTGTGTTTCGCCAAGAGCGACGCCACGCTCGCAGCCGGCGCCGAACGTTTGTGCAAGTTGTGAGGTCAGGTCATGCAGGATTTGAAGGTAACTCTGGTCCAGGGCGATACGCGCTGGCACGATCCGGCGGCAAACCGCGACTATTACGGACACTTGATCGAACCGCTGGCCGGCCAGACCGACCTGGTCGTGCTGCCCGAGACGTTCACCAGCGGGTTTTCCAATGAGGCCATCGACCAGGCCGAAGACATGCACGGTCCGACCGTGGACTGGATACGTTCCATGGCCGGCAGGCTCGATGCGGCCGTCACCGGCAGCGTGCAGTTGCGTGCCGACGGCGCGCATGGCGCGGCGGTGTACAATCGCCTGCTGTTTGCCACCCCGGACGGGGAGGTGCGTTGCTACGACAAGCGTCATCTGTTCCGCTACGCCAATGAGCACAAGCGCTACGCCGCCGGACGCGGGCGCCTGTTGGTGACGTGGCGGGGCTGGCGTATCCTGCCCCTGGTTTGCTACGACCTGCGCTTCCCGGTGTGGATTCGCAACCGGCGTGACGAAGCGGCCGAGGGCGGCATGGCGTACGACCTGACGTTGTTCGTGGCCAATTGGCCATCGCCGCGCCGCCACGCCTGGCGCACTTTGCTGCGTGCACGCGCCATCGAGAACCTGGCCTGCTGCGTGGGCGTGAACCGGGTCGGCACGGATGGCAACGGCCATGTCTATGCCGGTGACAGCGCCGCGCTCGATCCGCTCGGCATGACGCTGGTGGATCTTGGCGCGCAGGAGCAGGTCGCGACGGTCGCGCTCGATGCAGGCCAGTTGGTGGCGCATCGTGAACATTTTCCAGCCTGGATGGATGCCGACGCCTTCGCGTTGGAGGATTGACGCCGTGGCGGCGTATGCCGCCATCGGGCGCCGTGGTTGATTCGTTTCGTAGGTGGGTGGCGACGTCGGCGCGTGTGAACGAGCCCGGCCACCGGGTTGGTGCACGCTGCCGACTGGCCGTGCGCGTCGTGGACGCGTCGGGCGGGGGTAGAGCGTGTCGTGGAATCGGGACAGGTATGAGCGTTCAGTTTTTGATTGGTCTGGTGCTGATCGTCGTGTCATCGGCGGCGTTCGGCCTTTCCGGTGCCCTGGCCAAGGGCCTGCTGGACACGGGCTGGTCGCCAGCCGCGGCGGTCGTGTTGCGCACGGCTATCGGCGCCACGGCGCTGCTTGTCCCGGCGGTGCATGCGATGCGCGGGCGTTGGCACGTATTGCGGCGTGGCTGGCCATCCATCGTGATGTTTGGTGTTTTTGCCGTGGGGGCGTGCCAACTGACCTATTTCCTGGCTGTACAGCGAATTTCGGTAGGCATCGCGCTGCTGCTGGAGTACTGCGCCGTCATCCTGATCGTCGGCTGGCTGTGGTTGCGCCACGGTCAGCGGCCCAAGCCATTCACCGTGGCCGGGACGGGCGTCGCGATGGCCGGGTTGGTACTGATGTTGGGGGTGTTTGGCGCGCTCAACCTCGATCCGCTGGGAATCATGTGGGGCTTGCTGTCGGCCGTGGGCCTGGCCGTGTTCTTCGTGGTGGCGGCCGACGTCAAGCGCACCCTGCCGCCGGTAGCCTTGGCCTGCGGCGGCCTGCTCGTGGGCACGCTTTTGCTCTTGCTGGCAGGTGCCGTGGGCCTGGTCCCCATGGCCTGGAACACACAGTCGGTCGCCTTGGCCGGATTCCAGGTGCCGTGGTGGACCGACATGGTCACGCTCGGCGTGGTGGCATCGGCCATCGCCTGTCTCACCGGGATTGCCGGCACGCGCGAACTGGGCTCCAAACTGGCGTCGTTCCTCGGGCTCTCCGAGGTCTTGTTCGCGGTGCTGTGGGCCTGGCTGCTGCTGGCGCAGATCCCGACGTCGATCCAGCTCGTCGGTGGCGCGCTTGTCCTGGCCGGGATCGTGGTGGTCAAGTTTGACGACACGCGCGGCCGGGTTCGCGCCACGGCATCACGCCAGCAGTAGTCTGACCGACGTCCCCGGTCAGGACAGGATATCGAGCACCGCTTCCGGCGGACGCCCCAGCGCGGCCTTGCCGTTGGCCAGCACGATCGGGCGCTGGATCAGGCGTGGATGCTCCACCATCGCGTTGATGAGTTGCGAACGCGTAAGACTGTTGTCGGACAGGTTGAGGTCGGTGTATTCGGCCTCGCGCGGGCGCATCAGCTGGCGCGGCTCGAGCTTGAGCAGGCGCAGGATGCGGTCGAGTTCTTCCGCGTTCGGCGGGGTGGCAAGGTACTTGACGACTTCCGGCTCGATACCGCGCTCACGCAACAGTTCCAGGGTGGCGCGGGATTTGGAACAGCGGGGATTGTGGTAGATGAGGACGTCGCTCATGGTGCGGGATTCCTTGCGATGATTCATTTGCGTGGACGGTCAAGGTCCGAGCTTGACCCCGGGATGTTACCCGGTCCGGCTTCTCAATGTTTTCCGCGCGGGTTGCCGCCGCCGCGGCGCGGGGCCCCGGAGCGGTTTGCGGGGCGGCTGCCGTGCCGTCCCTTGGCCTTGCTTTCACCCGCAAACCAGGTGCGCACGGAAGGCAGTTCCTGGCCGGGGGCTACGCCACGCTTGTTCTTGCGCGGACGTTTGGCGGGCTTGTCCGGTGGCATCACGTTGCCGTTGACATCACCACGCGGGCGGCGTTTGCGCTTGTCGCCCCGGGCCGGTGCATCGTTGCGGATGCGGTCGAAGGCGGTGAGTTCACGGGCTTCGTTCTGGTAGGCGCCGGTCCACGCGCGCTGGCTCTTGTGCTCGGGCCTGAACTCGGTGACGCGACGACTGGCGCGGCGCTGGCGCAGGACCGGGGACAAGGTCAGCGTATCCGGCGTGTCGCCCAGCCCCACCTGCTGGCGCAGCCTGGCGACGCCGGCCGCATCCAGTGGTTCGCACTGGCCACGGCGCAGATTGCGGGGCAATTCGATGTTGCCGTAGCGGATCCGCTTCAGGCGGCTGACCAGGTAACCCTTGGCATCCCACAGGCGGCGCACCTCGCGGTTGCGGCCTTCGCTGAGCGTGACGCGGTACCAGGTGTGGCTGTTGCCCTCGCTGACGACACGGATGCTGTTGAAACGGGCGGGGCCGTCCTCGAGATCCACCCCGGCCTGCAACTGTTCCAGTACTTCCGGGCTCACTTCACCGTGCACGCGGCACAGGTATTCGCGTTCCACGTTGTTGGACGGATGCATCAGCGCGTTGGCCAGTTCGCCGTCCGTGGTAAGGAGCAGCAGGCCGGTGGTGTTGATGTCCAGGCGGCCAATGGCAATCCAGCGTGCCCCCCGCACGGCGGGCAACTGCTCGAACACGGTTGGCCGGCCTTCCTCGTCGTCACGCGTGACCACGGTGCCCTCGGGTTTGTTGTAGACGAGGACCTGCGCGTGCTCGTGCGTATCGGTGGTGACCACGAAGTGGTGATCGTCGATCAGCACGTGGTCGCCGGCCTGGACGCTGGAGCCGGTGGCGGCGACTTCCCCGTTGACGCTGACCGCGCCGTTCGCGATGCGTTGTTCGAGCACGCGGCGCGAGCCCTGGCCGGCGTTGGCAAGCACCTTGTGCAGGCGCTCGGTCAGTGCCGCCGGGCGGGGCGTGGTGTCGCGATTGAGTGAAAGTACATGGTGGTTCTGCGCGCTCATGCGCGATTCTCCTTGCGGAATTCGTCAAGGTCGGTAGAGGGAGTGGTCGCGGCGGCATCGGAACCGGCTGCCGTCGACGCGGTGATCTGGATGGTTGGCCCGCTGGCCTCGGTGGGGACATCATCGCCGGGGGGCTGCACGAATTCGGAATCCGCTTCGGTGGCATCCATCTCGACGATGTCGGCCAGTGGCGGCAGGCCGTCCAGTGACTTGAGGTTGAAATAGTCGAGGAACGCCCGGGTGGTGCCGTACAGCGCCGGGTGGCCCGGTGTCTCGCGGTGGCCGACGGTGCGGATCCATTCGCGTTCCTCGAGCGTCCGGATGATGTTGCTGGAAACCGCAACCCCGCGGACCTGCTCGATTTCGCCGCGGGTGACCGGTTGGCGATAGGCGATCAGGGCCAGTGTTTCCAGCAGTGCGCGCGAGTAGCGGGCGGGGCGTTCGGCCCACAGGCGGGAAACCCGGTCGTGCACGCCGGCCCGCACCTGGTAGCGGAAACCGCTGGCGACTTCGGTCAATTCGATGCCGCGGTCGGCGCAGTCCTCCGCCAGTGACGCCAGGGCGTCGGCGACCGTGGCGTTGTCGATGGGCGGGTCCGTGTCGCCCTCGAACAGGGCGGCCAGCGCGGAGATGTCCAGCGGTTGCCCGGCGGCCAGCAAGGCGGCCTCGATGATGTTCTTTACCTGGGTCGAGTCCATGTCAGGCCGCATGCACGGATTGCGCGGCAACCTTCAGGTAGATGGCCGCGGTCGGCTTTTCCTGGACCAGGTCGACGAGCTTTTCCTTGGCCAGTTCGAGGATGGCCAGGAAGCACACGACCACTCCCAGGCGCCCTTCCGTGACCGCGAGCATGGTTTCGAAACGGTGGAACTTGCCGTCCTGGAGCTGGCTCAGCAGATCGCTCATGCGCTGGCGCACGCTCAGCGGCTCGCGCTGGATCTGGTGTTGCGTGAAAAGTTCGGCGCGCTGCAATACGTCCTTGAGCGCAAACAGCATGTCGCGCATGTCCACCGGGGGCGGGATGCGGATTACCGCGCGGTCGCCGGCATGCACCTGCACGGTGCTGAAGTCGCGCTCCTCGCGTGGCAGGCGGTCGATGCCTTCGGCCGCAAGCTTGAAGCGCTCGTATTCACGCAGGCGACGCACCAGATCGGCGCGCGGGTCCTCTTCCTCGTCGTCATCGGCAGGCGGACGCGGCAGCAGCAGGCGCGACTTGATCTCGGCCAGGATGGCGGCCATGAGCAGGTATTCGGCCGCCAGCTCGAAGCGCATCACGTCGCGCATCATTTCGATGTAGGCCATGTACTGGCGGGTGATTTCGGCAATGGGAATGTCCAGGATGTCGAGGTTCTGGCGGCGGATCAGGTACAGCAACAGGTCCAGTGGCCCCTCGAAGGCCTCCAGGATCACCTCCAGCGCATCCGGCGGGATGTAGAGATCCTGTGGCAATTCAAGCAGTGGCTGGCCGTTGACCAGCGCGAGCGGCATTTCCTGCTGTCGCGGGGCATGTACGGAGTTGGCTGGCGATGCGTCGGACACGTCCGACCCGCTTGCGTTGGCGCTCATGGGAGCATTTCGACTCTTGGTTGTCGGGCTCGCCACGGGTCATTGTGGCGGGCTTCGGCCCGGCCTCGACTCCATGACGGTTTCAACACAATGACGTTTTCAACACGGCAGGCCGGCAATCATGCTGGCCATGTAAAACCTCTTCAACGCGACTACACCGTGGACACCCCTCGGGATGCAGGCGCGGATCAAAGTGGCAGCGCTGGGCGCGTACGTCAACCGCATGCAACGGCGTTCGGGTTCCGTCGTTGCCGGGCGGTCGTGGCAGAGCTATCGGGCGGGTTGTCGTGCGTGCCCCTGTCTGCTGCGCGCACCATCACCTGTGGCAAACGAGTCTAGCGCGCACGTGGTGACAAGTCCAGCACCAGCCCTGTCCAATATCAGATGAGTCTGGACGGGACACCGTCATTCCAAGTCGAGTCGGTTGGTGAAGGCGTGAGCGAGCTTAGGATTCACTACGGCCCTGGCTACCGCGTCTACTTCCAGCAACGTGGCGAACTCTTGGTTGTGCTGCTCTGTGGTGGAGACAAGAGAACGCAGTCCCGCGACATTGCCGGGGCGAAGAAGCTGGCCAAAGAATGGAGCATTCCAAATGGCTAAGAAACTGACAACTTACGATCCTGCTGCTGCCCTGGTGGATGATGAGGAAATGGCCGTTTTCATGGCCGATGCTTTTGAAACAGGCGATGCCGGCTACATCGCGCATGCACTCGGCATCGTTGCTCGCGCCAAGGGCATGACGCAGATTGCTCGCGACACGGGCTTGTCACGCGAGCAGCTCTATCGCTCGTTCAGCGAAGAAGGCAATCCGACGTTGAAAACCACACTGGCTGTCATGAAGGCCATGGGGATTGATTTGACCGCCCGGCCACACGCTCAAGGTGCATCGACCTGAACGTGAGCGAGGGGGTAGCTGCGCCGACGAGTTGGTGCCGTACCTGGACCTGCATCGCCCGTGCTTGTTCCCCAAACACGCCGTCGATGCCACGGGCAAGGTTGCCCGAGACTACCTTCAGCACCAGGTTCAGACTCATCTGCACTTTGGAAAAGACCGCAGGCGTGCGAGGCTGGCGGCGCCCCGCGCCGAATGTTCAGTTGGTGGTCGTGGCGCGGTGTCCTTCTTCCTCGCGCAGCGCGCGGCGCAGGATCTTGCCGACGTTGGACTTGGGCAGTTCGCTGCGGAATTCGATGGCGCGCGGCCGCTTGTAGGCGGTCAGTTCGTCGCGGCAGAACTGCATGAGCTCACGCTCGGTGAGCGAAGGATCCTTTTTCACCACGAACAGCTTCACTACTTCGCCGGAATGCGCGTCCGGCATGCCCACGGCGGCGACTTCGGCGACCTTGGGGTGGCGGATGACCACGTCCTCGACCTCGTTGGGAAACACGTTGAAGCCGGACACCAGGATCATGTCCTTCTTGCGATCGACGATGTAGACGTATCCCTTCT
>CAYOEF010000088.1:0-9465 GCA_964402805.1 uncultured Rhodanobacteraceae bacterium | reverse complement strand
TCGATCAGCCACGTCTTGGCACTGGGTGCGATGCCCTGGCCGTGGAGCTGGCTTACCAGCAGATAACCGGCCGGCGGCAGCGCCAGTTCGACGATCACGTCGGGTGGATTGCTTTTTAGGGGCAGGAGCACCGAGGTGAAGTCATTGGATTTGCGGTTGATCACGTGATACGTGTACGAGGTATTCGGTGCAATCGCCTTGAGGTCCGCCTGGAGATCCTTGGCTTGTCCGATACCCCAATCCGTATTTTCCGCATAAGCCACGACGGTCTTGGCATTGAGCCCCTTGATGACGGCCGCCACGGCTTTTGCCGCCTTTGCGTTCCACGGGCTCACGTTGAAAATGTCGGGATAACCCTTCGTGCGTACGGCGTCGGACCAGCAGTTCGTGTTGACGAATGGAACATGGTGCTTGTGCACCACCGGTAATTCGGCCAGGCAGTCCGAGCTCTGGTGTTCACCGGTTATGGCAACGACGTGATCCTGGGTGATCAATTTTTCCGCGCCGGTCCGGGCTTTTTGTGGCTGGCCCGAGGTGTCTTCGACGAGCAATTTGATTTTCTTGCCCAATACACCGCCATTGGCGTCGATGATGTTCTGCGCGATGTGCAGCCCGGCAAGCACTTGCGTTCCCTGGATGACGGAGCCCGGTGGCGACTGCGTGACGAGAACGCCGATAGGTATCGTGCCTGCCGCCGCTGCCGTGCCGGCCAACGTCGTGCCGGCCAGTGCGAATGTTGCCAACATCGCGGCGCGGGCCGCCTTTGTCCATTTCGCGTGCATAATCCTGGTCTCCTTGAAAAGTCGGCGCCAACGGACAGGACGTGCGCGCTGGCGTTCATGCTGCCCAAGCGGCATGCATCAACGGCTGTCGAGCCGACCAGCCGGACAACGCGATGCCGCTCACCCATACGTGTGCCGGGAGATCTCGCGAGGACCTTCGAGCTACGAATCGACGCATTGCCTAATTCAGGGGCGGACCAGCCGGGCGTGAGTGGCTGTACCCCGTCGTTTGGCGCTTGTAGCTGCAGGCAGTGGTCTAGCACAGGAGCAATCCGCACGTCAAGGTCGCGCGTTGGCGAGGCATGCCCTGCGCATGGCGTCGATACGCGGCGTGTGATGGGTCCCGCTGGGCACGCACGCCATTACGGTCCCTGCGGTGATGTAATCTGGCCCGGGCAATTCCGCCATTTCCGTCCATCGAGAGGCAGGTATGGATTCGAACGCGGCACAACGCATTGCGGAAACGGTCGACAGCGTGGCACGGCTTCACGGTTATCCGTTTCCCGACCGTCGGGACTTGTGGCTGGCCCGCTTTGCCGACAACTTGCCGGAACTCGAGTATCTCGAATCGTTGACCGATGCCGGACCGTGCCGGTACGCGCCGCCCGCGGTGGCGCCGCAGTTGCAGGGAATCCCGCCGCCGGCACGCACACCGGGCGTGGCGGCCATCGCCGAACAGGCGCGTGCGTCGGATCACGACGTGGGCGAGGCTGCCGAGACCGCAAGGACGCTGGTCGGGCAACATGGCGACCTGCATGCGTTCGTCCAACTCGCGGATGCCGGGGAACTGGCGGACCAGGCTGCCGCGGCGCGCGACCGCGCCAGGCGCGGCGCGGCAATGCCGCTTCTCGGCGTGCCGGTGGCGGTCAAGGACCTGATGGCGGTCAAGGGCTTCCGGCAGACCAACGGCAGCGGCATGGCCCCCGGCGCCAGTCGCGACGTGGACGCCCCTGCCGTCGGCCGCCTGCGCGACGCCGGCGCCATCATCCTGGGTACCGCCAACCTGCACGAACTGGCCTACGGCATCACGAGCGTGAATCCCCATTTTGGCGCGGTCGTCAACCCGCGTGGGCCGGACGCCACGCCTGGCGGCTCCAGCGGGGGGTCTGCGGCGGCGGTCGCCGCCGGCATCGTGCGCGTGGCCATCGGGACCGATACGGCCGGTTCCATTCGTATCCCCGCGGCGTGCTGTGGCGTCGTCGGTTTCAAACCGGGCTATGACGTCGTACCCCGCGACGGGGCTTTGGCGCTTGGCGCGACGCTCGACCACCTGGGCCCGCTTGCGCGTTCCGTGGATGACGCGGCGTTGCTGTTTTCGGTCATGGCGGGCCAACCGGCCCAGGTGCCACGACGCCTGCCGGACTTGCGCGGCCTGCGCGTCGGTTTGCCAAGGGCGCACTTTTTCGACCCGCTTGCAGCCGACGTCCGTCGCGTGGTCGAGGCCGCGGCGCGGACACTCGAGGCGGATGGCGCCGTGCTCGTGGATGTCGACGTGGCGGACGTGGCGGACAGCCCGTCGGTGCAGTTCGCCACCCTGTGCAGTGAGGCGACCGCGACGCACTGGCGACGCCTCGTGGACCATCCGGAAACGCTGGGCGAGGACGTGCGCGTGCGCCTCGAGATCGGTCAGTTCATGCCCGCCATCTGGTACGTGCGCGCCCAGGGCGCACGCGCACGGTTGGCATCGGCGCTGGATGCGGTGTTGCATGACGTGGACGTACTTCTCACGCCCACCTTGCGCACGACGGCGCCCAAGGCCGGCGCCGCGACGGTGACCATCGACGGACACCACATGCCCTTGCACGCCGCGGTCACGAGCCTGACGCTGCCATTCAATCTCACCGGCTTGCCCGCCATCACGCTGCCCTGTGGTGACGGCGACGACGGCCTCCCGGTTGGCCTGCAACTGGCCGGGCGGGCCGGTGACGACTGGCGGGTGTTGGCCGTGGCAAAGCGCGTGGAGTCGATACTCGGGACGGGCGCCCCGAACGCTTGATGCGGCGCACTGCTGTTCGGGAAAAAGCAGGTTGGGATGGGAATAGGTTGTGGTTCCTCACTGAACGGGTTGAAGCTGCGAGCCTCGAGCCCTGATTCAGGAGGCGTCATGCAACAGTCGGCGCCCCACCACGATCACTTGGGAACTGCGATGGTACGTCCTCGATGTTGATTGCCATCGCGTGTCGACACCGTTTGTCGCAGTGGCGAGGGTTTTGATGGCGCAGCCGAGGTGGGCGAGGAGGGCACGGCACACGACGAGGGCACGGCACGTCATGAGGGCACGGCACGCCGTGCCCCTACGAAATTCCGCGGGAGTGGGGCCGTGGTATGCGTCACTCTCCCAATGAGGGGTACGGCGTGCCGTGCCCGCGTCCTCGCACGGCGTCGTGTATCCGTTCGCAGGCGCAGCGACGGTAGCGGTCAAAATCGCCTGAGGTTCGCTTCGCAACGTCCGGCGTTCACGACGTGCGGATCGAATGTGGTGCCTCGCGCCGCGCTGCGAATGCGAGTCGGGCCGTGGTTGCCGGCACGGGTGCCGCTGCGTACCATCGTACGGGCAAGCCACGCGAATGATTTTCGTGGCGGGAGGCTGATATGGGCAAGGGTGACAAGCGGACACGACGCGGCAAGATTTATCGCGGCAGCCACGGCAAGACGCGGTCGCACAAGGGTCGACATGGCACGCCTGCCGCCTCGACCACGACAAAAAGCGCCGGACGCAAGGCGTCGCGGCGCTGAACTGCGACGGGTGTTTCCCGCCGCCATGACACCGGCGCCAGTCGGAGACGACAGCTGGCCTGCATGCCGGTACGACTCCCTCAGGCGTGGTCGCCAAGCGCCTTGATGTGCTCGGGCAGGCGCTCGTTGGTGCCGTACATGAAGTGGTTTTCCATGCGTTCGGCGTAACGGGCCGCCGGTGGATTCAGGCCGACCGCCATGGCCACCTCGCGCGTGAACACGGGCGAGTTGCCGCAGCATACGCCCAGGTAATGGACGCCGATCCGATAGGCTTCCTCGGCAAACTGGCGGATCTCGTAACGGTTGCAGTACAGCGGATCCAGCGCGGTCGGGAACGTGCGGCCGTGCGGTGACGGGCAGGTGCAGCCGTGGTTGTCGGACAGGTTGAAGAAGGTCGGTTCGTCGTCGGTGGTGCGGTAGGGGATGGGCAGGGCTCCCACGTGGCAGGACACCGCATCGCGGACCTTGCGCAGCCACGGCAGCATGGTCGTCGGCCCGCGGAAGCAGTTGAGCCCCACGACATCGGCGCCACGCCGCTCCAGCTCGACGCAGGTTTCCACGATGCCGACGTTGTCCATCATCTTGTTTTCGCCCATGGGGGCGATGGTGAGCACGGCGGGCAGGCCGGTTTCCTGGATGGCTTCGAGCGCGGCGTAGGCCTCCCCGGCGTAGTAGAAGGTTTCGCCGATGATGATGTCGGCGTGCTCCTCCTTGGCCCAGCCGACCATCTCCCTGAACATGGCGCGCACTTCGGCTTGTGCGGCCGGGTTGTCGGGATCCCACAGGTTGCTGTTGGAAATGTTGCCGGCCACGAGATTGCCGGGATGATCGTTGGCGACGCGCCTGGCGATCTGCAGGGCATTGCGGTTGAGCGGCTCGAGCAGGTCTTCCTTGCCGATGACGCGCATCTTTTCGCGATGGCCGTTGTAGGTGAACGCCTCGACGATGTCCGAGCCCGCGTGCTGGAAGTCACGGTGTACCCGTTCCAGGACTTCGGGGTGGTCGAGGACGACCTCGGGCACGAATTCGCCGGACGCGAGGTAGCCGCGCCGTTCCAGTTCGAACAGGAAGCCTTCGGCACAGATGACCGGGCCTTTGTCGAGCCGGTCCACGAGAATGTTGCTAGCCATGGTTGCAATCTCCGTCAAGTCGGGGGAAGTGGTTGAAAATACACGTTGCCGTCGGACTCGTCGGGATCCGGCCTGCACAGGCCGCAGAGCGCAAGGCGTTCCGCCACCTGCGGTATCGCGTGTTGAAGTGTTTCGTTTCCGGCGGGTTTGGTAGGCCCTCGAAGTCGGGCATCGTCGGGACAGGCGTCAGGCGTGCGCCACCTCGGGGTGGGATATGGTCGCGGCGGCGCGCGCCAGGCCGGCCTCGACGTCGTGCACGAGGTCGCGAATGTCCTCGATGCCGATGGACAGGCGCAGCAGCGTATCGGCGATGCCCGCGGCGTGGCGCGCCTCGGGCGTCATGGCGGCATGCGTCATGCTGGCCGGGTGCGACACGAGGCTTTCCACGCCGCCGAGGGATTCGGCCAGCGTGAAGTGTTGCAGCCCGTCGAGGAACGCACGCACCGCGTCCTCGCCGCCAGCCAGTTCGAAGCTCAGCATGGCGCCGTAGCCTGATTGCTGGCGCGTGGCCAGGGCGTGCTGCGGGTGCGAGGCCAGGCCCGGGTAGTACACGTGTTCGACGCTCGGGTGCTGGTCGAGCAACGTCGCGAGCGCGGTGGCGTTTTCCTGGTGCACGCGCAGGCGTGCGTTGAGGGTGCGCAGGCCCCGCAAGGTCAGCCAGCTGTCGAATGGCGCGCCCGTGAGGCCGAGGCAGTTGCCCCACCAGTCGAGTTGCTGGGCGACTTCCGGCGTGCGTGCGACGACGGCCCCGCCCACGATGTCGCTGTGGCCGTTGATGTATTTGGTCGTCGAGTGCACGACCACGTCGGCACCGAGGGTCAGCGGCTGCTGCAGCGCGGGCGACAGGAAGGTGTTGTCGACGACGCAAAGGGCGCCAGCGGCATGGGCGATACGTGCGATGTGCTGGATGTCGAAAGTGCGCAGCAGCGGATTCGACGGCGTTTCCACCCATATCATGGCGGGCGCATCCGCCGTGAGGGCGTTGACCGCGGCCGGATCGGCGAGGTCGACGAAATGCAGTTCGAGGCGTCCCTTCTTGGCCCAGGCATCGAGCAGCCGCCACGTGCCACCGTAGCAGTCCGGTGACGTGACCACGGTGCCGCCGGGAGGGAGCAACTCGAGCGTCAGCGCCACGGCGGCCATGCCGCTGGACGTCACCACCGCGCCCGCGCCGTGTTCCAGGTCGGCCAGTGCGCCCGAGAGCAGGTCGCGCGTTGGATTTCCGCTGCGCGCATAGTCGTAGGTACGCTTTTGGCCATAACCGGCAAACGCGTAGTTGGTGGAAAGGTACAGCGGCGGCACGACGGCGCCGTGGCTGGCGTCGGTCTCGATGCCGGCGCGAACCGCCCGCGTACAGGATGTAATGTCGGACATGTCAGATCCCCCGCGTATGCGTGGCATGGTGGGTGGCAAAGCCGGGCACCTGCGGGCCACGGTACGGGAATGCGCAGGACGACCGCACGGCGAGCGGCGTGTACGGCGCGGTGGGTTCTGGTGTGGTGGCGATCATGTACACGGCGACTCTCCTTGCAGTTTCCGGACATCGAGTCGTGCGGAGAGCCGGAGCCTGTCACGGTGCCGCGTGCGAAAGGCGTCGCATGCTCATCTGTCGGCCGGCATGATGCCTCCGCAGGAATTGGCACCCGTGGAACCCCTGGGGTTTCGCGGGTTGCCCCGGCGTCACAGGGCCTGTCCCTCAGCCGGTCTCGATGAGTGGTGGGGAAAGCCTAGTGAGGCCGGGCCGCTATGTCAATATCTGTATAGACGCTTATATGGCTGCGCTATAAGTGGACGCCTGGCGGCGTCAACCGCGCGGTGCCCTGCGTGGCGGGCACGCATGACGCTGGCGCCCGTTGACTGGCGCTCTGCCTACGGCACCAGCCCGACCCAGGCCGGCGTGTCGATCTGTTCGCGGTACAGGGCTTGTGCCGCCTCGATCTCCGCGGGGCGCAGGGTGGTGTCGACGAGCCCGTGGGCACGCCGGAAGGTGGCGATCATGCGTTCGATCACCTGCTCGCGGGGCAGGCCGGTCTGGCTGCGCAGGGGATCGACCCGCTTGGCTGCACTCCTGGTGCCCTTGTCCGAGAGTTTTTCGCGGCCGATGCGCAGCACTTCGAGCATCTTGGCCGCGTCGATGTCATAGGCCATCGTGACATGGTGCAGGACCGCGCCGTTGCGCCGCGCCTGCGCCGCACCGGCAATCTTGCCGGCCGGGGAGGTGATGTCGTTCAGGGGCTGGTACCAGGCCGTGATGCCGAGATCCGCCAGGGCGTCGATCACCCATTGGTCGAAGAAGGCATAGGACTCCTGGAAGGACATGCCCTCGACCAGCGATTCGGGCGCGTGGATGGAGTAGGTGATGCAGTTGCCGGCTTCCATGAACATGGCGCCGCCGCCGCTGATGCGGCGCACGACGTTGACGCCGTGGCGCCTGGCGCCCTCGGCGTCGACTTCGTTGCGCAGCGACTGGAAGCGGCCGATGACGACGCAGCGCGTGTCCCATTCCCAGAAGCGCAGGGTCGGTGGCCGCTCGCCGGCGGCGACGGCGTCGGTCAACACTTCGTCCAGCGCGACGTGCATGGCCGGATCACGCGGACCCGCATGGATGAGCTGCCAATCGAAATCCTGCCAGGCGCTGCGGCTCATGCCCCGGACTCCAGCGCGCGGGTGACGGCCACGGCCACGGCTGCTGCGGAAATGCCGTACATGCCGACCTCGTCGCCGAGCACGGCGTGGATGGCCTCGGCCATGGCCGTCTCGCCACAGTCGGCGCGCAGGCCCATCAGTGCGGCGTTGATCGCGTCCAGCGCCGTGTCCGGTTCGAGGAAGAAATCACCGCTGATCTGCACTTTCGCCAGGCGCCCTTCGGCGACTTCGATATCGGCGACGATCAACTTGCCGCCGGGCATCTTGTATTCGCCGTGCATCAGAACCTCCCTTGCGAATCCCTGATTATGCTCGTCATTCTGGTAATTCGCAGCGGTGGTCGTGAGCTGGCGCGCTGGATTGGCCCTTTGTTGGGTCAAATGTGACGGGGTTCCGGCTTTGCGGGAATGGCGGCGGAGCCGGATCCGAACCTGGATGCGAATTTTCCGGACGACAGCGGGCGTGCACCCGAGACGGCGATCAGGCGCTGGTGGCGATGCTGTCGACGTGGCGCAGGCCGCGTGGCAGCAGGCGGCCGCGCGTGGCGCGGGTGCCGCCGTATTCGACGAGGTCGCTCCAGCGCAGCGTGAGTTTGCGCTGGCCGGCGTACAGCGTGACTTCGCCGCTGCCTTCCGTGACCACGGCGATGCCGGCGACGGCTTCGTCTCCCGCCGTCAAGCGGGCCTTGGGCACGTCGATCAGCTTGTTGCCCTTGCCACGTTCGAGCTCGGGCAATTCGGCGACCGAAAACATCAGCAGGTGACCCTGCGTGGTGACGGCCACGATGCGGTCGCGCGCGGGATCGGCGCTGACCGCCGGCGCCAGCACGTGCGCGCCTGCGTGCAGGTTGATGAATTGCTTGCCGGCCTTCTTGCCCGACAGCATGGCCTCGAAACGCGTCACGAAGCCGTAGCCGAACGTGCTGGCGATCACCAGGCGCGTGTCCGGATCGGCACAGGCCACGGCATCGAAGCTTGCGCCTGCCGGCGGACTGAAACGACCGGTCAGCGGTTCGCCGTTGCCGCGTGCCGAGGGCAGCGTGTAGGCCGGCGTCGAATAGCTGCGTCCGGTGGAATCGACGAAGGCGGCTTGCTGATTCGTGCGCCCGCGTACGGCCGCACCGAGGTCGTCGTCGCCGCGGTAATTGAGGCCGGCCGGATCCACGTCGTGCCCCTTCGCCGCGCGTACCCAGCCTTTCTTCGACAACACGATCGTGACCGGCTCGGAGGCGACCAGCGCGCTCTCATCCAGTGCCTGCGCGGCGTTGCGCTCGACCAGCGGCGAGCGCCGGTCGTCGCCATATTTTTCCGCATCGGCGCGAATCTCGCCCTTGATGAGGGTCTTGAGCCTGGTTTTGGATTTCAGCAGCACGCGGATGCGCGCCTGCTCTTCCTGCAGTTCGTCGCGTTCCGCGTTGATCTTCATTTCCTCGAGCCGCGCGAGCTGTCGCAGCCGCGTTTCGAGGATGTAGTCGGCTTGCGCGTCGGACAGCTTGAAGCGCTTGATCAACGCCGGTCGCGGTGCGTCTTCCTGGCGTACGATGCGGATCACCTCGTCCAGGTTGAGGAAGGCGATGCGCAGCCCTTCGAGCAGATGCAGGCGGTGATCGACCTTGCCCAGGCGGTGCTCGAGCCGGCGCGTGACCGTATCGGTGCGAAAGCGCAGCCATTCGGCCAGGATCGTCTTGAGATCCTTCACTTGCGGGCGGCCATCGAGCCCGACCATGTTGAGATTGACGCGGAAGCTCTTCTCCAGATCCGTGGTTGCAAACAAGTGCTGCATCATCTGCTCGGCGTCCACGCGGTTCGAGCGCGGCACCAGCACCAGCCGGATCGGACTCTCGTGGTCGGATTCGTCGCGCAGATCCTCCAGCATCGGCAGCTTCTTCGCGCGCATCTGACCGGCGATTTGTTCGATGACCTTGGAAGGACTGACTTGGTGCGGCAGCGCCGTCACGACCACGTTGCCGTTGTTTTCGCGCCGGTACACGGCGCGTGCGCGCACCGATCCCGTGCCGCCCTCGTACATGGCCAGCAGATCCGCATGCGAGGTGATGATTTCGGCAGCCGTCGGATAGTCCGGGCCGCGCACATGCTCCATGAGCTCGGCCACGCTGGCCTTGGGCTCGTCAAGCAGGCGGATGCACGCGGTGGCGACTTCGCGCAGGTTGT
>CAYOEF010000087.1:0-9710 GCA_964402805.1 uncultured Rhodanobacteraceae bacterium | reverse complement strand
TGGTGTCGATGACGTAATCGTGGCCCCAGATGCCTTTGGGATCCTTGAGGTATTTGAGGTGGTAGACCACGTTCATCCAGTGCGGCCTCCAGCCCAGGAACGTGACCCATTGGTGGGCTTCGATGCGTTGCTTGGCCTCGGCAAGCATGGCGGCCGTGGTGCTTGGTACGACTTTCCAGCCATGCAGGTCATAGGTGTTCTTGTCGATGGCATGTACCATGATCATGTTGCCGGGGCTGCCGGCATCGATACCGTAGATGGTGCTGTCGAATTTGGCGGCGTGTTTGTGCAGGTCGCCAATCGAATGCACACCGGCCTTCCAGACATAATCGGGAACCACCATCCCGTAGAGTGCATCAGGCAGGTTGGTTCCGACGATGACGACGTTGCCCGTTTTCATGGCGGCGTCGAGGGGAGGCTTTTCACTGGGCACCCACACGTCAAGCGTTACGTCGGCGCTTGCGGCCGCCACGGACTTGATGCCGATTACCGGCGCCAGCGAAATCAATGTGGTTTGATACCCAAGGGCTTTGAGGACCTGGCTGGCGACCTCGGCCTTGACTTCGGCGCCGGGCCACGGTGGTACGCTGAAACGTACAGTCGTTGCGGCCAATGCCGCGCCGCTGGCAAAAAGCAGGAGACTCCCGGTGGCGAGGGCGAGAAAACGGTTGCGAATAGGCTTGCCTGTATACATAAAGATCACTCCGTAACGGTTTGCAATGTGCCGTTCATGGCGGGCGGATCATTTTTGACGGGTTCACGAGGAACCTCTTTTTGGTGCCGATTGCGGCCTGCTCAGGCCGTCTTGAGCGGCGCGGGGGCCGCATCCGGTATACCCGACGGCACGGGAAAACGGGCGCGCCGTTCCAGGTCGTCGAGCGGGATGGTGTTGCGTACGTACTGGGTGCTGGCGTCGAACATGGGTTGATAGTCCCACGGCGTGACACGCCCTTTCATGAGCGCGCGTGATATCAGCTTGCGGCGTTGCTGGCTGGCGACGACCGCGTCGTACAGGCGCCCCGTATCCCAGCGGGCGTCGACCTCGGTGCGAAACTCCCGGCAGACGTCCCGGCAGGCCGGGTCGGTCGCCAGATTGACAAGTTCCAGCGGGTCGGTTTCAAGGTCGAACAACTGGTCGGGATCAGGCGTAGAATGGACGAACTTCCAGCGTCCGCGCCGAATCATGAATAGCGGCGCGATCGCGCCTTCGGCCAGGTATTCGCCGATGACTTCGTCGTGTCCGCCGCGGCCTTCCAGATGCGGCAACAGGCTGCGGCCATCCGGCGGCATGGCGTACGGCGGCGGGTTGCCGTCGTGGGTGATTTCCGCGAAGGTCGGCATGAGGTCGATGGTCGAAACCGATTCATGCACCCGCCTGGCGGCGAAGGTTCCCGGTTTGTGCACGATCAGCGGGACGCGCGCCGAACCCTCGAACCAGCTCATTTTGTACCAAAGGCCGCGCTCGCCCAGCATGTCGCCGTGGTCACCGGCAAAGACGATGATCGTGTCGTCGGCCAATCCGCTTTCGCGGAGCGAGTCCAGGACCTCGCCGAGGCGGTCGTCGACATAGCTGATGGCACCGTAATACGCGTGCCGTGCATTGCGGATCTGTGCGTCGCTCAGGGTCGTTTCATCCAGCAGGTAGACGCGGCGCAGGCGCTCCGAATGCGGGTCGGGCGGCGCGGCCGAATACGGCACGCGCGGCATGTCGACGGCATCGTGCCGGTAGCGGTCCCAGTAGGCCTGGGGGATGGCGTAGGGATCGTGCGGATGTGTCAGCGACACCGTCAGGCAGAACGGTCGTTCCTCGCCACTGCGCACGTAGTCGTACAGGAAGCGCCGGGCGCGGAACGTGACTTCATCGTCGAAATCGAGCTGGTTGGAACGCACGCACGGTCCAGCTTGTATCACCGAGGACATGTTGTGGTAATAGTCGGGCCGGATATCGGCATGTTTCCAATCGACGAACCAGCCGAAATCGGCCGGGTAGATGTCGGTCGTCAGGCGTTGTTCGAAACCGTGCAACTGGTCCGGTCCGCAAAAATGCATCTTGCCGGCCAGCGCGGTCAGGTAGCCGGCATCGCGCAGGTAATGGGCGAATGTCGGCGTGTCGGCCGGAAAATCCGCGGCGTTGTCGTAGGCGCCAATGCGCGAGGGCAACTGGCCGGCCATCAGCGCAAATCGTGCGGGGGCGCAAAGGGGGCTTGCGCAATAGGCCGAATCGAACACCACGCCTTCCTCGGCCAGCCTGGACAGGTGCGGCGCCTTGACCAGCGGGTGGCCGTGAAATGGCAGTGCGTTGACGGCGATCTGGTCGGCCATCATGAACAGGATATGGGGCGTCTTGGCGGCCATGGTGGAACCTTTGCGAAAGCGTCGTATATAACTGCGTACCAGTCATACAGCTAATCCGAAATGCTGTAAACTGACGGTTGGCTAATCAAATGCATAAGATCAGCTAATGGCGTATTTATCCGGTGTTCCACTGGCAACGCTGCGTGCATTCGAAGTGGCCGGCCGCCATGCGGGTTTTACCGCCGCGGCCGGCGAATTGGGCACGACGCAATCGGCGGTCAGCCAGCAGATCCGCCAGCTCGAGAACCATCTCGGCTTGCCATTGTTCGAGCGTATTCATCGGGGTGTCCGCCTGACGACGGCGGGACAGGTTCTGCTGGCCAGTGTCCAACAGAGTCTTGCGGACATGGAACGCACCATCGCCGACCTGCAACGCCAGCAACGACGGCCGTGCCTGAACATTCTCACGGACTTTGCGCTGGCGGCCTACTGGCTGATGCCGCGGTTGCCGGAATTCCGGCGTCTGCACCCCGGCATCGACGTCAACATCGTGACGCGGCAAGGCGTCCTCGACTGGCGTGACCGCAGCGTGGACGTGGCCATCGTGTTCTGCAATGCGCGACAGCTCGCGCGCGTTCCACGCCTGTCGTCGGAACGGGTCGTGCCGGTTTGCAGTCCCGCCTTCCTGCAAACGTACGGTCCGATCAATGATTTCAAGGCATTGAGCCAGGTGCCGCTGTTGTCCCTGCTGGCGGACGAAGGCCAAAGCTGGCTCGACTGGCCCACCTATTTCCACCGCCAGGCGGGAATCCACTATCCGGCCTCATCCACGCTCACGTTCAACAACTACACCTTGCTGATCCAGGCAGCCATCGCCGGGCATGGTATCGGCCTGGGCTGGCGCGGCCTCGTCGACAGCCTGCTCGATGCCGGCATCCTGGTGGCGCTGGAGGACCTGGCCCTGGTTTCGGAGGGGGGGTACGGGGTCATCGACGTGCGGCCGGATCTTCCCGGCACGCCCAAGCGGGCCTTGTTGCGTTGGCTCATGGCGAATGCCGCCGGGGCGTGACGCGGGACGGGCGAGGCTTCGGGCCGCGCCTGCGCATCACCCCGCTCACGACTTGCCGAGTGCCATTTCGATGAACGCATCCGCGGTGGCGCTGAGTGGTGTGCCGCGCCGCGAGACGACGCCGACGGATACCGCAGGCAGCGGGATCACCAACTCGACGGCTTCCACCCGGTCCCCTTCAAGCGACCAGGGGCGGTACATGAAATCGGGCAGCACGGATACACCCATGCCGGTCGCGACCAGGCTTCGGGCCGCCTCGACCGAGGTCGTGCGGTAGGCCACGTGGGGCGTCTCCGAGATGGTTCGCCAGAATGCCTCGGTCGATGCGCGGATCTCGTCGAGATCGAGCAACACATAATGCTCCGTGGCAAGCTGCTCCCGCTGCGCACGTTCCTCGCTTGCAAACCGGTGCCCGGCCGGTATCCACAGGCGCGACGGATAGCTCTTGATCACCCCGCTGTTGAATGCCGACGGTTCGCGGAGTGATGAAAGCAGCAGCACGGCGACGTCGAGCTCGCCATTGATGAGGAAATGTTCGAGATATTCCGGGCTTTCCTCGTAGACCGATACCGCCGTCGCGGGGAATGCACGGTGATACCGGGCCAACAACTCCGGCAACGCATAGCCCGCGACGAGCGAGGTCACGCCCACATTCAGACTGCCGGTAATCTTGCGGCGACGGCTCGCGAACGCGGAGCGCGCAAAACCGACTTCGGCCAGGATGCGATTGGCGTGACGCAGGAACACATGGCCGTCGTGCGTCAATGCCATGCCGCGCGAATGGCGTTGCACCAGCGTAATGCCGAGATCCGCCTCCAGGGTTTTGATCGCCTCCGTTACCGTCGATTGCGACGAGAACAGCTCACGGGCGGCACCTGAGATGGAGCCCGCTTCGGCCACCGCGACGAAGTAGCGTAATTGGCGGAATGAAAAACTCATGCGATTGGCCCATGCGATTTGCTTTGGCGATGCCCGTGGTCCATCAGCGTGTGGGCCGGCGCAATCCATTGTCACCGCGACAGCCGGATGGGCTTCGAAAGCAAACAACACTGCGGTTTTATATATAGCGTTCGGATTTTCCGATATCTATTTTTAGATTTTCCCGGTTGTCAGGATATCACCGCGATGGTAGTACTCAAGCAGCCACGCGGCGATGGCGTCACGGCATCGCATGTGCGTTCGAGGAGACCAGGCATGCCAACGGATCAACAGCAAACCATTTACACGTCCCTCCTGCTTGGCGGCGGATTGGCCGCGGGGCAGGGCCCGGGCGAGGCGATCGTCAACCCGTCCACCGGGGCAATCATCGGCACCGTACCGGAGGCGTCCGCAGAGCAGGTCGATGCCGCGGTGCGGGCGGCGCGCGCCGCATTCGACGGCTGGTCGCGCCGCACGCCGCAGTACCGTTCAACGGTGTTGTTGCGCCTTGCGGACATGGTGGAGCGCCACGCCGAGGAGTTCGTCCGCCTCGAGGCGATGAACTGCGGCAAGCCCGCGCATCTGGTCGCGAGCGAGGAACTGCCGGCGACGGTCGACGTCATCCGCTATTTCGCGGGCGCCACCCGTTGCATGGCGGCCAGCGCCGCCGGCGAATACCTCGAAGGCTATACCTCGATGGTGCGGCGTGACGCGATCGGCGTCATCGGTTCGATTGTCCCGTGGAATTACCCGCTCATGATGGCGGCATGGAAATTTTCACCGGCATTGGCCGCCGGCAATACCGTCGTGCTGAAGCCCTCGGAACAAACGCCGTTGACGGCCTTGTATCTTGCGACGCTCGCGGCCGAGGTATTGCCCGAAGGGGTGTTGAACATCATCGCCGGGCGCGGCGAAAGCGTGGGTGAGCGACTGGTCCGGCACCCGGACGTCGACATGGTTTCGGTCACCGGCGACGTCGCGACGGGGAAAAAGATTCTCCAGGCGGCATCCGGCAGCGTGAAGCGGACCCATCTGGAACTCGGCGGCAAGGCGCCGGTGGTGGTTTTCGACGATGCGGACCTCAAAAGCGTCGTCGAGGGCGTGCGCACCTTCGGCTACTTCAATGCCGGGCAGGACTGCACGGCCGCCTGCCGCATTTATGCCGGGCCCGGGATCTATGACAACCTCGTCGCCGATCTCACGACGGCGGTTTCCAGCATCGTTTATGGGCGGCCCGATGATGCCGCCAATGAGATTCCGCCGATGATATCGGCGCGCCAGCGTGACCGGGTCGCCGGATTCGTCCAGCGTGCCGCCGAGCTTCAGCATACGGAAATCACCGTGGGCGGGAGCGCCGGAGACGGCGCGGGCTTTTTTTACAGGCCGACGGTTATTGCCGGTGCGCGGCAGGAGGATGAAATCGTGCGGCGCGAGGTTTTCGGGCCGGTGGTTTCGGTAACGCGTTTTGACGATGTCGATCAGGCGGTCGCCTGGGCCAATGACACCAGTTACGGCCTGGCTTCGTCAGTGTGGACGACGGACGTTGGCCGCGCCATGGCGACGGCGGCGCGCATGCGTTATGGCTGCACGTGGATAAACTGCCATTTCATGCTGTGCAATGAAATGCCGCATGGCGGACTCAAGCAGTCCGGCTACGGAAAGGACATGTCCATGTATTCGCTGGAAGACTACACGGCCGTTCGGCATGTCATGGTAAAGCACCAATGATTGCCGGCGCCGCCACCTCCGACCCCGCACCGTGCGCGGTGGTTTCATCCGCCAGGCCATTGCGTGATGGCGCGCGCGCGCCGGCTGCCGTGCCGGCGGGGCAGGCGATCGTGCGCCTGCTGGGGGTTTCGCGTACGTTTGGCGACACGGTGGCCGTGCGGCAACTGGATCTTGATATTCGACACGGCGAGTTCTTCACCTTCCTGGGTCCATCGGGATCGGGCAAGACGACCACGCTGCGCATGATCGCCGGGCTGGAACGCACGAGCAGCGGACGCATCGAAATTGCCGGCGTCGACGTCACGCGCGTGCCCCCGTTTTCACGCGACGTGAATACGGTGTTCCAGGATTACGCCCTGTTTCCGCACATGACCGTGGCAAAAAACATCGCCTATGGCCTTGAAGTCGGGAAACGCCCGCGCAAGGAAATTGCCGAGCGTGTCGCGCGCGCATTGCATGTCGTCCAGCTTGAAGGCCACGCCAACAAAATGCCCAGTCAGCTTTCCGGCGGGCAGCGCCAGCGCGTCGCATTGGCCCGTGCATTCATCAATCAGCCGAGCGTACTGTTGCTTGACGAGCCTTTGGGTGCGCTTGACCTCAAACTGCGCCGGGAAATGCAGGTCGAATTGAAGCGCATCCAGCAGGCGCTGGAAATCAGTTTCATCTACGTCACGCACGACCAGGAAGAAGCGCTCACCATGAGCGACCGGATTGCCGTATTCAACCAGGGTCGCATCGAGCAGGTCGGGGAGCCGGCCATTTTGTACGAACGGCCGGCAAGCGATTTCGTGGCGAAGTTCGTCGGCAGCTCGAACCTGTTCGACCTTGACGGAAAACGGGTGATGGTCAGGCCCGAAAAGATGCGGATACTCGGCCCGGACGAGGCGGTGCCCGGCGCGACCTGGATGGTTGCGCCCGGTGTCGTGACGGCGTGCGAATTCGTGGGGGCATTCATGCGCTACCACCTCGACATGGCGCTGGGGACGAATGTTCTGGTTGTCGAGCCCAACAGCGGTGATCCGACCGCATTGCAGGCACACAAGCAAGGGGAGCACGTGCGCGTTGCGTGGCCGCATGGCAGCGCCTACGAAATCCCCGCCCATCCCGATGAAGGAGACAACTCATGACAAAGCAGATTGTGGTCGGTGCCAGTGCCGCCCTGGTGACATCCTTGCTGGCGGCATCCATGGCCGTGGCGGCGCCGATAACCTCGGCACCCATGCAATCGGTCGGTCCGGGCGAAGGCCAGCTCAACATCGTGGCCTGGGAGGGATACGCGCAGCCGGAGTGGGTCAAGCCGTTCGAGAAACAGACCGGCTGCATGGTCCACGCGAAATACGCCGGATCGTCAAACGAAATGGTGGCATTGATGCGCCAGGGCGGCGGCAGTGAATATGACTTGGTGTCCGCGTCGGGCGACGCCTCGTTGCGCCTCATCTACGGCGGGAACGTACAACCGGTCAACATGGACCTGATCCCGGCATGGAAGGACTTCATTCCGCAGCTCAAGTCCCCCGGCTTCAATACGGTCAACGGCATCCATTACGGGGTGTCCTACGAGTGGGGCCCGAACATCCTCATTTACAACACCAAGATGGTTCCGGAAAAGCCGACCAGCTGGGACGTCATCTACAGCAAGAAATACGCGAACAAGATCACGATACCGGACAATCCGATCCAGATCGCGGATGCGGCGTTGTATCTGATGGCGCACGATTCGTCACTGGGCATCAAGGATCCCTATGAGTTGACGCCCAGCCAGCTCGACGCCGTGAAAAAGCTTTTGAAACAACAGCGTCCACTGGTCAAGAAATACTGGGCCCTCAATTCCACCGAAATCCAGCTGTTCAAGAATGGCGAGGTGGCCGTGGGTGCCGGTTGGCCGTATACCCTGAATTCACTGCTGGCGGCACACGTGCCCGTGGCAAGCACGATTCCCAAGGAAGGCGTGACCGGGTGGGCCGATACCTGGATGCTGTCGGCCAAGGCCCCGCATCCGAACTGTGCCTACCTGTACATGCAGTACGCGACCACGCCGAAGGTTCAGGCCCAGCAGGCGCTCTATTTTGGCGAGACCCCCGCCAACAAGAAGGCGTGCCCGGTAATGGACAAGATGGAACCGGGTTCGTGCGACAAATACCATTTGAACGCCCCGGCGAGCTATTTCGACAGCATCAAGTTCTGGAAAACGCCGCGCAAGCAGTGTGACGGCGGCACGGGTTGCACGTCGTCCGCCGAGTGGCTGCAGGCCTGGCAGCAGGTCAAGGGGTAGCGCGGCGTGCGCGGCATGACCCTCAATGCCGTGTTGTGGCGCCATCGCGGGCTCGGCGGGTCCTCCCTGCTGGGCCCGCCGATGGGGTGGTTCATATTGATCTATCTGCCGGCGCTGGTGATGTTGATCGTCACGGCATTCTGGGCAGTCAACGGGTTTACCGGCGAGATCGAGCACACCTGGAACCTGGGCAATTTCCGGACCCTGGTTTTCAGCTCGACCTACCGGCACATCATCGTGCTCACCATCGGCATGGCGGCTGCCGTCACGCTGACCGACATCGTGCTGGCGTTTCCGGTCGCCTATTTTGCGGCGCGCGTCGCGTCACGGCGCCTGCGCATCGTCCTGTTCGCGCTGATGATGCTGCCGTTGTGGTCGATGTACGTGGGTCCGATCTACGCCTGGCGCCTCATCTTGTCGAACCACGGCGTGCTGAACTGGGGATTGGCGGCAATCGGGCTGCCGCCACTTGATATCGGGTATTCCAACTGGGCGGTGTGGATCGTTTTTTCGTACCTGTGGCTTCCGTTCGTCATCAGCCCGATTTACGTGTCGATACAGCGCATCCCGGGTTCCTACCTTGAAGCGTCGCAGGATCTCGGTGGCCGCGGGTTGCGCACCTTTCGCAAGGTGATCCTGCCGCTGGCATTGCCGGGTGTCATCGCGGGGTCGATATTCAGTTTTTCACTGTCGCTGGGTGAGTACATCACCCCGATGCTTGATGGTGGTCCGGGTTCGGATTTGATCGGGAACGTCATTTTTTCCAACGTTGGCGCGGCGAACAACATTCCATTTGCCGCGGCGCTTGCCGTCGTGCCCATTATCGTCATGGCGCTTTACCTGACGGGCGCAAGGCGCCTGGGCGCCTTCGAGATGTTGTGACCGGGAGCGAATCGTGACAGGCAGGCTGACGCGCGGATTGCTGTGGCTGTGGACCATCGGGGTGATGATTTTCCTCCTTGGACCGCTGGTCGTCATCGCCATTTACGCGTTTGAAAAATCCAACATACAGAGTTGGCCTATCGCTGAATTCAGCACGAAGTGGTTCGTCGCCGCCTGGCACAACCACGAAGTGTTCACCGCCTTGTGGCTTTCCATCCGCGTTGCGGTCGTGGCGACCGCCCTTGCCATGGCGTTGGGATCGGCCGCGGCTTTTGCAGTCCACCACTATCGCTTTTTCGGGCGCGAGACGGTGTCGTTCGTGGTGGTATTGCCCATCGCCTTGCCCGGTGTCGTCACGGGTATCGCGCTCAGCTCGTTCTTCGTGTTTTTCGGCGTCGGTCTTTCCTACTGGACGATCGTGATCGGCCACGTGACGTTCTGCACGGTGGTCGTCTACAACACGGTCCTGTCCCGCCTCAAGCGGCTGCCGGGCTCGCTGCAGAGTGCGTCGATGGACCTTGGGGCGAACATTTTCACGACGTTCCG